>NZ_KE384255.1:0-14075 GCF_000424845.1 Streptomyces sp. TAA040 | reverse complement strand
CCGGATATACCCCTCCATCGATCCCACGACCGCCCCAGAACGGGTGTGCAGTCTGCCATCTTCGCGCTCCGTTGAGTGCCCGTCCGATTACACACGATCGAAAGTTACGCGTGCACGTGCATCTGCCCTTGCATCCGTCGCGCACATTGGCAACCATGGGAGCAGCCCAAGTGCACCGCGTGCACGAGAGTTTGGGCTCCCGGCGCCATCGGGCCGCGCAACCGTCTGGTCCTTAACCGGACCTCCGCTTCCGTCACAAGCCAGGGGGTACCTCGCTGTGGGGACTGAAGGAACCACCGTGCTTGAGCCGTTATGGCAGGGCCTCCCTCCGCTCGACCCGGACGCACTGGCCGGAGCCGCGTCCAGCGCACTTCCGTCACAGTACGAGTCGGTGCAGACGGCGCGGGAGTTCACCAGGAACACCCTGAGCGGCTGGGGTCTGTCGTCGCACTGCGACGACGTCACGCTCGTCGTCTCCGAACTGGTCACCAACGCCCTCCGGCACGGCCTGCCCACCGCGGCCGCGTCCGGCAGCCTCGACGCTCCGGTCCGGCTGCACCTGATGCGCTGGTCGTCCCGGCTGGTCTGCGCGGTGCGCGACCCCAGCCACTGCGCCCCCGTCTCCGCCCACGACAACAACGACCCGTTCGCGGCCCTGGCCGACTTCGCCGACACGACCGCGGAATCCGGACGCGGACTCTTCCTCGTCGAGTCCTTCAGCGACAGCTGGGGGTGGCAGCCGCTCACCGGCGCCGTCCCGGGCAAGGTCGTCTGGGCCCTCTTCCGGGTGGGCCTCGGCAGCGCGGGGCCCACCGCCGCGGGCTCGGCCTGACCGACGCACGGGCGCGGGGGTGCGGTCGACGGGAGTCCTCTTGTCGACCGCACCCCCGCACGCACCCGTGCCACCGCTCCCGCCTCCCGTACCGTCCGCCGGCCGTGCCGCGTATCCGGCGCCCCGGCGCCCGCGCCGGATCGCGTCCACCCCGGTCGCCTCTGCCCGGAACATGTCCGCCGGGTCGCGTCCGGACGCACCGCCGGGCCCTCCCGGCCGACTCAGGACGTCGACGGCCGCAAGGACCCGGCGGCGGCACGGCGCGGCGCACACCCGGTGACCGGCCGCCGCGGGGAGGAGAACTCCCCGCACGCGGGCCCGGCCCCTCGCGGGGTCAGCCGCTGATCAGGTGGTCGAACTCGCCGTCCTTGATGCCGAGCAGCATCGCCTCCACCTCTGCGGGCGTGTAGACGAGCGCGGGGCCGTCCGGGAAACGCGAGTTGCGGACCGCCACGTCCCCGCCGGGGAGCTTGGCGAACTCCACGCAGGTTCCCTGCGAGTTGCTGTGCCGGCTCTTCTGCCAGGTGACCCCCTGGAGGTCCTTGGCGGCCATGCCGTTCCGTGCCTGCTGCATAGGGCTCTCCCGGGTAGTTCAGTTCCCAACTATCAGCGATGGTAACCCCGTTCACGTGCAAATGCATGAGTCGATGCACGTGCACGACGGACCGTCGCAAGGCCATCACCCCCGGTCAGAGATACGGAGTGCGAGCCACCGCCACTCAGGCCCGGCGCGCCACAGGCGTCACGAGCGTCACAGGCGACCACGCCTCAGCGCCATCCGACGCGGGATCCGTTGCTCCGCACACACACCTTTCCCGCTAGGACGAGGGCGCCCGCCCCCGGGTTCCCGCGCGCGGTGTCGCACCCACCACGTCACGGGCGGTACCGCCCCCGTTACCTCCGCGCCGCCGACCCCGGCGGCGACCGACGGCATCGCGGTCGAGGGTGCGTCGCGACACCGTAGGAGGCCGGACCCTGCGCGCGGCGCGAGTGGGCACCCGGTGGGCGCACACATCCCGGAAGGCGAGGATCGCGAACGACGGTCCGGTGCGGGGTCGGACCCGCGGGTGCCGGGACCTGGGCACCGGAAGATCACCTATCGCCGCCCACCGTCGCGTCTGCCCCGGCCTCCTGCCCTGTCGCAGCCGGCGGACCGGTCGCGGAGAATGGCGGAGACGGGATGTCGATCCGGCCGCGGCCCGTTCGTCGTCATGGCGAACGGCGGCCACGCCGCACGGGACCACCAGCCCCCTGACAGGAGTCGACCATGAAGTACATGCTGTTGATCAACGCCGGAGCCACCGACGAGAACGGCGGCGCCGCCGAGTGCGGCGTCGAAGACTGGATGGCCTACGACAAGGCAGTGAAGGACGCGGGCATCTGGGTCTCCGGCGAGTCGCTGGCCGACCTGGTCACCGCCACGAAGGTTCGGGTCGACCAGGACGGAAAGCCCACCGTCACCGACGGGCCGTTCGCGGAGACCCGTGAGGTCCTCGGCGGCTTCTACGTGATCGACGTCCCGGACCTGGACGTCGCACTCGAATGGGCCGCCCGGTGCCCCGGCTCGCGGGGCACCGGATCGGTCGTCGTGCGTCCGATCGCCGACTTCGGGGCCTGACCGTGAGGGACGAGGGGGGCACCGGCACCGGCGCCCCCGTGGAGCCGCACCGGATACTCGCCCGGATCTCCGTGGAAGCGGTGTTCCGTGAGGAACACGGCCGGCTGCTGGCCTCCCTTGTCCGGCGCTTCGGTGATCTCGACCTGGCCGAAGAGGCTGCCTCCGAGGCGCTGGAGATGGCCTTGGTGCACTGGCCGGTCGAGGGCGTTCCGAACAAGCCGGGGGCCTGGCTCGTGACCACGGCCCGGCGCAAGGCCGTCGACCGTCTGCGACGGGACCAGAGGTACGCCGCTCGCCTCGCCGTCCTGCAGGTGGAGGCGGACCGCGCCGGTTCCTCCCCACCCGCGGACTCCGACGGCGGGCTGCCCGACGAGCGCCTGCAGTTGTTCTTCACCTGTGCGCACCCGGCCCTCGCCGCCGAGGACCGCACCGCGCTGACCCTCCGCTGCCTGGCCGGGCTGACCACACCGGAAGTGGCGCGGGCCTTCCTCGTCCCCACCGCAACGATGGCCCAGCGGATCGTACGGGCGAAGAAGAAGATCCACGGAGCCCGCATCCCGTTCCGTGTGCCCGGCGCCGACGAACTACCCGAACGCCTGCCCGGCGTGCTCCAGGTCCTGTACTCCCTCTGCACCGAGGGGTACGCCGCGAGCTCGGGCCCGCGGCTGCATCGCCCCGACCTCGCAGAGGAGGCCATCCGGCTGGCGCGAATCCTGCGCCGCCTGATGCCTGCGGAGCGGGAGGTGGCCGGACTGCTCGGCCTCATGCTGCTGGTCCACGCACGACGCGGGGCCCGAACCGGACCCGAAGGCGAGCCCGTGCTGCTCGAGGACCAGGACCGCGCCCGCTGGGACCACGCGATGATCGAGGAGGGCAGCAGCCTGGCGGTGCTCGCGCTCACCGGCGGGGCGCCCGGTCCGTACGGGGTGCAGGCCGCCATCGCTGCCCTCCACGACGAGGCCGCCGACCTCGCGAGCACCGACTGGCCGCAGATCGTCGCGCTGTACGAGGTGCTGCTCGCCCTCGCCCCTTCCCCTGTCGTCGCACTCAACCGG
The DNA here is from genome assembly GCF_000424845.1 of Streptomyces sp. TAA040. Taxonomy (NCBI): domain Bacteria; kingdom Bacillati; phylum Actinomycetota; class Actinomycetes; order Kitasatosporales; family Streptomycetaceae; genus Streptomyces; species Streptomyces sp. TAA040. The sequence goes on along the minus strand of NZ_KE384255.1, from coordinate 10,570 downwards.
GCAGTTGCCGTGGCGATGCGTGACGGACCGCAGGCAGGCCTGGTCCTCCTCGACGAGCTGGCGGCAGAGCCCGCCCTGCGTCACCACCATCCCTACCCGGCCGCCCGTGCGCACCTGCTGGAGCAGCTCGACCGGCTGCCCGAAGCCGCCGCGGCGTACCGCAAGGCGCTCGACCTGACCGGAACAGGCCCCGAACGCACCCGTCTGAGGCAGCGGCTGCGCGCGGTTCTGCCCTCGGGGCCCGACGGCAGCGCCGACGGGTGACCGCCACGGGTGACCGCCTCCGCGTTCTCCGACGTGCGCGCGGGCCCGGGCCGGACGGTCGTCAGGCGGACGGGAGCCGGGTGCGCAGGAGGCAGAACTCGTTGCCCTCCGGGTCGGCCAGGACGTGCCAGCTCTCGGCACCGGTCTGGCCGACGTCGACGGGCGTCGTGCCGAGGGTGAGCAGCCGCTGCAGTTCGGCGTCCTGGTCGCGGTCGGTGGCGCTGACGTCCATGTGCATCCGGAGTTTCCCGGGCCGCGGGTCGCTGCTGGGACTGAGAACCAGGGTGGGCTGCGGGCCGCCGAAACCAGTGCCGGGCAGCCCGATCTCGATGCTGCCGTCGCTCTCCCGGTCGAGTTCGACGTAACCGAGGACCTCACCCCAGAACGCGGCGAGCCGTTCGGGGTCGGCAGCGTCGATGACCAGTTCACTGATGCGGCATGCCATGCCCGCCAGTGTAGGCGGGACGCCCCCACCCCGAAGGCCGGGCGAGCGGTCGGGCTACCGCTGGGCGCAGGGCAGCAGCGCCATCTCCCGGGCGTTCTTGACGGCCCGGGCGAGCAGCCGCTGCTGCTGCGCCGTCACCCGGGTCACCCGGCGGCTGCGGATCTTCCCTCGGTCGGAGAGGAACCTGCGCAGCAGGTCGGTGTCCTTGTAGTCGATGTAGGTGATGCCCGCGGCATCGAGGGGGTTGGGGCGGGGCGTGACCGGCCTGGCCGGCTGCCGACGGTGTGCCATGGTGCTCCTCGCGGTGTGGCGGCTGAGGCGGGGAAGGGGGCGCGAGCCGGGGCCGGTCGCCCCGTCGGCGGACCGACGGGCGGGCGGTGGCCCCGAGGGTGTGCGGGGAAGCGCGATGCTTCACCGCACACCCTCAGGCCGCGAAGTCGAGCAGTCCGTCGAAGGCGTGCGGCAGGTGGCGCCAGGCCGCCGACCCGGCGGCGTACTCCGCGTCGTCGAGCAGGCAGGAGTCCAACAGCCGGCACAGCCCCTCGCGGTCCAGGTCAGGGGAGACGAAGACCAGGTGCTGCACGCGGTCGCCGTGTTCCGGGTGCCAGTCGAGCGCCGCCGCGGCACGACGTACCGCGGGGACCGCGTCCCAGGCCGCGTCGGGCAGCGCCGCCAGCCAGGGCCCGGCATCCTCGACGCACAGCGCGCCCCCGGCCGCGTCCCAGGCGAGCAGCGTGTCCGGTCGGTCGGCCAGCCAGAACCGTCCGCGGCTGCGAGCCGCCGCCCGGCACAGTTCCTCCAGCACGTCGTGCAGCCGGCCGGGGTGGAACGGACGCACCTGGCGCCAGACGAAGGTGTCCACCCCCTCAGCCGAGTCGTCCTGCGGCAGCAGCGCGCAGGACGGATGCATCCGAGCCGCGGCACTCTCCACGTCGAAACCCGCGGTGGCGGCGCGGACGAGGTCCGCCGCCGGTGCGTCCGCGGCGACCTCGATCCGCGCGGCGGTCGGGTGGAGCTGGGCAAGCAGGGCCAGGTCGCCGGCGTCGGCCGCGTCCTCGCCTGCCACCAGGGCGAGCACTGCGGGGTACTCCACCTGCCGTGCCCAGGTGTCCGCGACCGTCCGGCGGTCGGTGGCGGCAGCGGCCAGTCCGGCCTCGTCCAGGTCGACGCCGTCCGCGAGGTACGGCAGCGCCAGAGCCGGGTCCACCGCCGTCACCACCCCGGACAGCCGCAGGGCGGACCCGCCGTGCGCGGCCACCACCTCGGCCATCGCCTTGGGCTCCACGGAGTCCCACAGTTCGACCACCGCCAGTCGGCAGAGACCGGCCACCGCCAGGCGCTCCAACTCCGGTAGCAGGTCCTCGCGCAGGGCGCAGCAGGCGCAGTCGTTCACCAGCGGCGCCTCCCCGGTGTCCAGCAGCCCGCGCGCCTCGCGCACCGTCCGGCGAACGGCTCCGCGCCCGGCGGTGGCCAGGTCGTGGTGCAGCGCGACGCTGCCGGGCACCTCGGAGAGCAGCCGGTCGACCACCGTCCGGCGGGCGGTGGCGTGCATCCCGCCGACCACGACCACCGGCAGCCGGCCGTCGTGCGGGCGCGGCGCACGCGAGGGGAACGGCAGGTCGGACGCGGGCCGGCCGGCCATCAGCGGGCCTCGCGCCGGCCGTAGCGGCGCTCGAAGCGCTCCACTCGTCCGGCGGTGTCCAGCACCCGCGCGGTACCGGTGTAGAAGGGGTGGCTCGCGGACGAGATCTCCACGTCGATGACGGGGTAGGTGCGGCCGTCCTCCCACTCGACGGTCAACGCACTGGTGGCGGTGGAGCGGGTGAGGAAGGCGAAGTCGGCGGCCCGGTCGCGGAACACGACCGGCCGGTACTCGGGGTGGATGCCGGGTTGCATGTCGGGCTGTCTCCTTCGGGGGGCGGGGTTCCGGCGCCAGGCGGGGGCCGGACGGGTCAGCGTTCCTCGCGGTAGTCGACGTGTCGGCGGACGACCGGGTCGTACGTGCGAAGCACCAGGCGATCGGGGTGGTTCCGGCGATTCTTGCGGGTGACGTAGGTGTGGCCGGTCCCCGCGGTGGAGCGGAGTCTGATCACCGGGCGCAGTTCGTTGCGAGCCATGGGGGTACTATACACAAACGAAAACCATTTTCATTAAGCCTGCGAGGAGGCACCTTGCCCGCCCACTGCCAGCTCACCGGCGCAGCACCGGTCTTCGGCAACCGCATCTCCCACTCGCACCGCCGCACGTCCCGCCGGTTCGACCCCAACATCCAGCGCAAGCGCTACTGGCTGCCCTCGGAGGGCCGCCACGTCCGCCTCACGCTCAGCGCCAAGGGGATCCGGACGATCGACACCCTCGGCATCGAAGCAGCCGTCGCCCGGATCCGGGCACGCGGCGGAAAGGTCTGAGCATGGCCAAGGAGAGCAAAATCGCGAAGAACGAGCAGCGGCGGGCCGTCGTCGCCCGCCACGCGGCGCGGCGCGCCGCGCTGAAGGCGGTCCTCCGGTCCCCCGACACCCCGGACGCGGAACGGGCCGCTGCCCAGCGCGAACTGAACCGCCAGCCGCGGGACGCGAGCGCGACCCGCGTACGCAACCGGGACAGCGTCGACGGCCGCCCCCGTGGCCACCTCCGCGCCTTCGGACTGTCCCGGGTCAACCTCCGCAAGCTCGCCCACGCGGGCCACCTGCCCGGCGTCCGCAAGTCGAGCTGGTAGGCCCCGCCGGGGCGAACGGGCGGGCCACCGGCCGACGGGCGGACGGGGCGCGGCGGAGTCCGCCTCCACCGACATGGGGGGCGGACGGGCGGCGGGACGGCCGGACGGGGTGAAGAGGTGCGGTCGGATGGCCGCTACCGGGTTCGGGAAGGTATCGGCCGAGGTATCCCTGTCCGACCGTCACCGACGTCTGGAGTACGCGATGCCGCCGAGAGCCGTCCCCGCCGGACCGTCCGCCCCGCCCTCGGGACGTGCCGCCCTCCCGCGCGGGGGGCGGCACGTCCCGCGCGGGCGCCGCCGGACGGTGTGGGCACTGCTGCTGGCCTGCTCGCTGCTGGGGGCGGCCGCCTGCGAGCCGGCGGCCCCGCAGGACGGCAAGGGGCCCTGGGCCTCGCCGTTCACCGGGATGCCCGCGCACGACGGCCAGGTGCTGGCGGTGAAGCTCGACAACGCCCGGCGGGCCCGCCCGCACCTCGGCGTCGAGCAGGCCGACCTGGTGTACTTCGAGAAGGTGGAGGGCGGCATGAGCCGCCTGATGGGGGTGTACGCGAGCCGGTACCCGGCAGCCGTCGGGCCAGTGCGCAGCGTCCGGGAGTCGGACCTGGAGCTGCTGGCGCAGTTCGGCCGCCCCGCCCTGGCGTACTCGGGCGTGCGCAGCGACCTGCGGGGTGAGATCGAGCGGTCGCCGAACCAGGTGGTCCCGCCCTCGGTGGCTCCCGGCGCCTACTTCCGGGACTTCGACCGCCCCGCGCCGCACCACCTGTTCGTGGACCCCCGCGAGGCGCTGCGCGCCGCGCCGCAGGCGGACCGCGGCGGGGACATCGGCTTCCGGTTCGGGCCGCGGCCGGACGGGGGGCGGCCGACGGCGCAGCGGTCCGTCCGGTACTCCGCGGCCGAGGTGGGGTTCTCCTGGTCGGATTCCGGGTCCCGGTGGCTGGCGTCATTCGACGGCGCGCCCGCCATGGGGGGCAGCGGGCGGCGGCTCGGCGCGAGGACGGTCGTCATCCAGCACGTGACGATGCGGCCCTCCCGCTTCACGGACTTCTCGGGGGCCGTGACGCCGTACATCGAGACAGTCGGTCGCGGACGGGCGACGGTGCTGCGGGACGGCAGGGCCTACGAGACCACCTGGCAGCGGCCCGCCGCCGGGTCGGGGACGTCCTTCACCCGGCCGGACGGGGAGCCGATGCCCTTCGCACCGGGCCAGGTCTGGGTGGTCTACGCCGACCGCTGAGCCGCCGGGCCGCGCGCCCTGGCCGGGTCACGCCTGCCGGCGGTACGGACCTCCCCGCGAGGGCACGCTTGACTTGAATCTCTGTTCAACTCATAGCGTCGTCCGTGTCGGCCCACAGTGGAGGTAGCGATGTCCATGGAGAGCACCGCGTGGAACGCGATGTACAAGGCGCGGTACGCGACGGACGACCAGCGGCCCTTCACCCGGGCCACCCTGCGACGCATCCTGCACTTCGCCCGGCCCCACCGGCGGATGATCCGCACGTTCCTGTTCTTCAGCACGGTCGCGGCCGGGCTCGCCGTCGCCACGCCGCTGCTGGCGGGCCGAGTGGTCGACGCCATCGTGGCGGACGCCCCCCCGCGCACGGTCGTGTGGCTGGCGGCGCTGATCGCGCTCATCGCCCTCGCCGAGGCGGGGATCGGCCTGATGACCCGCTGGTTGTCCGCCCGGATCGGCGAGGGCCTGATCCTCGACCTGCGCACCGCGGTCTTCGACCACGTGCAGCGGATGCCGGTGGCCTTCTTCACCAGGACGCGGACCGGGGCGCTGGTCAGCCGGCTCAACAACGACGTGCTGGGCGCGCAGCGGGCTTTCAGCGACACACTGTCCGGACTGGTCAGCAACCTGGTGACGCTGCTGCTGACGCTGGTGGTCATGCTCCAGCTCTCCTGGCAGATCACGCTGCTCTCCCTGGCGCTGCTGCCGGTGTTCGTCGTGCCCGCGCGGCGGATGGGGGCGAAGCTGGCGCGGCTCTCCCGCGAGGCGGCCGAGCACAACTCCACCATGAGCACCCGGATGACCGAGCGGTTCTCCGCGCCGGGCGCCACCCTGGTGAAGCTGTTCGGGCGTCCGGAGCAGGAGTCCGCCGAGTTCGCCGCCCACGCCGAGCGGGTGCGGGACATCGGGGTCCGGACGGCGATGCTCCAGATGTCCTTCGTCACCGCGCTCACCCTGGTCTCCGCGCTCGCACTGGCCCTCGTCTACGGGCTCGGCGGCTTCTTCGCACTGAGCGGCGCACTCGCCGCCGGCACGGTGGTCTCCCTCGCCCTCCTGCTGACCCGCCTCTACGCGCCGCTGACGGCGCTCGCCAGCGCCCGCGTCGAGGTGATGAGCGCGCTGGTGAGCTTCCAGCGGGTGTTCGAGGTGCTGGACCTCGAACCGCTCGTCCGGGAGAGCCCGGACGCCGTGCCCGTGCCCGAGGGTCCGGTGTCGGTGGAGTTCGAGGACGTGGACTTCGCCTACCCGTCGGCGGACAAGGTCTCGCTCGCCTCGCTGGAGGAGGTGGCCACCCTGGACGCCCGCGGCGGCGAGACGGTGCTGCACGGCGTCAGCTTCCGGGCCGAGCCCGGCCAACTCGTCGCGCTGGTCGGCTCGTCGGGTGCGGGCAAGTCCACCGTCGCGCAGCTCGCCCCGCGGCTGTACGACACCGACGGCGGCACGGTGCGGCTGGCCGGGGTGGACGTGCGGGACCTCGGCGCCGAGTCGCTGCGGCGCACCCTGGGCATGGTCACCCAGGACGGCCACCTCTTCCACGACACCATCCGGGCGAACCTGCTCTTCGCCCGGCGGGACGCCTTGGAGGAGGAGCTGTGGGACGCCCTGCGCCGGGCCAGGCTGGAGGAACTGATCACCGCGCTGCCGGCCGGGCTGGACACCGTGGTCGGTGAGCGCGGCTACCGGCTCTCCGGCGGGGAGCGGCAGCGGCTGACCATCGCCCGGCTGCTGCTGGCGCGACCCCGAGTGGTGATCCTTGACGAGGCCACCGCGCATCTCGACTCAACCTCGGAGGCGGCCGTGCAGGAGGCGCTCACCGAGGCGCTGTCCGGACGGACCTCGGTGGTGATCGCCCACCGGCTCTCGACCGTCCGGCGGGCGGACCAGATCCTCGTCCTGGAGGAGGGCCGCATCGTGGAACGCGGCACGCACGAGGAGCTGCTGGCCCGCAGCGGCCGGTACGAGGAGCTGTACCGCACGCAGTTCGACGAACCGCCGCGACCCTCCGGGGACGAGCACTCCCCGCTGACCGTGTGAGCCCGGCGCCCCGTGGGCTCCTACCCGCCGGACGGTGCGCCCCTGCCGCCTTCGGACGCGCCGCCCGCAGGACCGCCGGGGGACGAGTCGCCCCCGGACGGACCGACGGGGGCGGGCAGCCGTTCCAGGTGCCGTTCCCAGCGCGGGGAGGCGGCCAGCGCGCCCAGTTCCTCCGGGTCGAGCGGCGGAGCGGAGCGGGAGGCCGGGACACCCGTCTCCCGCGGGGCGTTCAGCTGGTAGACCTGCACCTGCCGGCCGTCCGGGTCGGTGCGGACGGCCTGCCAGACCCGGACGCCGCCCTCGGCCCCCGCCAGGCGCGCGGCCTCCATGACGTAGCGCACCGAGCCGTCCTCCTCGGTGGTCTGCTCGCAGGCCTCGAACTCCATCCGCTCCTGCTCCGGGCAGCCGAGGGGCTCATCGGTGGGCCGGTCGCGGTTCAGGAAGACCACCGTCAGGGCGCCCCCGCGGCCGTCGTCGTACACGAGCCGGGCGGACAGCGTGCCGGGGCGGCCCTGCGGAGTCTGCGGGCCGGTGCTCTCCTCGTCGGAGAAGACCCCTGCGGGGAGCAGCGACCGCAGGGTGCGCAGCGTCTCCGCGCCGAGCGTGCCGGGGCGGTCCGCGTCGGGGGCCGTCCCGCCGTCGGGGGCCGCGGAACGTTCGTCGCGTGCGGGGTCCGGGAGCAGCGCCGCTCCGGTGAGCACCGCGGCCGTCGTCACCAGGCCCGCCCCAGCCGCGGCGGCGCGGCGACGCAGCAGGTGCCGGCCGCGCACCGGCCCGGAGGCGGCCAGCGCGGCCCCGTCGATACGGCTCTCCCCACCGGCCTCCTCCGCCGGGTTCCCCTCGCGGTCCGCCCCGCCCTCCGCCGGCGGGCCCTCCCCGTCGTCCGCCGCCGCCCGGCCGTCGTCCGCGCGCAGCGCGTCCGGCTCCGGCAAGCGGGCGGGACGGGCCCGCACCGACGCCGGGGCGGTGCGCAGGACGCGCGCGATCGCCCGGGGGCTCCGGCCCTCCCGCCGCAGCACCAGGACGGCCCGTTCCTCGGCCGTCAGGCCGCGCAGCGCCTCCAGCTCCCGCCCGCACGGTTCTGCAGCCGGCCGCGACGCGCGTGGCGGTTCCGGACCGTCGTCCGGGGCCGGTGCGCCCTCGGGGACCCAGTCCACCGCGAGGCCCGCGCCACGCTGCCGCCGCGCACGCTCCTGTGCCAGGTACCGCCGCACCAGCACCGTCCCGGCGCGGTCGGCCGGGTCCGCGCTCTCCGCGCGGCCCGCCCACCGCACGTACATCCGGGCCAGCGTCTCCCGCACGAGTTCCTCGGCCCGGCGGGTGTCGCCGCCGGTGAGGAGGCACGCGGTGCGATAGAGCCGTCCGGCGGCGCGGTGGGCGAAATCCGCGTACGCGTCCAGCCGTGCCTGTCTCATGTCTTCCCCGCCGTTCCCCGCAGCTTCCCCGTTCCCGGCCCCGAGGTGCTCGCCCCCTCCCCGCACCGGGCGCCGGGCCGGAGGGGCAGCACTCCCGAGTGGGGAAGAGTATCGGCTCGGGCCGGGCCGGGCCGGGCAGCAGTCCGCCGGGCCCCGGACGGCCCAGTCCGGCGGGCGGGTACACGAGTGGCGGCCGACGATGGAGGTCGTCCCGTCCGCACCCTCCCCGAGGAGATGCACAGTGACCTTCAGCCATGAGCAGGTGCGGCGCTGCACGGTGGCCGTGGACATGGGCGCCGCCCGCACCAGGGTGTACCTCAAGCAGGAGGGGCTGGTGGTGGACGAGCCGACCATCGTCGCGGTCGACGGCAGGACGGGCTCGCTGATCGCGGTGGGGGGACCGGCCGAGCGGATGGCCGGCCGTACGCCGGACCACATCCGGGTGGTCCGGCCCGTCTCCCAGGGCACGGTGGTCGACGTCCGGATGGCGCAGCGGATGCTGCGCGCCATGATCGGTGAGCCGACCCGACGGGCCTGGCGTCGCAAGGCGGTGCTCCGGGCGGCTGTCTGCCTGCCGTACGACGCCGACCCGGTGGCGCGGCGGGCCGCGATCGACACGCTGAGCGGTCTCGGGGCGCGGCGGGTGGAGACGGTGGACACGCTGATCGCCGCGGGCATCGGCTGCGGGCTCCCGGTCGAGCGGCCGGAGGCGACGATGATCGTGGTGTGCGGGGCGGCGACCACCCAGGTGGCCGTGCTCTCGCTGGGTTCGATCGTGGCCGCGGCACGGGTCCCGGTGGGCGGCGACGCCATCGAACAGGCCGTCGTCCAGCACCTGCGGGACGCGTACGCGCTCACCCTGCCGCACCGCGCGGTGCGGGCGCTGCACCTGGACATCGCGGCGGCCGGCCTGAGTGCCCCGGTGCGCACCGTCGTACACGGACGGGACGTCGCCACCGGGCAGACCCGTTCCGTCCAGGTGGACCCGGAGGACGTGCACCGGGTGATGCAGTCATCGCTGTCGACGATGGTGGACACCATCCGGGGAGTGCTGCACCGCTGCCCGCCGGAGCTGGTCGCCGACCTGGCGGAACGCGGCATCATGCTGGCCGGTGGCAGCGCGCTGCTTCCGGGGCTGGACGAACGGCTCCGGAGGGCCACCTCGATGCTCGTGCAGGTGGCCGACGATCCGGCGGCGGGTTCGATCAACGGGATGGCGGCGCTCATCGAGGGGCGGGCCCGGCCCCTGCACCTCGACCCGCTCGCCCCCTGAAAGGTCCGCACCGCAGCAGCCTCCCGTTCGAAATCTGACGGCAGGTCGGTCTTCAGGAGGGCTGGATGCCGCCGGGGGCGCGGGTTTATTCACTTGTTGACGGGACGAGCACGGCCGGAAGTCTTGACGTCTCATCCTCTCAACGGTTCACTCGCACTGGCTTTGACAGGTATGGACCAGGTTTTCGCCGCCCGGGCGCCGCTCGCCCGGTGGGGAGCCCTGCCCGCACCGGCCGGAGCCGCGCTCCGCCGACCGGCGGCACGCGACCCCCGCAGTGTCCCCCACACCGCATTCGAGGTGCACGCATGTCCCCCAGACGTACCCCCCGACGTCGTCTGCGCACATCAGCCCTGCTGTCCACGGTACTGGCCGGTGCCCTGGGTCTGACCCTGGCCGCCACCGGGCCCGCCTCCGGTGAGACCGCCGGCGCCGGGAGCCGGCAGGCCGACGCCGCTCCCGCCGCCGTCGTCTTCGAGGACGACTTCGACGGTCCCGCCGGCGCCGCCGTGGACGGCGGCAAGTGGAACCTGGAGACCGGCGACAACGTCCACAACCACGAACGCCAGTACTACACCTCCGGCAACGACAACGCCGCCCTCGACGGCAACGGCAACCTCGTCATCACCGCCCGCCAGGAGAACCCGGCCAACTACCAGTGCTGGTACGGCACCTGCGACTACACCTCGGCCCGGCTGAACACTTCGGGCAAGTTCGCCGCCCAGTACGGCCACGTCGAGACCCGGATGAAGACGACCCAGGGCCGGGGCCTGTGGCCCGCCTTCTGGATGCTCGGCAACAACTTCGGCGACGTGGGCTGGCCGAACAGCGGTGAGATCGACATCATGGAGAACGTCGGCCACGAGCCCGGCACCGTGCACGGCACGGTCCACGGCCCCGGCTACTCCGGTGCCGGCGGCGTCGGCGAAAGCTTCACCCTGCCGAACGGCGAGGCCTTCGCGGACGGCTTCCACACCTTCGCCGTCGACTGGGCGCCCGACCGCATCACCTGGTCCGTCGACGGCCAGGAACACCACACCCTCACCCCCGCCGACGTCGGCGGCGCCTGGGCGTTCAACCACGACTTCTTCCTCATCCTGAACCTCGCGGTCGGCGGCGACTGGCCCGGCGACCCGGACGCCGCGACCGAGTTCCCCGCCGAACTCGTCGTGGACTACGTCCGCGTCACCACCGG
>NZ_AUKR01000017.1:0-140889 GCF_000424845.1 Streptomyces sp. TAA040 | reverse complement strand
AGGGTGCGGCTTGTTCGGCAGTGAGGCTGGTGACCGCGTAGATGGTCTTGAGGCTGATCTTCCCGGTCTTGCGGTGGACGCGCCGTCGGACGATCTGGACGGCTTGGCGGGCGCCGGGGAACAGCAGGTTGTTCACGGTGCAGACCTTGAGCCGTCGGATCTCGTGGCGGCCGTGGCCGGTGCTGCGGGTGCGGTCCTGGAGCGGGATCTGCTTCCAGGGAAGGGACTTGAGCTGCTTGCGGAGCTTCTTCTGATTGCCCTTCGCGATCACGATGTAGTGGGCTTTCCTGTTCAGGAGGTAGTCGGCGTGGTCGTGCTGGGTGTGCAGCCAGGGCTTCGGCGTAGTCGGCTGGTGCCCGCTTCCTGACGGATGACCAGATCGGGCGGGGTCGGGTGCAGAACAGGCACGGACGCCCGTGATCATGGAGTTCTCTACGCTCTGTGATCCTGGGAAGTCCGTGCCTGCCGACGCATCATCCCTGATCCCCCCTGCCCTGGACCAACCCGGCCCCCGTCCGGGAGCCGCCCCCAGGGAGATCCCCGACCTGCTGGAATGCCTCGCGCAGGTCCCCGGTCCGCGCGATCCCCGCGGAGTACGGCATCCGCTCGCCGCGGTGCTGGCCCTGACCGCCTGCGCGGTCCTCGCTGGCGCGAGGTCGCTGCTGGCGGTGAGTGAATGGGTGGCCGATGCCCCCGAAGGACTCCTCGAGCGGCTCGGTATCCGCGTCGACCCACTCTTCCCGAAACGCTCCTGGCCTGCGGAAACAACGATCCGCAGAGTCCTGGCCCGAATCGACGCGAACGCCCTGGACCGGGCGGTCGGGGCCTGGCTTGCCAGCCGGCAGCAGGACGCGGGCGGATTGAGAGCGCTGGCCGTCGACGGGAAGTCGCTGCGGGGCGCCGCCCGCGCCAAGGGCCGGAGAATCCATCTCCTGGCCGCCTGCGACCACGTCGGCGGGCTGGTTCTCGCGCAGATGGACGTCGGCGAGAAGGCCAACGAGATCACTCGGTTCCGACCTCTGCTGGATACGCTGCCCGACCTGTCCGGCACCGTCGTGACCAGCGATGCCCTGCACACTCAAACCGACCACGCCACCTACCTGCGCGGGCGGGACGCCCACTACATCGTGATCGTGAAGCGCAACACGAAGAAGCTACGCGCGCAGCTCAAATCCCTTCCCCGGAAGCAGATTCCGCTTCAGGACCGCATCCGCACGACCGGGCACGGTCGCTGTGAGATCCGCAGGCTGAAGGTCTGCACGGTGAACAACCTGCTCTTCCCCGGTGCCCGTCAGGCCGTCCAGATCGTCCGCCGCCGCGTGAATCACACGACGGGGAAGATCAGCCTGAAGACCGTCTACGCGGTTACCAGCCTCGCCGCGGAACAGGCCCCGCCCGGCTGGCCCCACTGATCCGCGGGCACTGGACGGTCGAGGCCCTGCACCACGTCAGAGACGTCACCTTCGCCGAGGACGCCTCCCAGTTGCGGACCGGGAACGCACCCCAGGCGATGGCGACGTACAGAAACCTCGCGATCGGAGCCCTCCGTCTCGCCGGCGTTCGCAACATCGCCGCTGGCCTCCGCCGGACAGCCCGGGACCAAACCCGCACCCTCACCTATCTCGGTCTCACGTGATCGAAAAGGACGAGGTCTGACGACGCCGTAGCCCTGCCATCCCAGCCCCTGCTCCCTCGTCGTGCCGATGCGACGCGGCGAACCTATCGCGGCGTCAGGGTCGCGCCCCGCCTTCGGGCGGCCGCGGCCCGTCGTCACCGGCGCGGCACACCCGGCGGGCGGCGACGGCACGTCGCACCGGGTACCAGGCGGCGCCCGCCACCAGCACCGCCGCACCCGCGAGGACCGAGCCCGTCGGCAGTGCGAGGGCGAGCAGCGCACAACCGGCCAGCCCCAGCACCGGCACCACCCGCGGTGGCCGCCCCTCGGCAGCGGTGAGGGTCCGGGCGGCGGCGTTGGCGACGGCGTAGTAGACGAGCACGCCGAACGAGGAGAAGCCGATCACCCCGCGCAGGTCGGCCGTCGCCGCCACCACCGCTACCACGGCGCCGACCGCGAGTTCCGCGCGCTGCGGGACCCGGTACCGGGGGTGCACGGCGGACAGGCCGTGCGGCAGATGCCGGTCGCGGGCCATCGCCAGCGTCGTACGGGAGACGCCGAGGATCAACGCGAGCAGCGAACCGAGCGCCGCCACGGCCGCCCCCGCGGTCACCACCGGCACCATCCCCGGCGCACCGGCCGCCCGGACCGCGTCCACCAGCGGTGCACCGGAGCCGCCCAGCCGCGCGCTGCCCAGCACGGCCAGCACCGCGGTGGCGACCGCCGCGTAGACCGCCAGCACGATGCCCAGGGCCAGTGGCACCGCCCGCCGGACGGTCCGGGCCGGGTCGCGCACCTCCTCGCCCAGGGTGGCGACGCGGGCGTAACCGGCGAAGGCGAAGAACAGCAGCCCGGCGGCCTGGAGCACACCGCCGAAGGACGCGCCCTCCGTCCACCCGCCCAGCCGGGCCGGCCGGGCGTCTCCCGAGAGCAGGCAGACGGCGACCACGGCCGCCAGTACGGCCAGCACCACCGCCACGATCACCCGCGTCAGCCGGGCGGCCTTCCGTACGCCGAAGCAGTTCACCGCCGTCAGCGCCACCACCGCCGCGACCGCGACCGCGTGCGCCCGCTCCGGCCACGCGTACGAGCCGACCGTGAGGGCCATCGCCGCGCAGGAGGCCGTCTTGCCGACCACGAAGCTCCAGCCGGCGAGGTACCCCCAGAAGTCCCCGAGCCGTTCCCGGCCGTGGACGTAGGTGCCGCCGGACGTCGGGTAGCGCGCGGCGAGTCGCGCCGAGGACGTCGCGTTGCAGTACGCCACGGCCGCGGCCAGCGCCAGACCGAGCAGCAGACCGGATCCGGCCGCCCGCGCCGCCGGGCCCAGGGCGGCGAAGATCCCCGCTCCGAGCATGGCGCCGAGGCCCACCAGCACCGCGTCCGGTACGCCCAGTCGCCGGTCCAGCTCCGCGCCGCCCGGTCCGCTCCCCTTCGGTGCCTCCACCGTGGACCCCGTCCGCTCGTGACCGCCCCGCCCCGCGGCACTCCGGGACGTTGTTCGCCCGGACGTCGGAAGCCCGGTGCGGGGGCGGTGCGGAGGCCGCCCACCCTCCGGCTCTCTGCCGCCACTCCGCTCCGTCCTGGTTGCCCAGGGCCAGATCGACCACCATGATCCCCACGTCCGCGGGGGGCCACCCGGAAGGCGAACCCGACGCAGTCTTCCATGGGGACCGCGCGGACGCGCTGGCCTGAGCCCGCACAGGGTCGCGGCGTCGGCGAGCAGCACGACGGGTGAGCGGGGGCATGAAGCCCCGCCGTCGCGGGAACCCGGTCCGCCCGGTGGGCGCGCACGCGGCCGCCGGACCCGACGGCACGCGGAGGGAGCCGGCATGGGCAGCACGGGCGACGGGAACACCGAGTACGGCAGGAAGGTCTTCAAACGGTCCAGGAGCCACTTCACCGACCGGATCACGGCGGCCGGGGAGGACGGCTGGCCGGTCGAGTCGGAGCGGTACCGGCTGGTCGTGAGCCGGGCCTGTCCGTGGGCGAGCCGGGCCCTGGTCTCACGCCGGCTGCTGGGCCTGGAACCTGCGCTGTCGCTGGCCGTGGCCGACCCGATCCAGGACGACCGGAGCTGGCGGTTCACCCTCGACCCCGACGGACGGGACCCGGTGCTCGGCATCCGCTACCTCGCCGAGGCGTACGAGGCGCGGGAGGCCGACGCGCCCGGCGGGGTGAGCGTACCGGCCGTGGTCGACGTGCCCAGCGGGAAACTGGTGACCAACGACTACCCCCAGCTGACCCTGGACCTGGCCACCGAGTGGACCGCCCTGCACCGCTCCGGAGCCCCGGACCTCTACCCGGAGCCGCTGCGCGACGAGATCGACGCGGTGATGGAGGGGGTGTACAGGGACGTCAACAACGGTGTGTACCGCGCAGGGTTCGCCATCGGGCAGCGGGAGTACGAAGCGGCGTACGCCGACGTGTTCCGCCGGCTGGACCTGCTCTCCGAGCGGCTCGCCACCCGCCGCTACCTGGTGGGCGACACCGTCACCGAGGCGGACATCCGGCTCTTCACCACGCTGGTGCGCTTCGACGCCGTCTACCACGGCCACTTCGCGTGCAACCGCTCCAAGCTCGCCGAGGACCCGGTGCTCTGGGCGTACGTGCGCGACCTGTACCAGACGCCCGGCTTCGGCGACACGGTCGACTTCGACCACATCAAGCGGCACTACTACCTCGTGCACACCGGTATCAACCCGACGGGCATCGTGCCGGCCGGACCCGACCTGTCCGGCTGGCACACCCCGCACCACCGCGAGCAGTTGGGCGGCCGGCCGTTCGGTGACGGCACCCCGCCGGGCCCGCCGCCCGAAGACGAGCGGATCCCGGCCGCCGGACGCCCCTGACCCCGGACGCCTCGGTGCCCGGTGCCCCTGAGCCCCGCGTGCCTCAGCCCGGCGTGCCGGCGTCCCCGGCCTCCCGCCACCACGGCGGCTCGGCGGGGGGCGCCGCGGGAGCGGTGAGGAGCACGGCCCGTGCGACGCGCGGTGTGAACAGCACCGTCAGCGGCGCGGAGAGGTCGAGGGCCGAGCGGAAGGCGCGGCTGACCACCGGGTCCGCGGCGGCCCGCTGCTGCACCCGGGCCAGGTACCAGTTCACCGGCCGGTCGGCGGCCCGGGTCCCGGCGGCGTTGCCGACGGCGCCGGGCATCTTCTTGTCGGCCCCGGCCGAGATGTCCCAGGCCTGCCGCGCGGCGCGGGCGAGGACCCGCTGCACCCGGCGGGTCGTCGGCGTGCGGCGGTCCGTCAGCGCGCCGCGCAGCGCGAGGGCGCTCTGTGCGGCGACCGCCATGCCCTGCCCGTAGATCGGGTTGAACGCACAGAGCGCGTCGCCGACCGCGAGGAAGCCGGCGGGGCGGCGGCCCGGACGGTCGTACCTGCGGCGGACGTTGGCGGTGTTGCGGTAGCCGTGCGGCGGTCCCACCGGTTCCGCCTCGCGCAGCCAGGCGTGCACGAAGGAGTGCGGCAGCCGCTCCGCGTACGCGGTGAACGCCTCGTCGGCGACCGGCGGTTCGCTGCCGCGCAGACCGGACAGGGTGACCAGCCAGCGGTCGCCCTCGGTCGGGAGCACGACGGCTCCGTAGACCTGGTCGGGCTGCGGCACCACGTAGTAGCCCAACGCGTCGGTGCTCGCGGTGACGCGGGCGCGGTCGGCACCTGAGGGCCCGCGGCAGAGCCGGCTGGTGTAGGCGAGCCCGGTGTCCAGGGTCTCCTCCTGAGCCGGATCCGCGCCGAGGGCCCTCAGCCAGGCGGCGGCCCGGGAACCGCGGCCCGAGGCGTCCACCACCAGGTCGGCGGCCACCGTGCGGGTGACACCGGAGGCGGCGGCGCCGCGCTCGCGGAGTAGCACACCGGTGGTACGCGCGGCGGTCCCGGCGAGCCCGACCACCTCCGTGCCCTGGACCGTTTCCACCCGCGGGTCGGCCAGCACCCGGCGCCGGACCAGCCACTCCAGCAGCGGACGGGACGCGGTGAGGAGGTGCGCCGTCGCCGGAGTGCGCCGGAACCAGTTGCCGGACTGCCACTGCACCATGTCCTCGGGCATCCCCACCCGGGGAGCGCCGTGGGCGAGCAGTTCCTCCGTGAGGCCGGGGAGCAGTTCCTCCAGTGCCTGCTGGCCGCCGCGCAGCAGTACGTGGGTGTGCCGGTCCTGGGGCACTCCGGCACGCCGCTCCGGTGCGGACGGCAGCCGGTCGCGCTCGATCACCGTGACCCGGTCGCAGTGGTCGGCGAGCACCCGGGCTGTCAGCAGCCCCGCAAGGCTGCCTCCGACGACGACGGCGCCGCGTCCCCGCCGTCCGGGCCCGTCGGTCGCGTCCCACCGGTCCGTCGGCGCGGTCGCCGCATCCGCCGAATCCACCATGCCTGCTCCTTTGGTCCATGTGCCGGTCCCCCCGCGGTGCGGCCCCAGTATGGGCCCGGTGTGGCGGCGGAGTTGCCCCCTGCGCCGACCACTCCGGAGGATTCCGGCCGCCCCTCCCGCGCCCCCGTCCGTCGCCGCACGCGTGAACGCTCTCCGCGCCCGTCCACCCGCACGTGTGAACGGCTCCGGCCTCCCCCGTGCGGAACGGGGGAGGCCGGAGCCGTTGAGGAGCGGGACCGTGGCCCGGGCCGGTGGCCGGACTCAGTCGAAGGGCTGGAGGGTGATCGTGGTGCTCTGCGGGTCGCCGTCGTGGACGAGCGACTCGTGGTTGCCGACGTCGTCGAAGGCGAAGGCGTACGCCTTGCCGTCGACCATGGCGTCGTGCACCAGACGGGCGTACTCGTTGGTGACGTCGTCCTGGTAGAAGCCGTCGGAGCTGGCGTCCGGCTGCTCGGAGTTGGTCAGCAGCGTGGTGCGGTGGAAGCCGGCGCACAGGGTGCGCGAGATCGGGCCGCGGACGTTGTCGTTGGGCGCGTCCAGTTTCTTGTGGCAGCCGAAGATGCTGTCGCTGTCGGGCTTCTCGAAGCTCGTGACGACCGCACCGGAGTCGTCGGTGAAGTTCATGACGTCACCGGAGACCCTGCCGTAGTACCTGGTGTCCGGCTCGTGCGAGAACGGGGTGACCGTCAGGGTGTCGCTGCTGTAGCGGTCCCAGACCCGGTTGACGTAGTCGTCCATGGCATCGGTGGGGATGTCGCCGATGCCGATCCCGTGGCCGGGGGAGAGGGCGCGCAGCACCGTCCCGTCCTCGCGGGTGTGGATGAGGTCCGACCAGCCGTCCAGGCTCCGCAGCGAGTCGAAGAAGTCGTTGTAGGCGCCGGGCTTGAGCACGCCGGTGGTCTTGGTGCTTCCGTCGGAGCCCTCGACGCCCACCGAGTAGGGGGCCGAGAACATGTCCACCTGGGTGCTGTTGATCCAGACGCCCGAGTCGTTGAGTGTGTACTCGGTCCAGTTGAACAGCACGTCCTGGTTCGGGTCGCTCATGTTCTGCACCGCGGGCTGGACGAGTCCGCCGGTGGCGAGCTTGAAGGTGAGCTTCTCGCCGTAGGAGTAGTAGACCCGGCCGGAGAACTTCGGCAGGTCGAAGGTCATCGACTCGCCGGCGGCGGGGCCCTCCATGGAGGCGTCCGGCGCCTCGGCGGGCGGGTTGGCGCCCGCGGGCCAGGGGTGGAAGGTGCCGTTCTCGTCGGCCCAGCCCTGCTCGCCGGTCTCCAGGTTGGTGC
Source organism: Streptomyces sp. TAA040 (assembly GCF_000424845.1). Classification (NCBI taxonomy): domain Bacteria; kingdom Bacillati; phylum Actinomycetota; class Actinomycetes; order Kitasatosporales; family Streptomycetaceae; genus Streptomyces; species Streptomyces sp. TAA040. The sequence goes on along the minus strand of NZ_AUKR01000017.1, from coordinate 133,626 downwards.
CGATGTTGTAGACGTAGATCTGCTCGTTCGTCCCGGAGTTGTTCTCCAGGGTGATCGGGATCGTGTCCTCCACCGCGGCTTCCGCGTCGGACTGGACGCCGACAGCGGTGAATCCCGCGCCGGCGACCGTGGCCGCGGCCAGTGTCGCCAGGAGTTTCTTGGTGGCACGCACGCTGTTTCTCCTCGTGGGGGGTAGATGCGGGGAGCACAAGCGGTCTTCGGGGGCGGAAGCCGCACGCGTTCGTGGGGGAACGCGGCGGCCTCATCGCCTTCCGACGTCAACGACCGAAAGTGATGGCCCGGGTACAGCTTGAAGGGTGCACGCCCTCCGCAGGTTGGGAGCGCTCTCAGAATGTACGCGGTCAGGGGCGGTATGCGTCAAGCGGCGTGGACCCGTGGGATGTTCGCCCTTGTCCCGAGGCGGCGCCACCGGTGGACCGCCGGGACGCCCCGGTGCCGCCGCCACCTTCCGGTGATGGTGGCGCGCAGCCGTCGCCGCGACCCGCCGCGAGCGGCGCGCCCGCGACGCCCCTTCCGTCGTCCCGCCAGACGTCCCGTCCCACGTTCCGCCCTCCGTGGTTCCGTCCGCAGCGGTCCCGACCGCCGTCTCCTCCCCGCCGTTCCTCGCCGCTGCCCTGCCCGCGTACAGGGCCCGGCCGGGGTGACCTCGCGTCAGGACACCCATGCGTTCCGCATGGTTCCTTGCTGACGAATGGGACTGTCGGCGGATTCCGCCGGGTGACAGCGTCGTCACTGTCGCCGACCGAAGGAGTACGCGTGATCAAGGGCTACGCCGCCTTCTGCGACGCGGACCGGTACTTCTACGACGCACCGTACCGGCTGTCCGCGGACGGGCCGGGCCGCAGGGGCTCCCCGTACGCCCTGGCGACGGCGCCGGTGCCGGACGGCTGGCAGCAGCACCGCAGCGGCGACTGGCTCGCTCTGCGCCCCGTGGACTGCGCACTCCCCGCGCAGGGATGGAAGATCCACGTCTCCGCGTGCCTGGACAACGCCGAGTCGGTGCTCGCCCGCGTCGCCGACCACTGTCTCGCCCACCGGATCGCGTTCAAGTTCGTGCCCAGCCGCTACCTGCTGCACGCCCGCAACGCCAAGTACGCCGACCGCGCGTCCAGCGGCAAGTTCATCACCGTCTACCCGGCCGACGACGAGCAGTGCCGGCGCACGGCCGGGGAACTGGACGCGCGGCTGGCCGGTGAGAGCGGCCCCTACATCCTCAGCGACCTGCGGTGGGGCGAGGGGCCGGTGCACCTGCGCTACGGCAGCTTCACCCGGCGGCACTGCTACGACGACCGCGGCGAGCTCCGTCCTGCGGTGCGGCACCCCGACGGCCGGCTGGTGCCCGACAGCCGCGGCCCGGCGTTCCACCTCCCCGAGTGGGTGGCGCTGCCGGAGTTCCTGCGGCCGCACCTCGACGCCAGGGGCATGGTGAAGGCGGCCGACCTGCCGTACACCGTCGAGCGCGCCCTGCACTTCTCCAACGGCGGCGGGGTGTACGTCGCCCGGGACGACCGGACGGGTGAGCAGGTGGTGCTGAAGGAGGCCCGTCCGCACGCCGGACTCGCGGCCGACGGCGCCGACGCGGTCGCCCGGCTGGCACGGGAGCGGACCGCGCTGGAACGCCTGGCGGGCCTGGCCTGTACGCCGGAGGTCAAGGGAGGCTTCGTACTCGGCGGACACCACTTCCTGGCCATGGATTTCGTCGAGGGCAAGCCGCTGAACACCTTCTTCGCCCGCCGGCACCCGCTGATCGACGCGGACCCCGACCCGGGAAGGCTCGCGGAGTACACCCGCTGGGCTCTGCGGATTCACGGCCTGGTCGTCGAGGCCGTCGCAGCGGTGCACGCCCGCGGGGTGGTCTTCAACGACCTGCACCTGTTCAACATCATGGTCTCCGAGGACGAGTCCTCCGTCTCGCTCCTGGACTTCGAGGCAGCCGCGCACATCGACGAGGGCACCCGGCAGACCGTCGCCAACCCCGCCTTCGTCGCCCCCGCGGACCGCCGCGGCTTCGCCGTGGACCACTACGCGCTGGCCTGTTTGCGGCTCGCCCTGTTCATGCCGCTGACCAGCCTCTTCGCCCTCGACCTGGAGAAGGCGCGGCACCTGGCCGACATCATCGCCGCCCACTTCCCCGTCGAGCGCTCCTTCCTGGACGAGGCGGTCCGTGAGATCACCGGCCCGGCCGCCCGCTCAGCCGAACGCGCCGGGCGGCCCCCCGAGGGCGCGTCCCGGCCGGCCGCCGCACCGTACCTGCCGGTGGAGCCCGGCGACTGGCCCGACAGCCGCGACTCCATGGTCCAGGGCATCCTCGCCTCGGCCACCCCGGAGCGCGAGGACCGGTACTTCCCGGGCGACCTCGCCCAGTTCACCTCGCCGGCCGGCGGACTGTCGTTCGGCTACGGCGCTGCCGGAATCCTGTACGCACTCGCCGGGGCCGGTACCCGTGCCGAGCAGGCGGAGGAGTGGCTGCTCCGCCGCACCGCGGAACCCGAACCCGGTACCCCGGTCGGCTTCTACGACGGCCTCGCGGGCATCGCCTGGACGCTGGACCGGCTCGGACACTCCGCCCGCGCCCTGGAACTCGCCGACGGCACGCTCTCCCGGCCCTGGGAGGACATCGCACCCGACCTGCACAGCGGCCTCGCCGGACTCGGACTGGCCCTCGACGCGCTCGGCACCTCCACCGGCGAACCGGGGTTGCACGGTGCCGCCCTGCGCTGCGCCGAACTGGTCGCCGACCGCGCACCCGCGCTCCCCGGCGCCGGGCTGCTGCACGGCTCCGCCGGTGCCGCGCTCCTCTTCCTCCGCCTGCACGAGCGCACCGGTGACGCGGTGCTGCTGGACCTGGCGGCGGAGGCGCTGCGGCGCGACCTCGCCCGGTGCAGACCGGGAGCCGGCGGAACCCTCCAGGTCGATGAGGGGTGGCGGACGATGCCCTACCTCGGCGCGGGCAGCGTCGGCATCGGCATGGTGCTCGACGACTTCCTCCAGCACCGCAGCGACGGGCAGTTCGAGCAGGCCCGGCACGACATCGTGCGGACCGCGCAGGCCACCTTCTACGCCCAGCCCGGCCTCTTCCGAGGGGCGGCCGGCATGGTGCTGCACCTGGCGCGGAGCACCGCGTCCGGGCCGGGAACCGAGCCCGCCGCCGTCCGGCGCCAGATCGACGCCCTCGCCCGCCACGGGGTGCCTTACCGCGGGCGGTTGGCCTTCCCCGGCGAGCAGATGATGCGGCTGTCGACGGACCTGTCCACCGGAACCGCGGGCTGCCTGCTCGCCGTCGGCAGCGCCGCGGCGGCCGGGTGCCTCGGCGCCCCGACCGGCAGCGCGGCGCCCTCCGAGCCGGCGCACCTGCCGTTCCTCCCGCCGCTCCGGCGGCCCACGAACCGGCCCCTGACAGGGGTCGCAACCGGAAGAAGTGTCCCCGTAATGGAGAGGAATCACCCATGACCCTTCTCGACCTGCAGTCGATGGAGACCCCGAAGGAAGAGACCACCGGCGACGTCGCCACCGGCAGCCGCGCGAGCCTGCTGCTCTGCGGTGACAGCAGCCTGAGCGTCACCACCTGCAACTGATGCGGGCGGTCGGCCGGTTGCCCATGCCGGTCGGCTGACGGACCACCCCGGCCCCGTGCGGTACGCCCGCCCGGGGCCGGGCCCGCCGCACCTTCGCATCACCGCACGGCTCGTCTGCACCGCACCGCACCTCAGCCTCGCCGCATCGCCGTCCCGCCCGCATCGCCGTCCGCTCTCGGCGGGCGCCGCCCGCGGTCCTGCGCCGCGGCCACCGCTCTCCGGGGCCGTCACCGCTCCCCGACCGCCGCCCCGCTACCGCCCCTTCCGTACGGACGAGGAGGACGCACCTCCGGATGACCTCCCCGAAGCCCTCGGCCGGCGGTACCCGCCTGCTGCGCGGCGCGGCCCGGCACAGCACCGGCCGCGCGACCGGCATCACGGTGTGCTCCACGGCCTCGGCTGCGGCCTCGCTCGCCGAACCCGCGGTGCTCGGGCACGCCCTCGATCTGCTGCTCGCCCGCTCGTCCGAAGCGACGGCCTGGGTCGCCCTGTGCACCGCGCTGATCGTCGCGGACATCGCCCTCGACGCCGCGGCCGCCCACCTCACCGGGACCACCAACGCCCGATCCACCGCCTGGGTCCGGGGCCGCAGCGCGGCCCGGCTGCTGGCCACCGCCCCGGAGCGCGCCGCGCGGTTCGCCCCCGGCGACCTCGCCACCCGCCTGAACGTCAACGCCGCCGAGGCCGGTACCCTCCCCGCAGTCGCCGCCGGGGCCTTCGCCACGCTGCTCCTGCCGCTGGGCGCGGTGATCGCCCTGTTCGCCATCGACCTGTGGACCGCGGCGGCCTTCCTCGCCGGACTCCCGTTGCTCGTCCTGCTGCTGCGGTCCTTCGCCCGGCACTCGTCCGACAGCGTCTCCCGCTACCAACAGGTGCAGGGGGACATCGCCGACCGCCTCGTCGAATCCCTGTCCGGCGCGTGGAGCGTCGCCGCCGCGGGCACGGCCGGACGGGAACGGGCCCGGGTGCTCGCGCCGCTGGCCGAACTCACGGGCCACGGGCGGCGGATGTGGCGGGTGCACGGCCGCGCGGTCGCCCGCAGCGGGGTCCTGATGCCCTCGCTCGTCTGCCTGGTCCTCGCAGTCGGCGGGCTGCGGCTGGAGGCCGGGGCGATCGGGGTCGGCGCACTCGTGGCCGCCTCCCGCTACGCGGCACTCGCCGCCGGGTTCGGTGCCGCGGCCGGCGTCCTCGCCGCCCTCGTGCGCGGCCGCAGCGCAGCCCGCCGGGTGCGGGCACTCGCCGAACTCCCGGCCACCCGGCACGGCCTCCGGTCCCTGCCGCCCGCGGGCGGCGGCGCGCTCGAACTTCGCGGCGTCGTGCTCCACCGGGACGGCGCGCCCGTGCTGCGCGGCATCGACCTGCTGGTACCGGGCGGGACCACGGCCGCCGTCGTCGGCCGGTCCGGATCGGGCAAGAGCGCCCTGGCCGCGGTCGCCGGCCGGCTCACCGACCCCGACCACGGCACCGTGCTGCTGGACGGGGTACCGCTGGCGGCCCTCACCCACGAGGCCCTGCGGGGCGGCGTCGGATACGCCTTCTCCCGTCCGTCCCTGTTCGGCCGAACCGTGGGGGACGCCCTCGCCTTCGGTGACCGCGCCCCGTCGGAAGCGGCTCTGCGGGCGGCCGCGCGTGCCGCCTGCGCGGAGGGGTTCGTCCAGCGGCTGCCGGCCGGTTTCCGGACCCGCCTCAGCGAAGCGCCCCTCTCCGGCGGCGAGTTCCAGCGGCTGGGACTGGCGCGCGCCTTCGCCCACGCCGGCCGCCTACTGATCCTGGACGACGCGACGTCCAGCCTGGACACCGTCACCGAGCGGGAGGTCCAGCGCGCGCTGACGGACCAGGTGGGCGGCGGCACGCGTCTCGTGGTCGCGCACCGGCCCTCCTCGGCCGCCCGCGCCGACCTGGTGGTCTGGCTGGACGACGGCCGGGTGCGGGCCGTCGGTACCCACCGCACCCTGTGGCGACACCCCGCCTACCGCGCCGTCTTCGCGTCCGCCGGCCCGGCCGTCGGTCCGGGCCCCGACCCGGCCCGTGGCCCGGCCACCGGCCCACATCCCGGCCCGCCCCCCGGTGCGGCCGGGCCGACGCGTTCCGGAGCCGCCGCCGGGCGGGTGGACGGCGCGGCGGAGCCGAGCCGTTGAGGGCCGCGGCGGGGCGGCGGGAGGTCGCCGCCGAGCGCGGCGCGCTGCGCCGGGTACTGCCCGAGGGACGGCGGTTCCTGCGGCCGCGGAGGCGCGTGCTGCTGCGATTGGGTGCCTGGTCGCTGCTGGAGTCGGTGCAGACTTTCCTGGGGGGATACGGCGTCGCCCGCGCGCTGGACGACGGTTTCCTCGCCGGACGCACCGGCGTCGGCCTGCTCTGGCTCGCGGTGGCGGTGGCAGGCGCCGTCCTCGGCGGTCTGGCCGTCCGCGGGGTCTTCGCCGGACTGGCGGACCTGGTCGAACCGCTCCGGGACGGGCTGATGCGCCGGGCCGTCTCGCAGGCGCTCGCGGCGGCGGTCGCCGACCCCGCCCGGGCGGACCGCACCGCGGTGTCGCGGCTCACCCAGCAGACCGAGATGGCCAGGGACAGCTTCGCCGGCCTCGTGCTCGCCGCCCGGTCCGTGGTCTTCACCGCCCTCGGCGCGCTGCTGGGCATGGCCTCCCTCGCCCCGTCGCTCCTACTGGTGGTGCTCCCGCCCCTGCTGCTCGGACTGCTGCTCTTCCTCGCCACGCTCGCTCCGATGGCGGCGGCCCAGCGGGCGTTCCTCGACGCGAACGAGGCCCTGTCCGCCCGGGTCGGCGAGGTGGGCGACGGCATGCGGGACGTGGTGGCGTGCGGGGGCGAGCGGCACGTCACCGACGGGCTCGGGGACCTCGTCGCCGCCGAGGAGCGGGTGTCGTTCCGGCTCGCCCGCTGGGCGGGGGTGCGGACGCTGGCCCTGGGGCTGGCGGGCCGCTTCCCCGTCGTCGCGCTGCTGCTGGCCGCGCCCTGGCTGCTCCAGCGCGGCGTCACCGCGGGTGCCCTCGTGGGTGCGCTGACCTACCTCGTGCAGTCCCTGCTGCCCGCCCTGCACACCCTGATGACCGCCCTCGGCGCGGCCGGGACGCGGCTGCTGGTGGTCCTGGACCGCTTCGTGCCCGCCTCCGCACGGCCACCCTCCGGGGCCCCTCCCGGGGACCGGCCGGCCGAGGCGGCCTCCCGGACGTCGGACGCCTTCGCCGACGTCCGGGAGGCCGCTGCCGACGCCGGACCGCCCGCTGCCGAGGAGCGACCGTCCGCCGCGGCCCGGCCCGGCCCGGCGGCGCGTCCGGCCCACCGGACGCCGGCGGCCGAGCTCCGCGGGGTCGCCTTCGCCTACGGTCCGCGAGCACGTCCGGTGCTGGACGGCCTGGACCTGGTGGTTCCTCCGGGGGAGCACCTGGCGGTGGTCGGCCCCAGCGGTATCGGCAAGTCCACGCTCACCGCGCTGCTCGCCGGACTCCTCCGACCGGCCCGGGGGACCGTCCTGGTCGGCGGCGCCCCCGCCCACCGGGCGGGCACGACAAAACCCGATCCGCGCCGCGCCCTGCTGCCCCAACAGGCCCACGTCTTCACCGGGACGGTCCGCGAGAACCTGTGCTACCTCGGCCCGGAGGCTTCCGCTGACCGGATCTCCGAGACGGTGGCCGCCTGCGGACTCGACGCCCTGCTGGACCGCATCGGCGGCCTGGACGCCGTCGTCGACCGGCGCCGGCTCTCCGAGGGCGAACGCCAGCAACTCGCCCTCGGGCGGGCCCATCTGAGCCCCGCTCCGCTGCTCCTGCTGGACGAGGCGACCAGCCGGCTGGATCCGGAGGCCGAGGAGAGGGCGGAACGCGCGCTCGCCGCGCGGCCGGGAACCCTGATCGTCGTCGCGCACCGCATCTCCTCGGCCGTGCGCGCGGACCGGGTCCTGGTCCTGGACGGCAACCGGGCCGTCTGCGGTCCGCACGACGAACTGCTGGCCCGCTCAGCCCTCTACCGCGATCTCGTCGGTCTTCCCGCCCCCGCCCCCGCGCCTGCCCCCGACGCGGGCTGAGGCGGGGACCGGGCGGCCGTCCCTGGCCGGAACCCGGGCCCCGGGCCGGCCATTGGGGACCGCCCCGAGCGGCCGGGAGGCGGTCAGACCCAGCCCTCCCGCTGCGAAATGCGAATCGCGTCGATCCGGTTGCGCGCCCCCACCTTTCGGGTGGCCGCCGCCATGTAGTTCCGCACCGTGCCGTTGGTCAGATGCAGGCCGCGCGCTATTTCGTCGATCGAGTCCCCTTCGGCGGACCGGGACAGCACACTCAGCTCGCGTGCGGTGAGCGGCATGCGGGCGGCTTCCAGCAGACCGTGGGCGAGCGACGCGTCGACGAACCGCTCGCCTGCCGCCACCTGCCGTATGCCCCGCACCAGGCGCCCGGCGGGGCCGTTCTTGTCCACGAATCCCAGAGCCCGCGCCTCGTGGGCTCTGCGCAGTGCGCCAGGTCTGGCCGCCGACGCGAGCACCAGCAGGGACGTGCGCCGTTCCGCCTTCGCCCCGCGGGATGCCGCCGCGAACATGTCGATGGCTCCCGGGCAGTCCAGATCCACCACGCACACGTCCGGACTCAAGGATTCCGCATATCTGTCCGCCGAGTTCCAGCCGGATGCGAACACCTCGAAGGACCGCTCCGATTCCAGTAGTGCGCCCAGTGCCGAACGAAGAAGTTTCACGCTGTGCAGTACGAGAACCCTGGTCATGCTGTTCCCTCCCCGAAAGCAACGTGCGCGCATGTCATGGTGCCGTGCTCATTCCACTTCATCCCGAGTGCCCGGAGTGGGGTTATCCGAACACTGATCCGCGCCAACCGGGGTGCTCGGCAACATTCAGGGGGCGCATTCCGCGTATGAATGCGCCGGGCGCACCACACATTGGCGCGATTTCTCGACCAGCGGCCGAATACCGCGCCCGCGACCGGAGCGAGCCACGCCGGGGGCCGCCCCTGGTGGCAGGTGGGGGCGCCGGGCGGGGGCGCTCGGGGACGGTTTTCCGGTTTCCGGCCCGCCGTCATCGTCCGGTGGTGCCGTCGCTTCCCACACGGTGCCGCCGCCCTGTTCCGGTCACCCGCCCTCCGGCTCCACCCGGAGTCGCGTGGACCGGCCCGCACGTTTGCTCGGCCCTGTCCGCGTCCCGCCCGGCTTCGCCGCGCCGCGTCCCGCGTCCCGCGTCCGTCTCCGGCGCGGCGGAGGCGGAGGCGGAGGCGGGGCGGGGGCGAGCCTCCCGCGAACCGTCCGCCCCCGGACGTTAGGCCGCCCCGTATTCGGGCACCCCGGCGGACAAGTCACCCCTACGGCCCGTATGTCACGGGTGCGGCGGACGTCGCGACCCGTCGGGCGGTACCGGGTGTCCGCTCGCGACCCAGGAGGTAGCCGTGCGTGCAGTTGTCTACCAGGAGCCCTTCAACGTAGCGGTGCAGGACGTCCCCGACGCCCGGATCGAGCAGCCCACCGACGTGGTCATCAAGGTGACCACCGCGGCGATCTGCGGTTCCGACCTGCACATGTACGAGGGCCGGACGGGTGCCGAGTCCGGCATCGTCTTCGGCCACGAGAACATGGGAATCGTCCAGGAGGTCGGCTCGGGCGTGGCCCGGGTGCAGAAGGGCGACCGGGTCGTACTGCCGTTCAACGTGGCGTGCGGCTTCTGCGAGAACTGCCTGGGCGGTTTCACCGGCTTCTGCCTGACCGTGAACGAGGGCTTCGCCGGGGGCGCCTACGGATACGTCTCCATGGGCCCCTACCGCGGCGGGCAGGCAGAGTACCTGCGCGTCCCGTTCGCCGACTTCAACTGCCTCGTGCTCCCCGCAGGTGAGGAGCACGAGGACGACTTCGCGCTGCTCGCCGACATCTTCCCCACCGGCTACCACGCGACGGAGCTGGCGAAGGTCGCGCCCGGGGAGACGGTGGCGGTCTACGGCGCGGGACCCGTCGGGCTGATGGCCGCCTACTCGGCGCTGCTGCGCGGCGCGTCCGAGGTGTACGTCGTCGACAAGCAGCCCGACCGGCTGCGGCTCGCGGAGGAGATCGGCGCGATCCCGATCGACTTCAGCCGGGGCGACCCGGCCGAGCAGATCAAGGAGCGGACCCGCGGCGAGGGCACCGACAAGGGTGTCGACGCGGTGGGCTACCAGGCGACCGCCGCGGAAGGCGAGGAGCAGCCCGCGGTCGTCCTGAACGGCCTGGTCGAGACCGTGCGCCCGACCGGAATGATCGGTGTCGTCGGCCTCTACCTGCCGCAGGACCCAGGAGGACCGACCGAGAACGCCAGGAAGGGCGAGCTGCTCTTCAAGGCGGGCAAGTTCTTCGAGAAGGGCCTGCGGATGGGCACCGGCCAGGCGAACGTCAAAGCGTACAACAGGCAGCTCCGCGACCTGATCGTCGCGGGCCGGGCCGAGCCGAGCTTCCTGGTCAGCCAGCGCCTCCCGCTCGCGGACGCCCCCGAGGCCTACGAGCGCTTCGACAAGCGCGAGGACGGCTGGACGAAGGTCCTGCTCAAGCCGGGGATGAACGGCTCCTCCTGAGCCCGTCGCCGGAGGGCCGAGGCTCCCCCGACCAGCGACTCCGGCCCCGGGCCCGGGTGCCGCGCCCGGAGTCGCCGGCCGGGCGGGCCGGGGCCTTCCGGCGGGTGCCGCGCCCGGTCCGGGCCGGGGCCGACCCGCGTCCGTCAGCGCAGCTCGAACCGCTCCGCCCAGGCGGCGACATCGGCCGTGGTGGCGTTGCCGCCGCACAGCACCAGCCCCAGCCTCGCTCCCCCGCCCACCCGCTCACGTACCCGGCGGGCCGCCGGCAGCAGGCATCCGGCGGCGGGCTCGGCCCACACCTTGGCGTGCTCGGCGAGATCGAGCGTGCCGCGCACCGCCTCGGCGTCCGGGACCACGAGGACCTCGTGGACCAGCGCGGACACGTGCGCGTAGGTGAGCGGCGAGACGCTGGGGGCGCTGAGCGTCGAGACGATCGACGACAGGGCCACCGGCATCGGGCCGCCCTTGGTGAGCGCCTCCGACATCGCCTGGGCGCCCTCGGTCTCCACCCCCCAGACGCGCACGTCCGGTCGGCGGGCTCGCAGCGCCGCGGCGACGCCCGAGATCAGCGCGCCCCCACCGATGCTGACCAGGACGTCCGTCAGCTCCCCCGCGTCCTCGGCCAGCTCCAGTCCCACCGTGCCCTGCCCCGCCACGACCACCGGGTCGTCGAAGGGGTGCAGCAGCGTCATGCCCTCGGACTGCATCTGCCCCATCAGCGCGAACGCGGCGTCCATCCCGTCGCAGAGCCGCACCCGCGCCCCGGCGGCCTCGGCCACCTCCACGGCGCGGGCGGGGGCCGAGCGCGGCATGACGACCGTCGCGCCGACGTCCAGCGCCCGCGCCATCACCGCGACGGCGATCCCGTGGTTGCCGCCGCTCACCGCCACCACGCCCGCCGCCCGTTCCGCCTCGTCCAGCGCCAGCAGCTTGGCCGCCGCTCCGCGCGCCTTGAACGAACCAGTGCGCTGGAGCAGCTCCAGCTTGGCGGAGACGGGGGCGCCGAGCAGTTCCGACAGTCCGGGGGAGGCCACCGTCGGCGTCCGCAGGACGTGCCCGGCGATCCGCCGGGCTGCTGCCTCGATGTCCGAGAGCTCGATCACGGCCGTTGCCTTCCTGCTCGGGGGACCCGCGGTAGTGCGCGGCGCACGCCGCCCGCGTCTCGCGCACCCTGCCGGTTCCGGCCCGCCGACCCGCCGACCCCGAACCGGGCGCGCTGCGGAAACCGTACCGACCGCTGCACGCCCGCCCCGCGTCGAGGGGGAGCCCGGCACCGGCCGTGCCGCCGGCGCGGAAGACGGCGTACGAGGGGGCAGCAGGAAACCCCCGCGACGCCGCCGGAAGGGGAGCGCCGGGCGACGGATTGCGACGGCGGGCAACAGTACGGCAACTGAGGGTGTGTCGGGCAGCGTCCTCTGATAGTCGTGAGCACCGGGGCGGATGCCCGGTGCGGTGGCTCTCGGCGCCGCAGGGGAGGGGAGGCACATGGACACGACCACGCGCGCGGAGGTCATCGCCTTCGAGCAAGGAGCGGTGGACCACGCCTACGACTGGTACCACGCGAAGCTCGCGGAGCTGACCGGTTCGTCGGCGGCCTCCGCCTCGGCCAGCGGCAAGGACGGCATCGCCAACAGCGCCGAGACCGAGTCCCGTGCCGAGGCCTACGACGGACTCGGTGACGAGGCCCTGGTCATCAGCCGTGTGGACGTCAGCGGTGACCCCGAGTCGCAGAGCTTCTACGTGGGACGGCGCGGCGTCAGTGACAACGACGGCGAGCGGGTGGTCGTCCTGTGGACCAGCCCGGCCGCGATGTCGTGGGCCAGCACCCTGCCCGACTCTCCCGGAGACCTGCTGCTGCGGCGCAAGCTGCGCTGTACGCAACGTGTGGTGGAGGACTACTTCGACGAGATCGCCGTAGCCCGTCCGGCACCGGAACCGGCGCCCTCCGGCGCCCTCCCCGAGGCGGGGACCGCCGAGTCCCCCGCGTCGGGCCTCGTACCGCCCCAGCCGACACCGGGGGAGACGGCCGAGGGGACGGACACCGAGCCGTCACCGGAGCCCTCCGGCAGGAAGCCGGTCCCGCAACCGGGCCCGCCGCTGCCGCGCGTGCCGGCACCCGCTCCGACCCCGGCCGATGTCGCCGACCGGGCGCGCAGGAGCCCCGTGCAACCGGACGACTTCCTCCTCCGAGCGCTCCAGCGTGCGCGGCGCGGCGGCATGCGGGACATCGTCGAGACCATCCGCCGCGACCAGATGGCGCTGGTCACCGGCACGCCCTCCGACATCCTCGTGGTCCAGGGCGGGCCCGGAACCGGCAAGTCCGCGGTCGGCCTGCACCGCGTGACCTGGTTGATCAACAACGAGCACTTCACGGCGCAGGACATCCTCGTCGTCGGTCCGCACCAGGGCTTCCTCGACTACGTCGGCCGGGTGCTGCCCACGCTGGGCACCCGGGACGTCAACGCCGTCCAGCTCTCACGGTTGTGGGAGGGCGAGATCCTCGGCACCGACACCCCAGGCGCCCGTCTGGTGAAGTCCGACGAGCGGATGGCCACCGTCCTGAGCCGCCGGATCGAGCACGAATGCCGGCCCGAGGCCCTCGACAGCCTCACCAGCGCCCCGTCCTTCGAGGGCGACGAGGCGGCGTTCGCCGTCACGGCCGGCAGCACCACCCTGCGTGTCGCGCGCTCCGAAGTCCTCGCTCTCCTGGCGGACTCACGCGGTGGCGGCGGCGCCTACCGGGTGCGCCGCAACCGGTTCCGCAGCCTGCTCGTCGACCGACTGTTGCGAGAGCTGGTCGCCGTCGCCCCGCGGCGCAGCCGCGACCGCGCCATCCGCAGCGCTCTCGAGCGCAACCGTCGCGTCGAGCGCCTCGTCGAGCGTGTCTGGCCGTCCCCCGGCGCGAAGGAGGCGCTGCGCGGTCTCTACGAGTCGCCGGAACTGCTGCGCGCGTGCGCCGACGGGGTACTCGGCACCGAGGAACAGGCCGCCCTTCACCGCCCCCGGGCCGCGACCGCAGCCGAGGATTCCTGGACCCTCGACGACCACGTGTGCCTGGAAGAACTCCAGTTCCTCATCTCCGGGGAGACGCCGCGCAGGTACGGGCACATCGTTCTGGACGAGGCGCAGGATCTGACGCCACTGCAGGCTCGCTCGCTGCGCCGCCGGGTGGCGGCCAACGGTTCCATGACCGTGCTCGGCGACCTGGCCCAGGCCACCGGGCCCCACACCCCGACCGACTGGAACCGACTCGGCACCCTGTTGTCCGACCACGGTGACTGGTCCGTGTCCGAACTGAAGTTCAGCTACCGGGTCCCCGCCGAGATCATGGAATTCGTCGCCCCCCTCGCGCGGGTCGTCGCCCCGGCGACGGCCTCTCCGCGGGCCGTGCGCGAGGCCGGCCCGGACGCCGTGCGGAGGGTGGCAACCGAGCCATGGCGGCTCCTGGACGACATTGCCACCGAGGTCGGGCGCCTGGTCGGCACCGACGACGGGCACGCCCTGCGCTCGGTGGCCGTCATCGTCCCCGACGACTCCAGTTGGCTGACGGAGATCGCCCGCCATCTGGAAGAGGCCGTGGGGCTCTCCGACCGGGAACGCGAAGCGGTCTCCGTGTTCGCCGCCGCGCAGGCGAAGGGCATGGAGTACGACCACGTCCTCGTCGTCGAGCCCGCCACTCTCTCCGACCGCGGCCCTGCTGGGCTGCGCCAGCTCTACGTGGCCCTCACCCGCAGCACCCAGACTCTGACCGTCCTGCACACCGTCCCGCTGCCGTCCGTCCTCACCGACGGTCCCGCAGACGGACCGGGAGACGCAGACGACGGACCGGCGGGGAGCGCGACCGGCGCTGCCGCGGACCCGCAGCCCGGGATCGGTTCGGGTCCCGGGGCGGACTCGGCCGACGTGCCCGAGGTCGGGACCGATCTACGGGTCCGGGTACTCGGGCACACCACCGGCGGCAACTACCGGGTCGAGGCGGTCTCGCCACCGCTGGACCGGACGATGCTGCTCGCGGTCCGCCATGGACGCACGCCACCGGCCGTGGGAGCGGAGCTGGACGGCTGGATCCTCCGCCATGACTCCAACGTCAGCTTCGTCACGCTCGACGAACGCGGGCGAAGCCCTCTCTCCGAGCGGATGGCCGGCCGCTACCTGGCGGCGCTCGACGCCATGGACGCGCTCGCCCGGGGAGAGGTCCCGGACGACGCGCGGGGCCACTTGTCCGAGCTGAAGGGCATGGCGAACCGCTGCCTGCGCCGCGACCAGCACGACTGGCTGGCCGTCTGGCGGCTCCTCGGTTCCCCGGACCGTCCCCGCCTCCACCAGCTCCGCGAGCTGGCCGTCCGGACCAACCGATCTGTCGCCGAGGAAGGTTGCGACGCGCAGCGGCTCCGGATCGAGCTGGAGCGGAGCGGTTGGGCGGACGGCCTGGCCGAGGCCCGGCGCACGCTACGCGGCCACCCGTCCCTCCGCGGCGCCCTCGAGTCCGGGCCGTCGGATGCCCCGGATGCCGGTTTACCGCACCCCGGCTCTTCGGTGCCCGCCGCCCCGGAGCCCACCGATCCCGCCTCCGGCCGTCCACAGCCCGACGGTTCTCCCCCGACCGCCGCTTCCCCGCGCCGGCCCGAGCGACAGGAGCACGACACCATGCCCATGACCACCGACACGTCGCCCGGCACCGCGACCACTTCGCCGCCCGGACCGGCGGCGTACCTGCTGCCTGCCCTGGAATCCTCCGCCGCAGCCGGCCGCACGTGCAAGACCCACGAAGCGGTGCGCTTCGAACTGATGGCGGCGCTCCTGCGCGCGGACCGGCAGCCGTCCGACTCGGTCGTCGTCGATGTCAGTTGTGCCAACGGGGACTCGGAGGACCTCTACGAGGTCCTCGGTGCCGACCGCCGCACCTATCCCGATCTGCGTGCGGGAGCCGTCCGTCTCCTGGAGCTCAACCACACGCTGCCCGCACCGGCCGACCGCCTGCATCTGGTCCTGTCCGGCCCGCCCGCGGACGCCTGGGCCCCCGGCACCGTGCACGCGCTCTTCGGCGTCCACGTCCTGTGGCGCACCCCTGGCGGCTGGGACGGTCCGGAGGCCGAGCGCCTGACGGCGCCGATCACCTGACGAACACGGGACAGCTCCGGGACGGCCCCCGTGCTCGGGCGAGCAGACGGAAGGACCGACCGGGCAGGGTGTGACGCACGCCACTCCCCCGGGGAGTCGCGCGAGGGCCG
Source organism: Streptomyces sp. TAA040 (assembly GCF_000424845.1). Taxonomy (NCBI): domain Bacteria; kingdom Bacillati; phylum Actinomycetota; class Actinomycetes; order Kitasatosporales; family Streptomycetaceae; genus Streptomyces; species Streptomyces sp. TAA040. The sequence continues at coordinate 118,257 of NZ_AUKR01000017.1, read as the reverse complement.
CCTGTTCTGTCGTGTGGGGCGACCGTGCCGGCACAGGAGGAACACATGGAGGTCGTAATGGTGGGCGCCGGATACGCCGGGGCTCTTCGCGGCGAACCGACTGGCGAAGAAGGTCCCGCAGGCGCGGATCACCGTGGTCAACCCGCGACCCGACTTCGTCGAGCGGGTGCGGCTGCACGAGCAGATCGCCGGGACGGGACACGCCGCTACGCCTCTCCCGGAGATGCTGCGCGACGGAATCCACTCGCAGGTGGCGACCGTGGACACGATCGGCGACGGCAGCGTTGCCCCGGCACGGGGGACTCCCTGGACTTCGACCGTCTGTTCCTCACCGTCGGGAGCACGGTCTCGGCGCGGCCCGGTACCGGCCCGGTGGGCGCCTGGGAGGGGGCGGAGAACGCCCGCACCGCGCTGGCGGGCCTGCCCGCGGGAAGCTCCGTCTCCGTCGTCGGCGGCGGACTGACGCGCGTCGAGACCGCCGCCGCGATCGCCTACGGGCGCTCGGACCTGCGCGTGCGGCTCGTGGGGCAGACGCTCCTGCCGACCTTCTCGCAAGGGGCCCGCGGGCGGGTGCGCGCCGGCCTGGAACGCCTGGGGTGCCGGTGCTGGAGGACCCAGTGGTCGAGGTGCTGCCCGGCGCGGGTGAACGGAGTGCCGACGCGGTGCGACTGGCGTCGAACGAGCCGTTCGACTCGGACGTCGTCCTGTGGGCCGTCGTCGACGACCTTCCGGACCTGGCCGCGCGAAGCGGCCTGCAGGTCGATGACCGCGGACGGGCGATCGTCGATGAGGATCTGCGCAGTGTGAGCGACGGGCGCATCTCCGCCGTGGGGGACTGCACCGCCGTACCCGGCTCCCGGTCGTCCTGCCAGACGGCGGGCCGCAGGGAGCGCACGCGGCGGACACCCTGGCCCGGTTGGTCGCGAACCGCGGGCTCGACCGTACCCGCAGGGCTTCCTCGGCACGGCCCTCAGCCTCGGACGCCGCGATCCAGATGACCCGTCGGGACGACCGCGCACGCCGCTTGTTCCTCTCCGGCCGCCCCGAGGCACGGAAGTACGGCCGTTCCGGGTCTGTGGGAGGCGCGAGCCTTCCGGGAGGCACGGCGTCCTCGGGGCGGCAACGGGCGAAGCCCGCCCCGAGGAGGGGCGGGCTTCGACTGGAGCGCTGGGCAGGCCTTGCACCTGCATCTCTCCGCAGGAAGCGGAGCGTCTTTCCTTGGACCACCAACGCGTGTACGAGTCGGGGGAGTTGCTCACCTTTCCGACAAGATCAAGTGTAGCGCATCCCGCCTGTCCGGTGAAGTCGGGGCAGCCCCGCGAGGCCCACCCGCTGCCGCAGGCGGCCGGACCGGGTCGGCCACACCCTCCTCAGCCGAGTGGGCGGACCTGCACGTCGCGGAACCGGACGTCGGAGCCGGTGTGGTGGTTCTGCAACCCGACGCGGCCCGAGCCGAGGTCCCGGTCGGGGCCGGCGCCCTCGCTGCCGAACTCGTTGACCCGGACGACCGGGAGGCGATTCGCACGCGCAGCGGGAGATCCGGTACGGACCCTCGAACACACCCCCTCCCCGGGGACGTGACGGCGGCGGTCGGCCGCGCACTCGTCCGGTCCGGCGAGCGGACCGCGTACGCCGTCCGGTCGAGCGCGGCCGCGGAGGACCTGCCGGCGGCCTCTTTCGCGGGCCAGCAGGACCGTACCTGAACGTCGTCGGCCCCTCGGAGGTCCTGCGGCACGTCGTCCGGTGCTGGGCCTCGCTGTTCACCGAACGGGCCGTGACCTACCGCCTGCGCAACGGCTTCGACCAGCGGAACGTGCTGATGGCCGTGGTCGTGCAGGAGAGGGTTTGCCCGCAGGCGGCCGGTGTCCTCTTCACGGCCGATCCCGTCACGTCCGACCGGAAGGTGACCTGCGTGGAGGCCGGGTTCGGCCTCGGCGAGGCCCTGGCCTCCGCCCTGGTGACCCCCGACGAGCCTGAGCCCCCGGATCTCGTCCCGCCCCGGGCCCGGCCCCGCGGGCGGGCGCGGCCCCGCGGGCGGGCGCGGCCCCGCGGGCGGGCGCGGCCCCGCGGGCGGGCGCGGCCCGCTCGACGTCCCTGGCGACGTCCCCTCGTGAAGGGCGGGGGAGCGCCCGGGCCGAAGCCCTCGCCCCGCCCGGTCCGGAGGCCGCCCCCGCCGCAGCCCGGCGGGCCGATGCGGCCCCCGGGCAGCCGGATCAGCGCAGCCCGGCGAAGAGATCGTCCTCGGGAACGGTCGCGCCGGTGGCATCTTTGACGCGTACGAAGGTCTCCAGGCCCATCAACTCGCCGAACCTCTCCTTGCCCATGCGCAGGAAGAAGATGTTCTCACCCTGACTGGCGTGCGCCGCCAGGGCGTCGAACTTCTGACCGCTGAACGCGGCGGTGTCCACCCACGTGGTGATCTCCTCGTCCGGGAGGCCGATCTCGGCCAGCGCGGCGGCTTCGGCCGGGTCCGGCTCCGGCATGTCCTCCTGGAACTCGCGCATGGTCTCCCCGAACCGCTGCATCAACGAACGGGGCATCGTCGTCCAGTACACCTTCGGAGTCAGCGCCGTCATCTCCAGCGCGGCCATCGTGATGCGGTGGGCCTGGATGTGGTCCGGGTGGCCGTAGAAGCCGTTCTCGTCATAGGTGACGACGACATCGGGCCGGTAGTGCCGCAGGAGTTCCGCGAGTCGGGCGGCACCTTCCTCCACGGGGGTCCGCCAGAAGGAGCCGGGGGCGTCGTTGCTCGGCCAGCCGATCATCCCGGAGTCGGCGTAGTCGAGCATCTCCAGGTCGCTCACCCCCAGGGCCTCGCAACTCGCCGCGAGCTCGTGCCGGCGCATCGAGGCGACGGCCGCCGGATCGTGCCCGGGACCGCCCGGCTTGACGCCCCCCGGTCCGTCACCGCAACCGCCGTCGGTACACGTCACGAGGACCGTGCGGACGCCTTCCGCCGCGTAGCGCGCGAGGACACCTCCGGTGCCGGTGGCCTCGTCGTCGGGGTGGGCATGCACTGCCATGAGTGTCAAAGGCCGGTCCGTCATGAAAAACAGTCCTCCTGCGGAGCTACTTCCTGATCCGGGTGCGGGGCGGGCGCACCGCGTTGACGACGGGGCGGACGGCTGTGCGGCCTCCGTGCTCCCGCTCGTGCGGCGCCGATCCCTCGGATGCGAACGCGCTGTTGGGACCGGCTGTTCCCGTGCGGCCGCCCGGCCTTCCGGGACGGGCACGCGACGGACGCGACCCCGCTGCCGTGGCGGCCCCCGGCCGCGTCGCGCTACCGGGAGCCGGTGAGGACCAGGGCGACCGCGGCGAGCAGGACGGCGATGTCAAGGTTGAGGGCGCGGTGCTCCCACAGGACGGCCGCGATGCGCCAGCGACAGGAGGTTGGCCGGATGCCGTCCCTCCTTGCGGACCATGGTCACACCGTTCACCACGCAGAAGACCGCGAGCAGCACACCGCCGAGGACCGCCCCGAGGAAGCACAGCACCAGCAGCACGTCCGCGTGCGCCGGTTCGGCGACCACCAGTGCCACGCCCGTGCTGATCGCCAGCAGGCCCAGCAGTACGGCGTTGCGGAACATCCTGCGGTCCTTGCGCACGCTGTACGCGAACGCGGCGGCGAGCAGTACGGACGGAGTGAAGGCCAGCGTCGCGCTCACCATGGGGCCTCTCGACGGTTCGGTTGCGGCCCGTGATCTCCCGCTCTCCGCGCATGCCCACCGTAGAGGGGGCCGGCGGCCGGGGGGCTGCCGCCGCCGGAGGCTGCGCCGGTGGTTCCACAGCGCGCTGCCCGTGAGCAGCGCGAGCACGCACACCACCGACGCCACCTCCCGCCGTCTGGCCGGAGGCGTTGCCCGAGCTGTCGTCTGTCACGGCCCGCAGCGGCAGTCGCGAGCCGGAGCACCGCGACGGACTACTCGGCCTCTTCCCCCTCGGGGCGGCTTTCGATCTCCTGCAAGGTGACGTGCAGGTGGTGCTCCATCGCCGCGACCGCCTGCGCCGGATCACCGGTCAGCACGGCGTCGAGCAGTTCCTCGTGCTCGGTGGCCGAGCCCGCGGGGTCGGCCCCGGTGGCGAGGTAGCGCCGGTGGCTCTCCTCCCGGCTCTTGGCGAGTGAGCGCTCCAGGGCGTCCAGGATCTGGGTCAGGCTGACGTTGCCCGAGGCCGCCACCAGCGCCTGGTGGAAGGCGAAGTCCGTGCGTATGCGGGTGGGCATGTCGAGCGGGTCGGCGCGCTGCTCGGCGATCGCCTCACGGGCACGGGCGATGTGCGGCAGGGCCTGCGGCTTCTCCGGGCCCGCGAGGCGCTGCGCGGCGAGTCGGGCGCCGTGCACCTCCAGCGCTTTGCGGATCTCGGTGAACTCGATCAGGGCGCGTTTGTCGCGCAGGAACGCGAGCGCGACGAACTCCTCCACCGGCAGCGCGTTCGGCGAGGCGACGACGGCCGGCTTGCCCTGGCGGCGCTGCACAAGGCCGCGCGCCTCCAGCGTCTTCATCGCTTCCCTGAGGACCACCCGGCTCACCCCGAACCGTGCCGCGAGCTCACCTTCCGGAGGTAGTTGGTCACCCGGTGTGACGTCCGGGCCCACGCACAGTTCCTCGATGAACTCCGCGACCTGGGCGGTCAGCGAACGCGGCTGGGCGCGCATCCCGTCGCCCCGCGCCGTCGGCAGCGCGGATGCTCCCTCCGCCGTGTCTCCCAACGTCCTCGCCCCTTAGTCGAATCGGCCTTCACCTGTGAGCTTACTCAGTGGCTTGCGCGGTGCGTACGGACCGATGCCGAGCGTAGACGTTCGCCCGCAGGTGTTGACTACGTAGCAGCTTATATTACAAGCTTTCCCCGTTCGGCGGCGTGTGGAAGACCTGTCGCCGTCCGCACGCACGTGGCGACGGAGGGCGCAGTGAACAGCACCGACCAGCAGATCTGCATGGGCGCGTGGAACGGACCGGGGGCCGAAGCCGGTGCCGTGGCGCCCCCGATCTATCAGACGAGCCTCTTCACCAAGCCGACCTTCGAGGAGTTCGTACGGCAGCAGGCCGCCGAGCACGAGAACTTCGTCTACAGCCGCGGAACCAACCCGACGGTCGCCTTCCTGGAGGAGCGTCTTGCTCTGCTCGAGGGCGGCGAGGCCGCTAAGTGCTTCGCCTCCGGCATGGGCGCGATCAGCGCCGTCCTCGCCGGACTGCTCCGCAGCGGTGACCACGTGCTCTTCGTCAACACCGTCTACGGCCCGACGACCGAACTCGCCCGACACCTCGAGCGCTTCGGGGTCGAGCACACGGTCCTCACCGACCCGGCCGCCGACGTCGAGGAGCACGTCCGGGAGAACACGGCGCTCATCTACGTCGAGAGCCCGGGAACCATGCTCATGAAAGTCGTGGACGTCCGGGCGCTGACCACGGTCGCGCGACGCCGCGGCATCCGCACCGTCATGGACAACACCTGGTCCACACCGCTCTACCAGAAGCCGCTCGCGGCCGGCGTGGACCTCGTCGTCCACTCCCTGACCAAGTACATCGGCGGACACAGCGACGTCATCGGCGGTGCGGTGATCGGCTCCCGGGACCTGGTCCGCGCACTCTTCCACCAGGGCCACCAGTTGTTCGGGGCCGTCATGTCCGCGATGGAGGCGTCCCTCGTCCTCCGCGGACTGCGGACCCTCCCGGTGCGGATGGAGCAGCACCAACGCAACGCGCTGAGCGTCATCGACCATCTGCGCGCGCGCCCCGAGGTCGTCACCGTCCACCACCCGTACGCGGACCACAGCCCGGACGAGGACGTGATCACGTCCCAGTTCAGCGGCTTCTCCGGACTCCTCAGCTTCGAACTTCGGGAGGGCACCTTCGCGCGCGTCTCCCGGTTCATCGACGCCCTGAGCCTCTTTCGGATCGGCCCGAGCTGGGGCGGCTACGAGAGCCTCGTGACGTCACCGTCGCGCTCCACCGACGACCCGGCCTCCGCCCCGTGGCCTGGCCTGATCCGGCTCTCCGTGGGCCTCGAGGGCGCGCAGAGCCAGACCGATGACCTCGACCGGGCCTTCACCCGGATCGCCCGCTGACGGCGTCGCTACGCCCTCACCCACCCTGCCCGAGAGGAAACAATGAAGTTCCCACAGGACACGGCGTCGGCCGACGAGGCTGAGAACCGTCCGCTCCCCCGACCCCGCCCGGCCGTGGCGCTCATTCCGGTGGCCCTCACCGTGGTGATCCTCGTCGGCGGCATCGGGATCATGGAGTTCCCCGCGGAACTGATGCTCGTCTTCGCGGCCATCACGTTCACGATCTTCTCCGCCTGCCACGGCGTCGGCCTGGATCAGGTCCTCACGGACATGGGCGAGAAGATCAAGCGAGCCCTGACGGGCATCCTCATCCTGCTGAGCATCGGGATACTGATCGGCACCTGGATGATCGCGGGCACTGTCCCGCTCATGGTCGACTACGGCCTCGAAATCATCGACCCGTCGTACCTGTACGTCCTGTCCTTCGTGGTCACCGCCCTCGTGGCCACGTTCACGGGAACGTCCTGGGGCGCGGCGGGCACGGTCGGCGTCGCCCTGATGGGCGTCGCCTCCACGATGGACGTCTCACTGGCGATCACCGCCGGTGCCGTGGTGTCGGGTGCCTACTTCGGCGACAAGCTCTCACCGCTCTCCGACACCACGAACGTGAGCGCGCTGGCGGCCGGCGCCAACATCTACGAGCACATCCGGCACATGCTCTACACGTCGGTGCCGTCGTCGCTCCTCGCGACGGTGGTCTTCCTGATCGCCGGGATCTCGATCGACGCGGGGTCGGTCGACCTCGACGTCATCGACGGCACCGTCGACGAGTTGCAGGGACTCTTCACCCTCAACCCGGTACTGCTCCTGCCGCCTGCCGTGGTCCTCGTGGGCTCGATCATGCGCAAGCCCCCGCTGATCGTGCTCTTCCTGTCCTCGATGACCGCCGCCGTCCTCGCCGTCCTCGTCCAGGGCTTCAGCATCGGCGACACGCTGAACGCCGCCGTCTCCGGTTTCACCACCGACATGCTGACCTCCGACGTCTCGGACCCCCTCACCGAGTTGGTCAACCGCGGTGGCCTGCAATCGATGTACAGCTCGGCGTTCTTCGTCTTCTGCGCGTTCTTCTTCGCCGCGGCGCTGGAGAACTCCGGCGTGCTCCGCGTCCTGCTCAGCAAGCTGATCGACACGTTGCGCTCGACTGGCAGCCTCGTGACGGCCACGCTGCTCTCCGGCTTCACCGTCATCAACGGCACCTCGAACGCGCTGGTCACCTACTTCCTCATCAACGACCTCTACGGCGAAGCATTCCGGAAGCGGAACCTGCACCCGACCAACCTCTCGCGGAGCATGGAGGACTCGGTCACCCTCACCGAGGTCCTCATGCCCTGGACCGTCTCCGGCGCCTTCATCGCGGGGACGCTGGGCGTGGCGAACTTCGACTTCCTGCCATGGGCCGTCTTCTGCTGGAGCGGCATCGTCTTCTCCGCGCTGCTGGCCTACCTGTCGCCCGTCACCCGCGACTTCGGCATCCGCCGGCTGGAGCCGGAGCAGGGAGCGGAACCCCGCGAGGTGCCGGTCGAGAACTGACGCGCGCGTCGCCCGCTCCCGGCCCTGTGCCCCGGGCGGCCCCGGAACCAGCCGGCCTGGGGATGGCGCTCACGTCCCTCTAGCGGTACGCCTTCGGGCGTCATGGTTCCGGGGCTCTGTCGGTGGGGCTGCGCCCAGTGCGAGTGTCGCGCTGACCAGTGAGACGGCTGCGAGGGCGAGGAAGACTGCCGGGTACCCCCCGAGGGGCCCTGCGAGCGCGGTTCCGATGAAGGGTGCGAGGCCGGTGGCGAGAGTGACGGGGGCGCTGAGGATGCCGGTGAGGTGGCCGTAGTGGCGGGTTCCCCAGCGGTCGGGGACGGCGGTGGCCTGGAGCAGGGTGAGGTTGCCGCGCACGGCGCCCGCGAGTATCGAGAGGGCGGTCAACAGGGGGACCGGACCCGGAACGAGCGCGAGAGCTGCGGTGGTGAGGCTGCCCGCCGTGATGAGGAGGGTGGTGCGGGCCGTGACGCCTGTTCGGCGGGCGACGGGGGCGTAGAAGATGCGGCCGAGGGTTTGGCCGAGTCCGCCGAGCCCGAGTGCCCAGGCTGCTTCGGTTGGCGTGGCGCCGCGTTCGGTCATCAGGGGAACGAGGCCGATGACCACGGCGTAGACCGTGACAGCTGAGAACGTGAGCGCCAGGGCGAGCATGACGAAAGAGCGTGTTCCGGCGATGGGCCTGTCGGCGGCAGGAGCCGGCCCGGTCGCGCTGGACGCGGGTGGCGGCGGAGGCCAAGACGCGCGAAGAGCCAGTGCGTGGGTGGGGACGGTGATCAAGGCGAGGAGGAGGGCCAGGACGCCGTAGGTGGCACGCCAGCTGAGCTCTTCCACGAGCGCCGAGGTCAGGGGCGCGAAGAGCGTGCTGGCCAGCCCGCCGGCGAGGGTGACGAGCGTGAGGGCGCGGAGCCGGTCGGTGCCCCACCAGCGGGTCAGGGCGGCGAAGGCCGGCGGGTAGAAGGTCGCCGCCATCGCGACGCCGGCGCCCATCCAGCCTGCGACGAAGACGGCGAAGCCGGGGGCAGTGGCGATGACGCCGAGAGAGACCGCGGCAAGAACGGAGCCGGCCGTCATCACCGCTCGTGGACCCCGACGGTCCAGTTTCCGTCCGATCGGGATACCGGCGAGTGCGGAGACGAGGAGGGCGACGGAGAAGGCGCCGGTTGCTGCGGTGGGGGACCAGCCGGTGTCATCGGTGATATGGGTGAGAAGGACGGGGAAGGCGTAGTAGAGGACACCCCAGCTGGTGATCTGCGTGACGCACAGGGCGGGCAGCACGCCACGCGGTCGCGACCGGTCACCTGCCCCCGCCGCGACCGCGGTGGTTCCGGCGGCGTTCATCGGAGTTCAGCAGCCGCCACTCGCGGACACTGCGGGCGTGGTCTGAGGGTCGGTCGGGGCGCCGCAGCGGCCGCCTTCGTCCTCCTGCGCCGTATCGGGCTCGTCGAAGAGCCCGGCGCCGCCGCAGACTCCGGTCTCGGCCAGGATCAACTCGACTCGTGCGGCGGCTTCGTGGTCGCCTGCGAGGGCGGCGGCGACGGAGCGGACCTGCTCGTAGCCGGTCATGGCGAGGAAGGTGGGGGCGCGACCGTAGCTCTTCATGCCGACCAGGTAGACGTCCTGTTCGGGGTGGGAGAGCTCCTTGGCACCGTGGGGGTAGACGGTGCCGCAGGAGTGGACGTTGGGGTCGATGAGCGGGGCGACCTCGACCGGCGCCTGGAGCCGTTCGTCGAGAGCGATGCGCAGCTCGGAGATGGGGGAGAGGTCGGGGCGGAAGCCGGTGAGGACGATGACTTCGTCGACGGGGCCGAGTCGCCGTCCGTCGTCCGCGGTCAGTACCAAGCGGCCTCCGTCCGAGGCGACTTCGGCCGTGCGGAAGCCGGTGACGGCAGTGGCGTATCCGTCGTCGACGGCTGCCCTGGCGCGCAGGCCGAGGGCGCCTCGTGCGGGAATCTGGTCGGCGTCGCCGCCACCGAAGGTGTTCCCCCCGATGCCGCGGCGCAGCACCCAGCTGGCGTGTGTACCGGGGGCTTGCTCGGCGAGGCGGGCCAGGCCGGCGAGGACGGTGAACGCGGAGGCGCCCGAGCCGACGACGGCTGTGCGCTTTCCCGCGTAACGGTCGCGTACGGCTGGGTCGTTCAGGTCGGGCACCCGGTAGGAGATCTGCCCGGCCGCCCGGCCTTCACCGAGTGCGGGAAGGCCGTCGCCGCCCAGCGGATTGGGGGTGTCCCAGGTGCCTGAGGCGTCGAGGACGGCGCGTGCGCTGACACGCTCCTCCGTCCCGTCGGCCGTGGTGAGGTGCAGGACGAAGGGTTGCCCCTCGCGGTCGGCGTCGACCACGCGGTCCCGGCCTGCACGGGAGACGCCGGTGACGCGGGCACCGAACCGCACCCGCTCACCCAGGACTTCGGCCAGCGGCTGGAGGTACTGCTCCGCCCAGTCCGCGCCGGAGGGGTAGCCGGCCCCGTCAGGGCGGCTCCATCCCGTGGGCGTCAGGAGCTCCTCGGCCACGGGGTCGATGACCTCGTCCCAGGTCGAGAAGAGCCGCACGTGGCCCCAATCGCGCACGGCGGTGCCCGCAGTGGGGCCCGCTTCCAGGACGAGGGGTTCGAGGCCGCGCTCCAGGAGGTGAGCGGCGGCGGCCAGCCCGGTGGGACCGGCACCGATCACCGCGGTCGGCAAGGGGGCGTCAGCGGACGTGGTCACGTCGCTTCTCCTCTACTTCGACGGGCATTGATCTCGCGACGCCCAGAATGACACTTGTATCGACAGGCGTCAACATAGATAGAAATCTAATCAGGGATCGGGGGTGCCCGTTGCCCGCCTCTGACGGAGCGCCCCCTCACGGCGGATGAAGCCACGCGGACTCCCGCGACGTTCACGGCGCTCCCGTCCGGCTGCGGCTGTTCTCCCGGGTCGCTTCACACCAGGTGGGGAGCCTCCCCGGAAACATCGGCAGCCCGGCCCCGCGCCAGTGCGTGGGCTTCCGCTCCATCGGCCGTCGCGAGCGCACCGGGTGCCATCGCGGGGCCCGGCAGGACGTGGCGCCGGCCGAGCGCCGCAGCGCCGTCGTCAGCTGAGCCGCTCGGTCATGTCGCGGGTGGCCTCGCGGGCGGGTCGGCCCACGCCGACGAGGGCGCGTCCGTCGATGCCGTCGGCGAGGAAGCACGGGGGACGCCCCACGTGCCGGTGCCGGTCTCCACCCGCAGCAGTCCGCCCTCGCGGTGTACGACGCGGGTGCGGGCCGACTCCTGCCTTCCCGCCGAAGGCGGTTCAGGCGCGGTGAGCGCGAGAGCCGGCGTTCACTCCGTGTCGTCCGGGCATTCGAGTCGGTAGCCCATGCCGCGGATGGTGTCGATGGTGCAGCAGCAGGAGTCGACAGTGGCGAGTTTCGCTCTGAGCCGCTTGACGTGGACGGTGAGGGTGTTGGTGTCGGTGACTTCCGAACCCCAGAGTTCACGCAGTACCTGGGTGCGCGAGACGACCTGGTTGGGATGCTGCATGAGATAGCGCAGCAACGCGAATTCACGCAGCGGCAGCTTGACCAGCCGCCCCCTGACACGTACGTGCAACCCGGCGGGATCAAGCTCGATGTCACCGACGCGCAGACGCTCGGCCGGGTCACCGGAATCGGACGTGCGGCGCAGCAGGGGGAGGAGTTCCGCGAGCCGGTAGGGGCGGGCGACGAGTGCGGTGGCCCCCGCGGACAGCGCCCCGACCGCCTCTGCGGCATGTTCTGTCCCCACGCCGATGACGACGGGTGAGGAGCTGAGCCGGAGAAGAAGCCCGGTCACGGTGGCCGCGTCCACCACGGGCAGAGGCGCCCCGAGCAGCACCATGGCCGGCCGTCCGATGCCCGCTTGCAGCAGGGCCTCGGCCCCGTCCCGGCAGACCGTCACGGATATCCCGGCAGCGGTCAGGCCGGCGGCGACCTCTGCGGCGAGCGTCTGATCCGCCTCTGCCAACAGCACTGAGGCGCCTGCCCCGACCGTTGTCCGGTGGCTGCTGCGGTTGCCGGGTTGCGGCTCGGCTTCGGGCGTCACCGTGGTCATCCTTCCCCTTTCCGAGATAAGCCGTGGGGCGTCTTCCGAGAGAAGCCGTGGGGCGTCGCCCCCTGCGGGCGCGCGTCAGCCGAACCGGCCGGTGATGTAGTCCTCGGTGCGCGGGTCGGCCGGGTTCTCGAAGATCCGCTGGGTGGTGTCGTATTCGACCAGGCTTCCGAAGCGCTGGCCGTCGTCGGCGTCGGTTCCCGCGGTGAAGAACGCGGTGTAGTCCGAGACGCGCGCGGCCTGCTGCATGTTGTGCGTGACGATGACGATGGTGTAGGAGCGCGACAGGATGTCCATCAAGTCCTCGATCCGCGCGGTGGCGATCGGGTCGAGTGCGGAGCAGGGCTCGTCCATGAGGATGACCTCGGGCTTCACCGCGATGGCCCGCGCGATGCACAGGCGCTGCTGCTGCCCGCCGGAGAGTGCCAGGGCGCTGTCCTTGAGCTTGTCCTTGACCTCGTCCCACAGCGCCGCGCCGGTGAGGGCCTCTTCGACGATGTCGTCCAGGTTCTCCTTCACGCCGTTGACGCGGGGGCCGTAGGCGATGTTGTCGTAGATGGCCTTGGGGAACGGGTTGGGTTTCTGGAAGACCATGCCGATGCGGCGGCGCACCTCGATCGGGTCGACTTCGGCGCCGTAGAGGTCCTCACCGTGGTAGGAGACGTTCCCGGCCACCCGGGCGCCCGGGATGAGGTCGTTCATCCGGTTGAAGCAACGCAGCACGGTGGACTTGCCGCACCCCGAAGGACCGATCATGGCGGTGATCTGGCGGTGGCCCACGGTCATCGAGACGTCCCGGACGGCCTGGTGGCTCCCGTACCAGATGTCGAGACCGGAGACCTCGAACACGGGATCGGCGAGGGAGGGCTCGCTGCGGGTGTGGCGGCGTCCCCCGACGGTGACGGCCAGGCCGCCGGCTTCCCGGCGGTCCGTCGCCGTCGCCGGAAGCGGGCATGCAGGCGACGTGGAAGGGGCGGTGTCGGACATCGGTGCTCCCCGGTGGGTTGCGGCAGGACCCTGCGCGGACGAGGCGGGTACGGACGGAGTGGGCATGGCAGTCACCAGCGCTTGCTGTAGCGGTTGCGGAGCCAGATGGCGGCGCCGTTCATCAACAGGAGCAGACCGAGCAGCAGGATGATGGCGGCGGAAGCCAGGTGGTGGAACTCCTCCCGGGACTGGCTGATCCAGTTGTAGATCTGCACCGGCAGCACCGTGTAGGAGCTCTGCAACCCTTCGGGGTTGAACATCACGAAGGTCACTGCGCCGAGCATGATCACGGGCGCCGCCTCGCCGATGGCGCGCGACAGGGCGAGGATGGAGCCGGTGGCCATGCCGGGGACCGCGGCCGGCAGCACCTGGCGGCTGACCGTCTGCCAGCGGGTGGCGCCCAGCGCCAGCGAGGCATGACGGATGGACTGCGGAACAGCTCTGATGGCTTCTCTGGAGGCGATGATCACTACGGGCAGTACCAGCAGCGAAAGCGTCATAGCAGCGGTGAGCACCGTCGTGCCGAGTCCGAACTGGCGGGCGAGGAGGCCGAGCCCCAGGATGCCGTAGATGATCGACGGCACCGCGGCGAGATTCTGGATGTTCAGCTCGATCACACGGTTGTACCAGCGCTCGGAGTCGGCGTACTCCTCCAGGTAGATGGCGGCCATGACGCCGGTGGGCAGGCAGAACAGAGCGGTGAAGCTGATCACCCAGATCGTGCCCATGATGGCCGACTGCGCACCGGCCGTCTCCGGCTTGGTGACGGAGGGGAAGTTGGACCACAGCCGGGAGTCCAGCCGGGGCGCTGCCTCGATGGCCACGTAGGTGAGCAGGGAGAGCAGGAAGATGACGCCGACGGAGAGGCAGCCCAGCAGGAGCCAGCGGAAGATGCTCTCCCCGGGGCGGAAGCCCGGCCCGACAAGGCTGGGCCGCCCAGTGGGCGCGGCTGCGGGTTCCTCGACGAGAGTGGGGGTGCTCATTCGTACACCTCCCGGTATTTGCGAACCAGTCGGATGCTGACCATGTTCATCGCGAATGTCGCCAGGAACAGGAGTGCACCGACCGCGAAGATCGTGTTGTACGAGATCGAGCCGACCGGTACGTCTCCGGAGGCGGCTCGGGCGATGAACGCGGTCATGGTCTCCATCTCGACCAGGGGGTTGAGGGTGAACTGGGGCTGGGAGCCGGCGGCGATCAGCACGATCATCGTCTCGCCGACGGCTCGGGAGATGCCCAGCACACAGGCGGCGACGATTCCGGAGAGAGCTGCAGGGACCACGACCCGCACGGAGACCAGCCGCTTTCCCGAGCCGAGCGCGTAGGCGCCGTCTCGTAGCGAGTGCGGGACCGCGGACATGGCGTCCTCGGTGAGCGAGGCGATCGTCGGGACGATCATCACGCCCATGACGAGTCCCGCTGCCAAGCCGTTGCGGACCTCAAGCACCCAGCCCTCGGGGAAGATGTCCCGGAGCAGCGGCGTGACGAACGCAAGGGCGAAGAAGCCGTAGACCACGGTGGGGATGCCGGCGAGGACTTCGAGGCTGGGCTTGAGCAGCTTGCGGGTCCGAGGGGCGGCGTACTCGCTGAGGTAGACGGCCGCGCCCACTCCGACGGGGATGGCGACCAGCAGCGCCGTCACGGTGATGACCAGGGTGGCCGCCACCAGGGGGAGGACTCCGAAGCTCTTGTCGGCGAAGAGCGGCGTCCAGGCCGTGTCCGTGAAGAACTCCACCGGGCTGACCAGCGTGAAGAAGTCGACGGCCGGCGGGATGAGCGAGACGACGATGCCGATGGTGGTGGCCACCGAGACCAGCGCCGCAGCCAGTAGCAGAGTCTTGATCACGGCTTCGCCGTGCCGGGGGCGGCTCCGCCGCAGGGACCGGCTCGCGGTCCCTGCGGCGGGCGCCTCGGTCGGGCTGGTCACTCGGAGGCCTTCTTCAGCGTTTCGAGGGAGTTCTCCAGCTCCTTCTCCTGCCCGGCGTTGAGCGGGATGAACTGTGCCTGCTCGGCGATGTCCGCGTGGTTGTCGACGTAGAACTCGACGAAGTCCAGGACCTGCGGCTTCTTGAGCCCGGCATCCGACGGATAGATGTAGAGCTGACGGCCGAGCGGCGCGTAGCTCCCGTCCTGGGTCGACTCCACACTGGGGGTCACACAGCCTTCGCCCCCGTCGATGTCGAGGAGCTTGAGGTTGTCGGCGTTCTCCTCGTAGTAGGAGAAGCCGAAGTAACCCATCCCGCCCTTGGAGCCGGACACGCCCTGGACGGTGACGTTGTCGTCCTCACTGCCGCTGTAGTCGGTCCGCGAGGCTCCCTCTTCACCGTTGATGGCATCGGTGAAGTAGTCGAACGTGCCGGAGTCGGTGCCCGCACCGAAGAGCTTGAGGGGCTCGTCGGGGAACTCGGGGTCGACCTGGTCCCAGTTGTTCACCTTCGAGTCGGGTTCCCAGATCTTCTTGAGCTGCTCCGTCGTGAGGCACTCCACCCAGTCGTTGTCCTTGTGAACGACCACGCTCAGAGCGTCGTTGGCAATCGAGAAGCGCTCGTACTTGACGTCGTTCTCCCCGCAGGTAGCGATCTCCTCGTCCTTGATTTCCCGGGAGGCATCCGAGATGTCCGTCTCGCCGACGCAGAACTTCTTGAACCCCCCACCGGTGCCGGAGGTGGCCACGGTGACCTGCACACCGGGCTGCTCGGCGGCGTAGATCTCGGCAGCGGCGCTGGTGAGTGGGGCGACAGTGCTGGAACCGTCGATCTGGACCTTCCCTGACAGCTCCTCACCGTCTCCGTCACCACTGCTTCCTGCGTCGTCACCGCCGCACGCCGACAGGGCGAGGGCCGTGGTGAGGGTGAGGACTGCTGCCCCGAGGGTCTTGCTGCGGCCGTGGAACACTCTCACGTATTCGATCCTTGGGCTCGGGCCGGTAGGCGCTTCCGGCGTGGAGGGGAGATGTGGGGCACCCCGCGAACACTTAGATCGAAGCCCGCCTATATGAACACGCGGTGTACGGGTCGTGTCATGAGACCAAACCATAGCCGTGTATCTATATAGACGATCACCTTTCCATGGGCGGGCCCACGGAAGGGTTCGGGAGGGTGAAAGCAAGGGCCCGCCGCCTCGAATCGAGGAGGCGGGCCCTTGTGGGGAAGTCAGCCGACGGGGTGGTCCAAGAGGTCCCGCACTGCGCGCAGGCCTTCGGGGTCCACGGAGAAGTACGACCAGGTCCCGCGCCGTTCGCGCCGGAGCAGGCCGGCGCCCGTCATGATCTTGAGGTGGTGGCTCACTGTCGGCTGACGCAAGCCGAGGCAATCCGTGAGGTCGCAGACGCAGGCCTCTCCCTCAGGCGCCAGCTGGATGAGTCTGAGCAGTTGAAGGCGAGTGGGGTCGGCGATCGCCTTCAGTCTGCTTGCCATCAACTCCGCCCGCTCGCGATCGATCAGCGAACAAGCCAGTCCGGCGACACACTCGCCGGTTTCGCTCTCCGGCGGATCCTCGACGGCGGAGGAAGGCGTGACAGTGACACTCATCTATCCAGATTACGTCGTGCAAATCGTACCTACGTCACATTTTACCCGAGTAAGGATGAGTTCACTTGGCGTTCACTCGTCTCGCTGTGTGGGTAGGGGCGGTGTCCAACGGCCACGGGCGCTCAATGCGAGGACTCCGGGGATCACGTCATGTGGAGGGGCGGAGGGGTGGAGGTGCGGTCGCTCGTCGCCGCGCCCGCACGGGCGGCGAGACTGCCCGGTGCTGCCCTATGTAGTTCGATGCATATACCGTCGAAGGCATGGGTGAGGAGTGCGTGATCGAGGGGGAGCCCGAGGTGGGCTTGCCCCGCGTCGGCGGATCGTTCTGCTGACGGTCTTCCGCAAGACGCGTATGCGTGAAGCAGCCGGGATCGAACGAGCCCATCAGGCGCAGAAGGTCTGCGAGGCCGAGCACGAGTCGGCGCAACACCTCTATGACCGCACCAGGGAGGCGTGATGAACCACAGCCAGTGGAAGACGCGTCGCACCAGGCAGCTTCTGGGTGAAGCTGCCTGGTGCGACCAGGAGTATCTCGACGCCCGTCTTGCGGGAGACCTCGGGCAGGCGGTCCACGACCGTCGTGTCGAGCTGGGTCTGTCCCAGACAGAACTGGCTGAGCTCGCGGGAATGACCCAGCCGCAGGTGTCCCGCGTCGAAGGAGGTGACACGGTGCCCACGCTCCCGCTGCTGCGTCGCCTGGCCAAGGCCCTCAACGGCTCACTCAACGTGGCCCTGGGCTCAGGTGCCTCCCGCGTCACGTTCGTTCCCGACGCGGCCTGACGTCTGCGGCTCAATGGGCGAAATGGGCAGACTTCGCTCCGGTTGTGCAGGCACTCGTGGTTGCGAAGGGCCATCTGCTGCTGCTTCCCGAAGTGTCGTCGCTTGGCTGTTTTGCTCCAGCCTTGTGATGCGTGCGCCTCCCCGAGTGGGCTGACGGCGAATCAAGGTTCGCCCTTCGTGGTCGAGGTGGGGTCGAAGCGTGGTTGCGGCTCTCGGACGTGCATACCTGCTCGCTGCGCAGGGCCCCCTTCCCGAGTGCTGCTTCGCCTCGGTCCGCGGACGGCCAGCAGGCAGATCGAGGACGGCCCTCCCAGTGCTGTGGACGTATGCTCCACGTCCTTCGCTGTGGCGTCCAAGGCTGCGGGGGATACCGCGCCGGTCTTGTGGAGGTCGCCGAACGTCGGAGCTGAGGGGCTGCTATGGATGGGAACTTGGGTTCTGGTGTCACGTGCGCGGTCCGCATTGTTCTGCCATCCGGTGAGTCGTGCGCCTCGCGAATGTCGTGCCCGTAGTGGGCCTGAGGTCAGAGCGACCAAGGGGTCTGCGGTGAAACGGTCGAGGAACTCGCCACAGGTGAAGGTGGTAGCCGTGGGTCCTTCAGGAGCGGCCGGCCTGCCTGTCGAGGTGGGTCAGGGCGGGCCGGTCGGATTGATCAGGAAGAGGTCCGGCCGTCTGGCGTGCTCTGCACCATTCGCCACAGGGCGTGGAGCTCCTGGCCTTCTTGGGGCAGGAGCTCAGGGCGGCGTGGTGCAAGGCGCCGCGCGGGCGGTGTTGAGGCGGGACGGGCCGGCGCTCCGTCGCGTCAGCGGAGGGCGGGTCGGCTGGGTGTGAAGCAGCGACCGGATCATGTCCGCGGGAGTGGCGGTCCGTTCGGTGCGGACGCCTCGCGGTCCGTACTCCCGTGGCGCGTCGGAGGGCGCGATAGGGCACGATCTGACACGGGCTCTTTGGTGGCCTGGCGGAGCGGGCGGTCCGTACCGTTTGGGACGTTGCAAGTCTCACACCCGTCCACTTCGTCGGGGTTTCGTCTGCTACGCGCCCCGCAGATGCATGATGCGGGTCACTCGAAATGCGTCTCGCTATGTGGGCAGGTGGGGCGTCCAGCGGTCACGGGCGGTCAATGCGAGGGCGTCAGGAGCTGCTCGGGTGGCTCTTGTGGCACGCGAGTGGCACGCGGGCCTTCCGCGGTGTGGGTAGCAAACAACCCCCAGGTCGCTGACCTGGGGGTTCGGGGTGGAGCGGGCGACGAGAATCGAACTCGCGCTCTGAGCTTGGGAAGCTCATGTTCTACCATTAAACTACGCCCGCGTGCGGCTGATCCTGTGCTGTATCCAGGGCGACCGACGCCGCATACTCTACCTCATGGCGGCCCCTCGGCGCACTGACCGGGGGCCTGTCAGAGGTGTCTGCGACGGTGGTTACGAGAGT
The DNA here is from genome assembly GCF_000424845.1 of Streptomyces sp. TAA040. Lineage (NCBI taxonomy): Bacteria > Bacillati > Actinomycetota > Actinomycetes > Kitasatosporales > Streptomycetaceae > Streptomyces > Streptomyces sp. TAA040. Next base: position 99,895 of record NZ_AUKR01000017.1, on the reverse strand, counting down.
CGCGGCGGAGCGCGGTGAGATCGGTGCGATTGCGTCGCCGGAGTGTGGCGCGGGAGTGCGGGGTGGCGTTCCGCAAGAGAGCTGGAGCCGTACGGTGAGTCCCGGAGTGCCGGGATAACGGGGTTGCTTTCGTCCCCTATCGTGGCTTTTGTCATCCACGATCTGGGGAGAGTTACGCGATGGAGACCACTGTCGTCCGCTGCGCCGAAGGCCATGTGTTCAGCACCGGCTCGTTCCCGATGCAGCAGTTGGGCACGGACCGGATCGGCCCGGGCCGGCTGCTGCGGTGCCCGCGCTGCGCACGTCTGCGGCAGGCGGTGCCGGTGCGGGGCCGCCAGGGCTGAGTCCCGGCCGTGACGGCGACCGTCGCACCGTCGCGGGGCGGTAGCCGCCACGGCCGGGACTCGCGAGGGGCCCGGTCCGCCGGGCGCGCACCGGCTACGCGTACTCTCGGCTCGTGCTTCTCTCAGACAAGGACCTCCGGGCCGAGATCGACACCGGTCGGGTGCGGATCGACCCGTACGACCCGGCGATGGTGCAGCCGTCGAGTATCGACGTGCGCATGGATCGCTTCTTCCGGGTCTTCGAGAATCACCGCTACCCCCACATCGACCCGGCGGTCGAGCAGTCCGACCTGACGCGGCTCATCGAGCCGGAGGGCGACGAGCCGTTCATCCTGCACCCCGGCGAATTCGTGCTGGCCTCGACGTACGAGGTGGTCTCGCTGCCGGACGACATCGCCTCCCGGCTGGAGGGCAAGAGTTCGCTGGGACGTCTGGGGCTGCTGACGCACTCCACCGCGGGTTTCATCGACCCCGGCTTCTCGGGGCACGTGACGCTGGAGCTGAGCAACGTCGCCACCCTGCCGATAAAGCTGTGGCCGGGCATGAAGATCGGCCAGCTGTGCATGTTCCGGCTGACCTCGCCGGCCGAGTTCCCCTACGGCTCTGCCCGCTACGGTTCCCGGTACCAGGGCCAGCGCGGGCCCACGCCCTCGCGGTCGTTCCAGAACTTCCACCGTACGCAGGTCTGACCGCGCTGTGAGCGCGGCGGCCGGGTCGGCGGCGGGTGAGGAGCGGGAGCGGCTCACGTACGGGCGGTTCGGTGAAGCCGTGCGCGAACTGGCCCAGGCCGTGGCGGACGACGGCTATGTTCCGGACGTCGTTCTCTCGATCGCCCGCGGCGGTGTGTTCGTGGCCGGAGGACTGGCCCATGCGCTCGACTGCAAGAACCTCCACCTGGTCAACGTGGAGTTCTGCACCGGTGTCGGCACCACGTTGGAGATGCCGGTGATGCTCGCACCGGTGCCGAACGTCACCGACTTCTCGGCGAAGCGGGTGCTGATCGCGGACGACGTCGCCGACACCGGGCGGACGCTCGAACTGGTCCACGACTTCTGCTGCGGCCATGTCGCGGAGGTGCGCAGCGCCGTGGTCTACGAGAAGGCGCAGTCACTGGTGAAGTGCGAGTACGTCTGGAAGCGCACGGCCCGGTGGGTCGACTTCCCGTGGAGTGTCGAGCCGCCGGTCGTGCGGCGCGACGGCGGAGGGGACGGCCGGGGCGAAGGCTGCCGCGGGAACCGGCGCGATGGCCGCGGGGGCCCGCGGGACCGAGCAGGACGAGGCGCGTTCGCCGTCCGTGCCGCTGCCGCTGCGGCTGCCGCTCACGGGGCCCGGCGGGGAGCGCACGCCGGTGGCGGGTCTCCGCCGCCCGGCAGGGGGCGGCGGAGACCCGTCAGAGTCCGCCGAGCTTGATCAGGAACAGCAGGGCGAGCAACTGGATCGCCGAGGCGCCGAGTGCCTTGACCCAGGGCAGGTCGTGCGAGCGGCTGACCATCGAGGTGAACAGCGCGCCCGCGGCGATCCAGGTCAGCCAGCCGACGATCTGGACCGGTGCCGCGGTGCCGCCCATGAAGACCGCGAGCAGCAGCCGGGGCGCGTCGGTGATCGACATGACCAGCATGGCGAGGCCGACGGTCGGTGCCCAGGCGCCGTCGCCGCCGAACTGGCGCGCCAGGGTGTGGGTCACCGTGCCCAGCACCAGGCTGGAGAGGACCACCGCCACGCCGGTGATCAGGACGTACGGAACGGCGTCGGAGAGGGGCACCTTCAGGACGTCCTCGCGGGCGTCCTCCAGTCCGAAGACGGCGAGCAGGCCGTACAGGAAGGTGACGAGGATCGCGGGCAACCAGACGCTGTGGTCGCGCATCTGCCAGAAGGTGGCGTTCGGCCGCAGCACGATGCCGCTCAGCAACTGCTTCCAGTGCAGCTTCGGCGCGGCGGCCGGGGTGTTGGTGCCGCCCGCGGCGTAGGTGGAGCCGTGGGTGAAGTCGCCGTCCGGACCGCCGCCGCGGGTGTGCCCGGCGCCGCCCGGCGGGAAGCCCGGCTCCTCGCCGATGCGGAACTGCTGCGTGTGGCCGGGGTTGTTGGCGTGGGGGTCCGGCCCGGAGGGTGCGGCGAAGTACTCGGGTTCACCGTTCCCGCCCGGTTGCCACGGGGTCGGGCCGCCGCCGTGCGCCGACCGAGCGTCGGCGCCCTGAGGCGGCCCCGGGCGGCCGTACGGCGGGTACGGGCCATCGGGTTGCTGCGGGGCGCCCTGAGGGGGGTACGGCGCCTGCGGTTGCCTTGTGTTGCGCGGGTCCCGGCCGCGTCCCATCCTGAATCCAGCCACGCTGTCGAACGTACCGCGTTCCCGGCTCCGGGAGCGCCACCGGGCGGCCCGATCGGGTCGCATTGTGGCCGGTTCGGTACATCCCGTAGGAGCCGGACCGTAAGGGACGTGGCTGGTCAGCGCGGCGTCCGAGCCGGGCGGCGCCGTTCACCGCGGTCCGCTGCTCCAGGCGCGGGAGTAATGGGGCGGTGGAGGAGGACGGGACGTGTGGGGCGTGTGCGGCTGTGGAGGACAGGACGGTCCTCAGGGGAGCCGGACCGCCAGGGTGACGATGGCGCCAGGATCGGCGGAGCCGATGGTCAGCCGGTCCGTCGTGAGTTGCGCGAGCCACAGGCCGCGTCCGCCGGGGCCGCCGTCGAGCCCCGGCAGCAGTTCCGGGATGACATCGGGGGAGAAGCCCGGACCGGTGTCGGTGACCTGGGCCTCCAGCTCGCCGTCGATACGGCGCAGCAGCAGTCTGCCCTCTCCGCCGGCGTGCTCGATGGCGTTGGTCGCGATCTCGTCCACCGCGAGGACGAACTCGCCGCGCCGCGGTTCGGTCAGCCCGGTCCAGGCGGCGCACTCCTCGACTCCGAAGCGCAGTTGGGGCAGCGTGCGGGCGGTGAACCGCCGCTTGAGCAACTGGTGCTCGGGGCGCCTGGAACGGGAACCGGTCTCCGCTAGCATCCGCATCCCGCTTCCCCCACGACCAGTTCGAGGCAGGGCAGGGCCTCCGCGCCGATCCTGCGCAGGGTCGCCGCCTGGGCGGGGGCGCAGCGCACCCGCAGGTGGCGGTGGGGGCTGTCCGAGGCGAGGAGCAGCAGGTCGGCGGCGCAACCGATGCTGAGGAAGGCGAGCTGGCTCAGGTCGACGGTGAAGGCATCCGAGCGCCGGCTCTGGAGAAGCCCGTCGCGCAGTGCTTCGGTGAAGGCGACCCTGGTGTTGACGTCGGCCTGGCCGATCAGCGTGATGCTTCCCTCGGCGCATACGGTGCGCAGGATGCCGAGGCCCGCGAGGACCCTGCGGGGGGACGCGCAGCACATGCCGGCCGGCACCTCCTGGAGGGAGCGACGGGCACGGCGTGCGCACGGCCCGCCGGGGCGCGGCCGCGGTGTCGGCGCGGAGTCGCGAAGCGGACGGGCCGCCTGTTCGACAGGCATAGGGGTGAGATTAGGTCTCGGCACACCGGAACCACAGATGTGAGCGATCGTCATCTCGAATATCGCGAGGAATGACCGAAACAGAGCACTCTCTGATCATCATTGGCGTCAATTATTCGACGTGTCGGTCATCGCTCCCAACCGTCCCGGACGCCGTCACCGTCCCGGACGTCCGCCGGCGAGGGCGATGGCACGGTGGCGGGCCGAGGGGCTCGCCACCGTGCCTCGGCGGACTACTTCGCCGGTTCGGGTTGCGGGGCGTCGGCGGGGGAGCCGGCGTCACCGCCGCTTTCCGGGCCGTCCTCGGGACCGGACGGGTCCGCCGGGGTGCGCACCGAGTCGAGCAGCAACTGCGCCACGTCCACGACCTGGACGGACTCCTTGGCCGCCCCGTCGTTCTTCTTCCCGTTCACCGAGTCGGTCAGCATCACGAGACAGAACGGGCAGGCGGTGGAGACGATGTCCGGGTCGAGGGCGAGCGCCTCGTCCACGCGCTCGTTGTTGACGCGCTTGCCGATCCGCTCCTCCATCCACATCCGGGCACCGCCGGCGCCGCAGCAGAAGCCGCGCTCCTTGTGGCGGTGCATCTCCTCGTTGCGCAGTCCGGGGACCTTGCCGATGATCTCGCGTGGCGGGGTGTAGACCTGGTTGTGGCGTCCCAGGTAGCAGGGGTCGTGGTAGGTGATGAGGCCCTCTACCGGCGTGACCGGGACGAGCCTGCCCTCGTCGACCAGGTGCTGGAGCAGCTGCGTGTGGTGGATGACCTCGTAGTGCCCGCCGAGTTGGGGGTACTCGTTGGCGATCGTGTTGAAGCAGTGCGGGCAGGTGGCGACGATCTTCTTCTTGGACTTCGGCACCGTCACGCCCTCATCCTCGCCGAAGGCGGCGTTGAGGTTCTGGACGTTCTCCTCGCCCAACTGCTGGAAGAGGAACTCGTTGCCCAGGCGGCGGGCCGAGTCACCGGTGCACTTCTCGTCGCCGCCCATGATCGCGAAGTTCACCCCGGCGATGTGCAGCAGTTCGGCGAAGGCCTTGGTGGTCTTCTTCGCGCGGTCCTCCAGAGCACCGGCGCAGCCGACCCAGTACAGGTAGTCGACCTCGGTGAGATCCTCGACCGTCTTGCCGACGACGGGGACCTGGAAGCCGGTCTCCTGCTCGATCTCCTTGGTCCACTCCAGCCGCTGCTTCTTGGCCAGGCCCCAGGGGTTGCCCTTCTTCTCCAGGTTCTTGAGCATCGTGCCGGCCTCACTGGGGAACGCGCTCTCGATCATCACCTGGTACCGGCGCATGTCGACGATGTGGTCGATGTGCTCGATGTCCACCGGGCACTGCTCCACGCAGGCGCCGCAGGTGGTGCACGACCACAGGACGTCGGGGTCGATGACGCCGTTCTCCTCGGCCGTGCCGACCAGGGGGCGCTCGGCCTCGGCGAGGGCGCTCGCGGGCACGTCCTTGAGCTGCTCCGCGGTCGCCTTCTCCTCGCCCTCCATGGTCTTGCCGCCCCCGGCCAGCAGGTACGGGGCCTTGGCGTGCGCGTGGTCGCGCAGCGACATGATCAGCAGCTTCGGGGAGAGGGGCTTGCCGGTGTTCCACGCGGGGCACTGGGACTGGCAGCGACCGCACTCGGTGCAGGTGGAGAAGTCCAGGATGCCCTTCCAGGAGAAGTGCTCCACCTGGGAGGCGCCGAACTTCGTCTCCTCGGCGTTCTCGTCCTCGTCGTCGAAGACCGTCTCGAAGTCGATCTCCCTGCCGCCGGAGGTCATCGGCTGGAGCGCGCCGAGGGCGGTGCCGCCCTGCGCGTCGCGCTTGAACCAGATGTTCGGGAAGGCGAGGAAGCGGTGCCAGGCGACACCCATGTTGGTGTTGAGGCTGACGGTGATCATCCAGATCATCGTGGTGCCCAGCTTCACCATCGCCCAGAAGTAGACGAGGTTCTGCAGCGCCGCCACGCTCAGCCCGTCGAAGAGGGCGACCAGCGGATACGAGACGAAATACGCCGGCTCGTAGGACTCCACGCCGTGCAGGGCGCCCTCCAGGCCGCGCAGGACGAGGATGGCGAGGCCGATGACGAAGATGACGTACTCCACGAAGTACGCCTGCCAGGCCTTCGAGCCGGTGAAGCGGGACTTGCGGCCCGCCCGGCTCGGCAGGTTGAGCAGCCGGATCACCATCAGGGTGCCGATGCCCAGCGTGGTCATCAGGCCGATGAACTCGATGTACATCTCGTACGGCAGGAAGCCGCCCAGCAGCGGCAGTGTCCAGTCGGCCTGGAAGAGCTGCCCGTACGCGTTGACGATGGTCGGCGGCAGGGTCAGGAAGCCGATCGCCACGAACCAGTGGGCGACCCCGACCACGGCCCACCGGTTCATCCGGGTGTGGCCGAGAAACTCCTTGACCAGCGTGGCCGTGCGCAGCTTCCAGTCGTCGGTACGCGTGCCGGCGGGCACGGGTTGGCCGAGCTTGACGAAGTGGTAGATCTGGGCGACGGCGCGAGCGATGAGCGCAACACCGACCGCAGTCAGGGCCAGCGTGACGATGATCGCGGCGAGTTGCATGACGGCTCCTCGAACCTGCCGGGGCGATGCCTGCGAACACAGGCTTACTAAGCGGTAACTTATCCAGTCCGTATGAGACTACCCAGTATCCGCCCGGGGCTGTAGCGCGCCATGCGGTGATCTGTGTCGCTCAGGTTCGGCTTACCCCGACCGTCCCACACCCGCCCCCGCCTGCGCTCCGCCGCCCCGCCGTCCGCTCGCGGGGCGGGCGGGGGCGCAGCCGCGGCCCCAGAGACCCCGACCGTGCAGGAGGCCGTCGGGGCGTCATGGGGTGAGGCCGTGCCGGCTCCACGGGGTGCGGCTGTCACAGTGTCACTCCTCGGGTGCGGAGCCAGTCCACCGGGTCGACGGCCGAGCCGTGGCGCGGTGTCCGGCGCACCTCGAAGTGCAGGTGCGGGCCGCTGGAGTTGCCCGTGCTGCCGGAGAGGGCGATCTGCTGTCCCGGGTGCACCCACTGCCCCGGCTCCGCCTGGAGGCGGGAGAGGTGGGCGTACTGGGTGTAGTGGCCGTCGTTGTGCCGCACCAGCAGCCGGTGGCCGAACGGTCCGCCGCAGCCCGCCGCGGCGACGACCCCGGGTCCCACCGACCTGACCGGGGTCCCGGTGGGGACCGCGAAGTCCTGTCCGGTGTGGGCGCGGGCCCAGCGCGCGCCGTGTGAGGCGTAGCCGGAGGAGAGGCGGTACCCGACGACGGGTGCCACCCACGAAGCGGGTCGGGAGCCCCGGGAACGGGGCTGCGGAGCGCCACCCCGGGCGCAGTGGCCGGGCGGCCTGCGGACGGCCGCGTCGCCGCGGCTCGCGAGGACCTCGGCCCGGGCCGCACGGACCTGCGTGCTTCGGGCCAGGGCGCCCAGGCGCCGCTGCTCGCGCCGCAGGGTGCGCAGGCGGCGGTCCGTGGCGGCCCGGCGCTCCTCCAGTTCGGCCCCGGCCCTGCGCGTCTCGGCGACCAGGCGAGCGCCGGCCCGGTGCCCGCGAGTCAGGGTGGCCCCGCGGTCGAGGAACTCCTGGGGTGAGTCCGACAGCGCGAGCCGGGCCCCCGACAGGAGCCCCCCGGCTCCCGAGCGGTACTGCCCGGCGGCGGCCGAGCCGACCGCCTGCCGCAGTTCCGCGTACGCGGCGCGTTTCGAGGCCAGCGAGCGGTGCACCCGCCGGGCGGCCTCGGTACCGCGGGCGGTGGCCTTCCGGGCGTCCTGCCAGGCCCGGAGGGCCTTCGCCGCCTCGCGGCGGGCCTGCGGAGCGGACGTCTCGGCCGGGGCCCGGGGCGCCGCCGCGGGGACGGGCGCGGCCGCTGGCCGCCCGCCGGTGCCCCCCGGCACTTGCGGAGCGCGGGGTTCCGGCGATACGACGGTGAGGCGCGAGGCCGGTGGGGCGGCGGTCTGTGCGTCCGTGCGGGCCGGAGGCGCGGCCGGGCCGGCCAGCAGCACCGCCCCGAGCAGGCCGCCGACGAGGCGCGGCAGCGGGCGTGCCGGTGGAAGGGAGTGCGGCACGGGATCGGCCCCCTGGGTTCTGGCTCGTGCGGACAGGCGGAGAGGCGGACAGCTGGGGCGGCGGGCGGCGAGCGGTCCGCTCCGTCCCGGCTGGCCTGTCCCCGGGAAGTGATCGTTAAGTGGCGCAGCACGGTAATTCCGCCCAATACAGGAAAAGACAGTCCGTATGATGGGATACCGATACGCTCGCCCGCCGCCCCGGCTTCCGCCGCCGTCGGTGCGGCGCTCCGTCCGTCCGCGGCCCCCGTCCGCGCCTGTCCGTCCGCGTCCCCGCTGCGTGGACCCGCTGCGTGGACCCGCCGGTCCGGCTGTGTGCGACGCCACGTACGCGGATGACGCCGCGGAGCACCCGCCCGACCTGCGGGAACGCTTTTTATGCGCTCCTTACCGGCCACAAACATGAGTCTGCCCCACTCAGGGCTGTTGACGGATACGCCGAAGTGCGGCACTGTTGAGCCAGTTCCACTCAAGGCTTACGGAGGATCCCGAAATGGCACGTGCGGTCGGCATCGACCTGGGTACGACGAACTCCGTCGTCAGTGTTCTCGAAGGCGGTGAGCCCACCGTCATCACCAACGCCGAGGGCGCCAGGACCACGCCGTCCGTCGTCGCTTTCGCGAAGAACGGCGAGGTCCTGGTGGGCGAGGTGGCCAAGCGCCAGGCCGTCACCAACGTCGACAGGACGGTCCGGTCGGTCAAGCGCCACATGGGCACCGACTGGAAGATCAACCTGGACGGCAAGGACTTCAACCCGCAGCAGATGAGCGCCTTCATCCTGCAGAAGCTCAAGCGGGATGCCGAGTCCTACCTCGGCGAGAAGGTCGCGGACGCCGTCATCACCGTCCCGGCGTACTTCAACGACCACGAGCGCCAGGCGACCAAGGAGGCCGGCGAGATCGCGGGCCTGAACGTCCTGCGCATCGTGAACGAGCCCACCGCCGCGGCCCTGGCCTACGGCATGGAGAAGGACGACCAGACCATCCTGGTCTTCGACCTCGGTGGCGGTACCTTCGACGTCTCGCTGCTGGAGATCGGCGACGGAGTCGTCGAGGTGAAGGCGACGAACGGCGACAACCACCTCGGTGGTGACGACTGGGACCAGCGCATCGTCGACCACCTGGTCAAGCAGTTCCAGTCCGGCCACGGCGTGGACCTGGCCAGGGACAAGATGGCTCTCCAGCGTCTCCGCGAGGCCGCGGAGAAGGCGAAGATCGAGCTGTCCTCGTCCACCGAGACCACGATCAACCTGCCCTACATCACGGCCTCCGCCGAGGGCCCGCTGCACTTGGACGAGCGGCTCACCCGCGCCCAGTTCCAGCAGCTCACCTCGGACCTGCTGGAGCGCTGCAAGACCCCGTTCCACCACGTCATCAAGGACGCCGGTATCGCGCTGTCCGAGATCGACCACGTGGTCCTCGTCGGCGGTTCCACCCGGATGCCCGCCGTCGCGGAGCTGGTCAAGCAGCTGACCGCCGGCAAGGACGCCAACAAGGGCGTCAACCCGGACGAGGTCGTCGCCATCGGCGCCGCGCTCCAGGCCGGTGTGCTCAAGGGCGAGGTCAAGGACGTCCTGCTGCTCGACGTCACCCCGCTGTCCCTCGGCATCGAGACCAAGGGCGGCATCATGACCAAGCTGATCGAGCGCAACACCACGATCCCGACCAAGCGCTCCGAGATCTTCACGACGGCGGAGGACAACCAGCCGTCCGTGCAGATCCAGGTCTACCAGGGCGAGCGCGAGATCGCGGCGTACAACAAGAAGCTCGGGATGTTCGAGCTGACCGGTCTGCCGCCCGCCCCGCGCGGGGTGCCGCAGATCGAGGTCACCTTCGACATCGACGCGAACGGCATCATGCACGTCGGCGCCAAGGACCTCGGTACCGGCAAGGAGCAGCGGATGACGGTCACCGGTGGTTCCGCGCTGCCGAAGGACGACATCGAGCGCATGATGCGCGACGCCGAGCAGTACGCCGACGAGGACTCCAAGCGCCGCGAGGCCGCGGAGACGCGGAACCAGGCCGAGCAGCTCGTCTACACCACCGAGAAGTTCCTCAAGGACAACGAGGAGAAGGTGCCCGCCGACACCAAGACGGAGGTCGAGGAGGCGGTGGCCGAGCTCAAGGAGAAGCTGAAGAGCGGTGAGTCCGCCGAGGGCGAGAACACCGCGGAGATCCGCGAGGCCTCCGAGAAGGTCGCGGCCACCAGCCAGAAGCTGGGCCAGGCGCTGTACGCGGACGCCCAGGCGCAGCAGGAGGCCGGTGCGGGTGCGGCCGGTCCGTCCGGTGCCCAGGGCGGCAACGACGAGGACGTCGTGGACGCCGAGATCGTCGACGACGAGAAGAGCGACAAGCGACAGGGTGGTGCCGCGTGACGGAGGAGACCCCGGGTTTCGACAAGCAGGAGCCCGAAGTCCCCGCCGAAACCGCGCAGTCCGACGAGACTGCGGCACCGGGTTCCGGGCCCGCCGACGAGGCGGGCCCGGAGTCCCCGGCCGGGGACTCATCCGAGCTCCAGGACGCCGAACAGCCCGTGACGGAGGGCCAGGGCATCGAGGCCGCCCTGACCGCCCAGCTCGACCAGACCAGGACGGCGCTCAACGAGCGCACCCAGGACGTCCAGCGACTCCAGGCGGAGTTCTCCAACTACCGCCGCCGGGTGGAGCGGGACCGGGTCTCGGTCAAGGAGGTCGCGGTCGCGAACCTGCTGACCGAACTCCTCCCGGTGCTCGACGACATCGGCCGGGCACGGGACCACGGTGAACTCGTCGGCGGCTTCAAGTCGGTCGCCGAGTCACTGGAGATGGTGGTCGCCAAGATGGGTCTCCAGCAGTTCGGCAAGGAGGGCGAGCCCTTCGACCCGACGGTGCACGAGGCGTTGATGCACTCGTACTCGCCGGAGGTCACGGAGACCACGTGCGTGCAGATCCTGCAACCCGGGTACCGCATCGGTGAGCGCACGATCCGCCCCGCGCGGGTCGGCGTCGCCGAGCCGCAGCCGGGCGCGCAGCCTGCCAAGGGTGACGAAGCGGCGACCGCAGAAGAGGAGAGCGGTGGCCCGGACGAGGGCTGACGTGCACGGAGAACGGAAGGAGGGGCGCCGGGGATGAGCCTCAACAGGGAAGTGCTGGAAAAGGATCTCTACAAGGTCCTCGGCGTCCCGCAGGACGCGACCGAGGCGGAGATCAAGAAGGCGTACCGGAAGCTCGCCCGCGAGTTCCACCCGGACGCCAACACCGGCGACGCCAAGGCGGAGGAGCGCTTCAAGGAGGTCGGCGAGGCGAACGAGGTCCTCTCCGACTCCAAGCAGCGCAAGGAGTACGACGAGGCGCGGTCGCTGCTGGGCGCGGGCGGTTTCCGTCCCGGGCCCGGCGCCGGCGGCAACTTCAACTTCGACCTGGGGGACCTCTTCGGAGGCACCCAGGGCGGCGGTGCGCCCGGCCCGCAGGGTGGGGGCGCCGGAGGGTTCGGCGGTGGCCTGGGCGACGTGTTCGGCGGGCTGTTCAACCGCGGAGGCCCCGGCACGCGCACCCAGCCGCGCCGCGGTCAGGACATCGAGTCCGAGGTGACGCTGAGCTTCACCGAGGCGGTGGACGGCGCGACCGTGCCGCTGCGGATGTCCAGCAGCGCCGCCTGCAAGGCGTGTTCGGGCACCGGTGACAAGAACGGCACGCCCCGGGTGTGTCCGACCTGCGTCGGCACCGGGCAGGTCAGCCGTGGCGGCGGTGGCGGATTCTCGCTCACCGATCCGTGCCTCGACTGCAAGGGCCGCGGCCTGATCGCGGAGAACCCCTGCGACATCTGCCGGGGCAGCGGCCGGGCGACCAGTTCGCGGACCATGCAGGTCAGGATCCCCGCGGGAGTCTCCGACGACCAGCGCATCCGGTTGCGCGGCAAGGGTGCGCCGGGTGAACGCGGCGGCCCGAACGGCGACCTGTACGTCGTCGTGCACGTCGATCCGCACCCGGTTTTCGGACGGAGGGGCGACAATCTCACCGTCACCGTGCCGGTCACCTTCCCTGAGGCGGCTCTCGGTGGTGAAATCTCCGTACCGACGCTCGGGGGCCCACCGGTCACGCTGAAGCTGCCGCCCGGCACCCCGGGGGGCCGTACCCTCCGGGCCCGGGGCAAGGGCGCCGTCCGGAAGGACGGCACCCGCGGCGACCTGCTGGTCACCGTGGAGATCACGGTGCCGGGGGACGTCGGCAAGCTGGGCAGGAAGGCGAAGGAGACCCTGGAGTCCTACCGCGACGCCACCGCGGGCGAGGACCCGCGCGAGGCGCTGTTCAAGGCCGCGAAGGGAGATTGACGTGGACGGCCGAGGCGGACGAAGGAGCAACCCGTACGAGCTGACCGAGGAGACTCCGGTCTACGTCATCTCGGTCGCCGCCCAGTTGTCCGGGCTGCACCCGCAGACCCTGCGTCAGTACGACCGCCTCGGTCTCGTCTCCCCGGACCGCACCGCCGGCCGGGGCCGCCGCTACTCGGCCCGCGACATCGAGACGCTGCGCGAGGTGCAGCGCCTCAGCCAGGACGAGGGCATCAACCTCGCCGGGATCAAGCGCATCATCGAGCTGGAGAACCAGGTCACCGCCCTCCGGGCGCGGGCCATCGAGCTCCAGCAGGCGTTGGAGGGCGCGGCGGTGGCGATGCAGCAGCGCGAGGCGCAGGTGCACGCCTCCTACCGCCGCGACCTGGTCCGGTACGAGGACGTGCAGCAGTCCAGCGCCCTCGTCGTGTGGCGTCCGGGCCGCGGACGCCGCACGTAGACCGCTGTACGTGGACCCCGTACGCGGGCCGCCGCCGTGCGGCGCCCGCGTCGCATCGCGCATCGAAGGGTCCGCCGCTCCACCGGAGCGGCGGACCGTTCGATGCGCGGGCCCTGTCTCGCCTGCGTCGTTCAACCGGCCGGAGTGCCTTGGTGGAAGTACAGGCGCCACCCCGTTTCCGTGAGACGCCACAGGGAGCTTCGTCGTGTGCGGCGTCCGCAGCTTTCGGCGAGGTAGGTCAGAGGAACGACACCGGGTCGAGCGCGACCCCTGACATCTCGCACACCCTGATCGGCGTGTCCTGATCCGCTGAGTCGGTGCTCGTCACGGTGAGGACCGAGGTCGCGTTCCACTGACGGCCAGAGGCCCCGAACTCGACGAACTCTGGTTCCAGCAACTCCGAGACGAGTACCGGCGAAGCACGGGCCTCCGGGGCAAGGAGCCTCCACTCGCCGTCGATGGCCGCCTGAACAGCTCGCTCGCTCCCGTCCTCCATCCCTCAAGCCTAGGGTGAGGTGCCCTCGCTTCTCCTCGGTGTCTTCGGGACGACGCGACACGGGCAGCCGTCCGTACCCTTCAGGCGCACCGGAGAAGCGGCGAACGCGCTGCTGCTCCTGCGCGTTCGTGGCGACCGACCGGTGCCTCGCCCACCTCCCGGTATGCTCCGGCCGGCGGGTTTGTCAGCGGAGGAGGGGGCCGAGGGCGAGGGGGAGGACGGCGCCGCCGGCGAGGCCGAGGACGAGGGAGGCGGCGGCTGCCGTGTAGGCGGCGCCGGCCGACCAGGGGCCCGCCGGTGCCCAGGCCCGGGGCCGGTCCCCGTCCGGCGCCGCGGGGTCGGAGCCGCCGCTCGTGTCCGGTGCCGCCTCGTCCGCCCCCGGCGAGTCGGGGCGGAAGAGGGGGGCGAGCCAGCGTAGGTAGTAGAAGAGGGAGGCCACGGTGTTGGCGACGGCGAGGATCGCGAGCCAGGCGTAGCCGCCGTCGACGGTGGCGCTGAAGACCTCCAGCTTCCCCAGGAAGATCCCGGTGGGCGGTGTGCCGACGAGGCCGAGGAGGCAGACGGCGAGGACGGCGGCGAGCCCCGGACGGTGGCGGGCCAGGCCCCGGTAGTCGGACAGTTCCCGGGCACCGGGCAGGTGGACGACCACGGCGAATACGCCGAGTTGGGTGGCGGAGTACGCAGCCAGGTAGGACAGCAGGCCCTGCTGGGCGAGGTCGCTGCGGATGGCGACGGCGACGGCCATGAGCAGGTAGCCGACCTGGGCGATCGTGGAGTAGGCGAGCAGTCGGCGTACCGAGGTCTGCCAGAAGGCGGCCAGGTTGCCGAGTGTCATCGAGGCGGCGGCGAGCACCGCGAGCAGCAGCGGCCAGTTGACGGCGGTGTCCGGCACCGCCTGGTGCAGCAGCCGATAGCAGGCGAGCAGCGCACCGGCCTTGGGGACGGTGGTGACGAAGGCGGCGACGGCGGCGGGGGCGCCAGCCGTCACGTCCGGTACCCAGAAGTGCGCCGGTACGGCGCCGGCCTTGAACAACAGGCCGGCCAGGACGGCGAGCAGGCCGACGGCGGCCAGGGCGTACGGGGCGTCGGGCAGGGCGGTGTGCAGGGCGCGGTAGCCGGTCGTCCGGCCGGCTGCGTGAAGCAGGGCGACGCCGGCGAGCGCGGTGGTGCCGAACAGGGCGCCCAGCAAGTAGTACTTCAGCGCCGCCTCGGTGCCGAGGCCGTCCTTGGCGAAGCCGGTCAGCGCGTAGGCGGGGAGACTGGCGAGCAGGTAGCCGGCGAGGAGGAGCAGCAGGTCGTCGGCCCCGACCATGACGAGGGCGCCTGCCGTCGAGAGCAGCAGCAGGACGTGGAACTCGGTCTCCCGCGCGTTGCCGCGGATGCCGTCGGCCGAGGCGGCCAGCACCAGCAGGAGCGAGCAGAGCACGATCGCCCGTCCCGCCGTGGTGGCGGTGTCGACGGCGAAGGCCGCGTGGAAGACGGTCTGTTCGCCGCCGGTGGCGGCGGTGACGGCGGTGGCGGCGAGTCCGGTGAGGCAGGCTGCGGCGGCCAGCAGGCCGACGAGGTACTGGCGGCGGCGCGGCAGCCACGACCCGGCGAGCAGCCCGACCACGGCCGCGACCAGCAGGGCGAGTTCGGGGAGCAGCGCGCCCAGGTTCTCGTTCGGCTCGGCCGCCGCGGCGAGGAGGGGACCGGCCGCGGGCTCCGGAGTGCCGAGCGGTACCGGCGTCATCGGGCCACCAGCCCGGTGAGGGTGCGGGCGGCCGGTTCGATCACGTCGAGCAGGAAGCGCGGCAGGACGCCGAGGACGGTGGCGGCGACCAGCAGCGGCACGAGGGACACCGTCTCCACCGCCGTCAGGTCGCCGAAGCCGCCCGGACGGGTGGTCTTCGGCAGCGTGAGCGGACCGGTGAACATCCGGCGCAGTGCGCGCAGGAACAGCGCGGCGGTCAGCAGCACCCCGGTCAGCGCGAGCGCGGTGGCGACCGGTCGGGAGGCGAGACTGCCGGTGAAGATCTGGAACTCGGCGACGAAGCCGGAGAATCCGGGCAGCCCCAGCGAGGCGAACGCCGCGACGGTGGTGACGGCGGCGAGTCTCGGCGCCGGTCCGGCCAGCCCCGAGAAGTTCTTGATGCGGTAGCTGCCGCTGCGGTCGTGCAGGACTCCGCAGATCAGGAACAGGGCACCGGTGAGGAGTCCGTGGCTGACCATTTGGGTGACCGCACCGGTGGTGGCCAGCGCCCGGGCACCGCCATCGGTGCCGCTGAGCACGCCGGCCGCGCCCAGCGCCAGGACGACATAGCCCATATGGGTGACGCTGGTGTAGGCGATCATCCGCTTGAAGTCGGTCTGGGCGAGAGCGACGAGCGCGCCGTACACCACGGAGACCACACCGACCACGACGATCACCGGGGCGTACTGCCGCCAGGTGTCCGGCAGGATCGGCATCGCGATCCGGACGAAGCCGTAGGTGCCCAGCTTCAGCAGCACGCCGGCGAGGATCGCCGAACCGGCCGCAGGTGCCTCGGTGTGCGCGGGCGGCAGCCAGGTGTGGAACGGGACCGTGGGCGTTTTGACGGCCAGTCCGACTCCGACCGCCAGCAGCGCGGGCGCCGCGTACGCGGCACTCCCGGCCAGGGGCGCGGACTCGGTCAGTTCGACGATGTCGAAGGTGTGCGGGTCGGCGGCGAGGTACAGCCCGATGAAGCCCAGCAGCAGCACCAACGAGCCGACGAAGGTGTAGAGGAAGAACTTCAGCGCCGCGTCCCTGGCCCGTTCTCCGCTCCCCCACCCGGTGATCACGAAGAACATGCCGACGATCGAGAGGTCGAAGAAGACGAAGAACAGGATCAGGTCCAGGGCGAGGAACACCCCCAGGCAGACCGTCTGGAGGAACAGGAACAGGCAGGCGTACGCCCGCACCCGGCGGGTCTCGCGCACCGCGTGCACGGCGACGGCCAGGAACAGCACGCACGTCAGCGCGACCAGGGGCAGGGACAGTCCGTCCACGCCCAGGTGGTAGCTCACGCCCGCCCCCGGGATCCAGCGCAGCCGCTCCTCGTACTGGATGCCGCCGCCGGGGGTGAAGCCGATCCACAGCGCGACGACCAGGACGAGGTCGGCCGCGGCCGCCGCGATCCAGACCTGCCGGCAGAACCGGTCCGGCACGTCGCCCCGCCGGAGCAGCAGGGCTCCGCAGGCGAGCAGTGGCAGAAAGGTCACGAGCGTCAGCACGGGGTTACCTCACGAGGAGAACGAGCAGGGCCAGCACCGTGAAGGCCACGGCGGCCTGGGCGTAGTAGTGGTGGAGCATGCCGGTCTGCGGGCGGCGCGCCAGCCGCCCCAGCCGGCGGGTTCCGTCGGCCAGGGCGGCGACCAGGCGGTCGACGCCGCGGTCGTCCAGCGTGCGGGCGTGCCGGGCGAGCGCGCGGGTGCCGCGGGCGGACGACCGGACGGCGCCGTCCACCACGCGGTCGTCCCCCGCTGCCAGGACCCGGGCCAGTGCCGGGACACCGCGGCCGATCCGGCGCACGCCCGCGTCCAGCACCCGGTCGTCGAAGGCGGCGAGCGCGCGGGCGGCGGCCGTCACCGGGCGTACCACCAGCAGCCGCGCCGCCGCCTCCAGCCCCCACCAGTCGCCGGCCGCGCGCCGCAGTGCGCGCGCCGGGCGCTGCGACCGGCCCGGTCGGGCCGGTCGGGCCCGGGCGGCGGCCCGGCCGCCGCCCCACCGGGCCGCCGCCATCGCGCCGGCGAGGAGCACGACGGCGGTGGAGAGCGCGACCTCCGGCAGGTTCGGGGAGGGTTCACCGCCGCTGCCGACGGCGCCGCGCAGCGCGGCGGCCGGTCCGGGCAGGGCGAGCACGCCCAGGCCCGCCGCCCCCAGCGTCAGGAGGAGCAGCGGCACCCGCGTCAGCACCCCGACCCGCCCGCGGCCCTGCCCCTCGGTCGCATGCTGCCCGGTGCCGCTCTGCCCGTCGCCGCGCCGACCGCCGCTGCTGCCCGGTCCGGCGCCGCCCGGTCCGCTGCGGCGCCGTCCGGTGGTGGCCTGTGCCGTGGCGTCGAGGGCCGCCGGGCCCGGGGCGCGCACCGCGTACGCCAGTGCCTTGACGCTGTAGAGCGCGGCCAGCGCGGCGGCCGCCAGTGCCACCGCGTGGAGCGCCGGTCCGTGGGCGGCCGCACCGGCCAGCACCAGGTCCTTCGCCGCCCACAGGGCCAGCGGCGGCAGCCCCGCCAGCGACAGCGTGCAGACCGCGAACGCGGCGCCGACCAGGGGGAAGCGACGGGCCGCGCCCCGCAGGGCGGGCAACCGCTCGGTGCCCAGCGCCGTCAGCCACGCCCCCGCGACGACGAACAGCGCCGCCTTCACCGCCGCGTGCGCCACGAACTGGGTGGTACCGGCGGCGACCGAACCCACGCCCGCCGCCAGCACCGTGAAGCCGAGCTGCGCGCAGGTGGAGGCGGCCAGCAGTTGCTTGAGGTCGCGCTGGACGACGGCGACCGCGCCGAGCGCCAGTGCGGTCAGGGCGCCCGTCCAGGCGATCAGCGGCTGGGCCCACCCGGTGGCGGCTGTCAGCGGGTGCAGCCGGAGCAGCAGGTAGGCACCGGCGGCGACCATGGTCGCCGAGTGCAGCAGTGCCGAGACCGGGCTGGGGCCCGCCATGGCGCGTGACAGCCAGAACGAGAAGGGGAGTTGCGCGGACTTCCCGAACGCGGCGAGTACGACGCCCGCCGTCGTGACCGCGAGCCACGGCGAGGACGCGGTGGGCAGGGCGTCCAGCCGCAGCGAGCCGACGCCGCCGGCCAGTGCGGCGCCGGCGGCCAGGTAGAGGCCGAGGTCCGCGGCCCGGGTGGTGAGGAAAGCGGTGTCCGCCGCCTGCGCCCGGCCGGCGGGGGTGCCGCGGCCCGGCTGCCGCCGGAAACCGATCAGAGCCCAGCTGAGAGCGCCCATCAGCTCCCAGGCCATCAGCAGCAGGGCCAGGGTGGTCGCGGTGACGGTGACCAGCATCGCCCCGGCGAACACCAGCAGCAGCCCGAGGAACCGGCTCCGCTCGCCCGTGCCCGGGGACGGGCGCCGGTCCGGTGCGCCGTCCGGTCCACGGGCCGGGGCGGCCCCCGTCTCGTCGAGCGCGAACTCGTCGAGCGCGAAGAGGAGCACGGCCGCGGTGGCGGCGGTGACGGTGACCACCATGACGGCGGACAGCCCGTCCACCCGGAGCCCGGCCTCGATACCGGCGAACAGCGGCGCACTCGCGGCGGGCCGCTGCACCGCGGCGGTGACGGCGAGCGCCAGGGCGACGGCCGCGGCGGACACGGCCAGCACCGGCGCGTACCGCTCCGTCCGCCGTCCCGCGAGCGCGAGGACGGCACCCGTGCCCGTCGGCACGCCGACGAGCAACCACAGCAGCACCGTCATCCCCGCAGGTCACCCGCCATGTCGACCATGTCCACCTGCCGGGCCCGGTACAGGGCGGTGACCAGGGCGAAGCCGAGGGCCATCTCGACGGCCATGGCCACCACCGCGACCACGATGACAACCTGCCCGCTCGCCGACGACGGCGCGAGGAACCACCAGAAGGCGGCGGCCGCGAGGACGATGCCGCCGATCATCAGCTCGACCCCCATCATGATCATCACGATGGACTGCTGGGACAGCACGCCGAACAGGCCGACCGCGAACAACCCGGCGGCCGTCAGCAGGCAGAGTTCGAAGATCATGGGCCCACCCCGCCGCCGGCCGGGTCCTGCGGACGGGGACGGTCGAGGTCGTCCCCGAAACGGTCGTAGCGGCCCCGGTGGGTGGCCAGCACGGTGGCCGCGACCATGGTGGCCAGCAGGACGAACCCGAGGACGACCATGGTCAGCATCTGCGGCCCCATCAGGGCCCTGCCGAGGTCCGCGGTGGTGTCCGCCGGGGGGCGTCCGCGCCGCTCGGGCCAGGGAACCAGGAGGACCCCCGCCGCGAGGGCCAGGAAGAGTCCGCCGCTGAGCACGAGGGCGCCCCGGGTGTTGTGCAGCATCGACATCGGCATCAGACCGGCCGGATTCATCATGTACGCGATCATGAAGACGGCCATCACGACCATCTCCATGACCATCATGAGCACCACCACCAGACCCGCGTAGGGCAGCCCGAGCAGTACCACCAGCCCGCCGACGCAGCACAGCGAGCCCAGCAGGGCGAACGTCACCCGGGCCATCGAGTCGAAACGCCAGACGAGCACCGCCCCGGTCAGCGCCGCCGCTGCCAGTGCCCAGCACAGCACCTGCGTCCCCGCGCCGAACGCGGGGGCGGACGCGGCGACCGGGAACGCGGCCCCGGTCACGGACAGTCCTTCGGACATCGGTCCTCCTCACCGAAGGTGAGCGGTTGCGGGGGAGCAGGGGCGGTACGGGGAGACGGGCCAGGACAGGGGCAGGGGGCGGGGGCGGGGGTCTCAGCCGTGGAGCACCACCACCGCGGGGACGAGGGCCTGCACGATGCCCAGGGGCAGCAGCACCACCCAGGCCAACTCCACGTACCGGTCGGCCCGTACGGTCGGCAGCCGCCGCCGGAGCCACAGCAGCACTGCCAGGACGGCCAGGGTCTTGAGCAGTGACCACACCCAGCCCGGCAGCAGCGGCCCGGCGGACCCGCCCAGGAACAGGGGCACAGCCGCCGCGGCGCCCACCACCAGCAGCAGCCGGCGTCCGGCCCGGAGCAGCAGCCGGTCCGGCCCGGAGGTCTCGCCCAGCACGCCCTCGGCGATGTCCCGTCCGGCCGGGTGGCCGAACGGGCCGAAGAAGCTGAACGCCAGCACTCCCGCCAGATACACGGCGAACGCCACCGGCATCCAGACCACGAACCACAGGCCCTGCTGCGCCGCGACGATGTCCGTGAAGCGCAGGGACCCGGCACCGGTGGCCACCGTGATCAGTGCGAACATCAGCGGCAGCTCGTACGCCAGCCCCTGCGCCACGAAGCGGTAGCCGCCGACCAGGCCGAACGCGGCGTTCGGACCCCAACCGGCCAGCCACAGGGCGGCCCAGGTCAGCACCTCCATCGCGTGGAACCAGACGATCCCGACCGAGAGGTCGGCCACCACCCGGCCGCCGAACGGCACCACCAACGCGGCCAGCAGCGCCGCCACCGGAACGGTCAGCACGCCGAGCCGCCACAGCGGCAGATCGGCCGCCGGGGTGCGGCGCGGCTGGGCGACCAGCAGTCGCGGCACCTCCAGCAGCGGACGCAGCGCCGCGCGCGCCGTCGCGGGCCGGCCGGCCGTCCGCGCGTCGAGCACGGCGTCCGCCGCCACCGCGGCCACCGCCGGTGCCAGCAGCAGGAAGGGGACGAGCAGCACCGCCCACCAGGGCGCGACCTCAACCACCGGGCACCCCCGGGGACGCGGCACCGGGGCCCGGGACAGGGGGCTTCGCGGAGGGCGGCCGGACGGGCAACTCGTCCGGGTCCGGGTCCAGGCTTGCCACGATGAGGCGGGCGGCGGCCAGCTCCGCCCCGGCGAGCAGTCCCGGCAGGACGGCCACCAGGGCGGCGGACGGGGGGAGTTCCGCGTCCAACCGGCCGCGCGGGCCCTCCAGTGGGCCGGACGGGTCGAGCGGGTCGGTGTCCGGGAGTCGGGCCAGGTCGTCCCGTACGCCGTCGAGCCAGCAGCGGTAGCGGTCCGCGGTGTCGCCGTCGGCCCGGGCAGCCGGCCCGCTCACTCCCGCCCCGGCGGCCTCGGCCGCCGACAACGGCCCGATGCCGCGCGTCATCCGGGCCAGCGTCCGGGACTGCCCGACCCGCCGGGCGAACCGCTCCGCGCGGGCGCGGACCTCGGCGGACCCGACACCGTCGAGCAGCTCGTCCCGCAGCCGACGCGCGGTGACGGCGGCGTCCGGCCACCCGGCAACGGAGAGCAGTCTGCCGAGGCTGTCCAGGTGCGCCGCCGCACGGCGCCGAGCGGCTTCCCCGGTGCTCACCGGTTCACCGGCCGCCGCCCGCCGCCACGGCGAGGTCCAGAACGGTGGGCCGGGCGGGGCGCCGTCCGCCCCGCGGCCCCGGCCCGGTGCGGACCCGGGACCGGTTACGGGCGCCGGGACGGGCGGTGCGGGGGGTGGGGCGGAGAGCCGAGCCTCGGCCCACTGGACCACGTCGCCCTGGAGCACCGTCCTGAGCGTCAGTCCGGCCGGCCAGTCGGCCAGCAGCGGACCGAGCGGGACGTGCAACCGGTCGAGGGCCAACCCGTCCCGGTCCGGCCCGACCTCGGCCATCGGCAGCCCCCCGGGCATCGACATCCCACCGTGGTGGCCGTGGTTGTCGTGGTCGTCATGGTCGGTGGGGTCCTCGTGACCGCCCGCGCCGCTGTCGTCCCCGGGCTCGTCTTCCCCGGACTCGCCGCTCTCGTGCTCGGGCTCGTGCTCCGTTCCGTGCTCGTGCTCGGGCTCGGCGGCGAGGGTGGCAGCGTGGTCGCGCTGCCGGACGGCGTCGGCCAACTGGGCACAGGCCGTCCCCAGTGCATCCGGCACCTCTCCGGCGGTGACCGCCCGGACGCGGGCACGGGGTGCGACCATGTCCTGCCAGAGCCGCTCGATCGCGGACCGCAGGTCCGGGCCGGGCGCACCGATTTCCAGGAGGATGTCGGCGTCCGCGGGGGTGAGCGCCTGCGGCAGGTCGCGGAGCCGCAGCTCCCGTTCCATCGCCAGCCGGGCCGCCGTCGCGCCGGGCGGGACGGCGGGCAGGACGTGCGGCCGGGCGGCCACCGCGCGCAGCAGCGAGCGCGTCAGGTCCATCGCAGCGCGCCCTCCCGCCAGGCGTACACCACTCCGGCCAGCAGTACCGCGAGGAAGACGAACATCTCGATCACCGCACCGGCCCCCATGGTCGAGACGACCCGGGTCCACGGGTACATGAAGACCATCTCCATGTCGAAGGCGAGGAAGAGCATCGTCACCGGGTACCACCGCACGTGGAACCGGCTCACCGCATGTTCTTGCGGAGCCAGCCCGGAGCCGAAGGGCTGGGCGAGGAGCGGCTCCGATCCCACCCGTACGGCCCAGGAGGCGAGGTACACCAGCCCGGCGCCCAGGAGGGCGACGGCGAGCAACGCGAGTGCGGCACTGACCCCGGTCATCCGGCTCCCTGTCCGATCGGTGCGTGACGGGCGGTGTCCGCCGGGCGTCCGTCGCCCGGCGGCGAGCAGCGTCACGTGTACCCGGAGAGGCCGACCCAATCCCGCGCGCTCCGCCGAATGCCCCGGCCTCCCGACGCCCTCCTGTGTCAGCGGTCGACCCGGTGCCCGCCCGGTCGGCCATCACCGTTCGGATACGGGCTTCCGCCCGATCTCGCACCACGCGATCTTCGTGAGGGTCCCGAAGGGCCCGGAGAGGACGGGGGCGTGACTCCACCGGTCGGCGACCTGCCCGAGCAGCCTCAGGCCCCGGCCGTGCTCGCTGTCGCAGTCCGGTGCTTCGTGGGGGTGGTCGGGCGGTTTCGGGCTGGTGTCCCAGACCGAGAGCCGCAGCGTCTCCTCCCGCCATCGAAGATGCAGTTCGGCCCGGCCGGAGGTGTGGAGCACGGCGTTGGTCAGCATCTCCGACACCAGCAGCTCGGCGCGATCGACGAGTTCGGGCAAGCGATGTGCGCTGAGTACCGCACGCAGGCTGGAGCGGGCGACACCCACCGCCCGTGGGTCGTGCGGCACGTTGAGCACGTAGTCGAAGGGGGGCTGGCACGGTCCGGACAGCATGAGGGAACCTCCTGAAGAAAGCGGAAGAGCGCGGCGGTTCGCACGGTGAGGCTCTCTCCGGTGGCCTGCCGCTGTCCGGCCGCTGCCGCCTGAGCAGGGCAGGGCACGTTTGGGCAGCGGTGCGCTTCCGGAATCCGGTGAACTCATTGAGTGAGCGTCGCGATACTCACGGTAGGGGCCAATGTTGGCCCTGTGTAAGCGGTTGTGGGTAGTTCGCTCGAAGGGCTGACGCGTGACACAGTGACCACGCACAGTGGAGAGGGGCTCTCGATGCCGAGGCGGAACCAACCGACCGCACGTCAGGTTCGCTTGGGAACCGAGTTGCGGCGGCTGCGGGAAAGGACCGGCATCACGGCACGGGAGGCCGCAGCGTCACTCGGCCTGGACCACGCGAAGTACTCGCACATCGAGGCCGGTCGGGCAGCGATGAGCCCCGACCGTGTGCATACCCTCGCGAAGCTCTGCGGGACGGCGGGCGGACGGCAGGAGGACGGACGGCGGCTCGTGGAAGCACTGGCCGCGATGGCGGGGGAGCGGGCTCGCGGCTGGTGGGACACCTACGCCGACCGAATCCCGCGCGGTTTCCTGGATCTGGCGGAGACCGAACACCACGCCACCGCACTGCGGACCATCGAGGTCGCCCAGGTGCCCGGGCTTCTGCAGACCGAGGCGCACGCGAGGGCCGTGTTCGGGTTCGTCGCTGCTGGGCTCTCCGATCAGGAGATCGAGGACCGGGTCGAATACCGCATGAGACGACGTTGTCTCTTCGAGCGGGCGCGGCCGCTGCCGTTCGAAGCCGTGGTCCACGAGACCGCGCTGCGCCTGAGGGTTGCCGATCGGGCCACTGCCCGGGAACAACTCGCTTTCCTGCTCGACATGTCCGAGCGTGAGGGGGTGACCATCCGTGTCATTCCGATGGATTCGGACGGCTTCGCCGCTGCCGGGTACTCCATGCTCTACGTGCGCGGGCCGGTGATGCCGTTGGACACGGTGCTGTTGGATAATGTGCACAGCGGGGTTTTCCTGGACGAGGAGTCGCAACTGAGCAGGCATCGCCTGCTGTACTCCCGTGTTCGGGAGTACTCGCTCGACCCCCGCCGGTCGCGGGCGCTGATGCTCAGGGTGGCTCAGGAGATGTAGGGGCGACGCTGTGCCTGAGACATGCGGTTGGCAGAAATCCTCGTACTCCGGTGGTGGAGACGGCAACAACTGCGTCGAGGCCAGGAGTGTCGGGGGCGTGGTGCTGTTGCGGGAGAGCGCGGACCCGGGGGCGGTGCTGGCGCTCGCACCGCGGCGGCTCGGGTCGTTGCTCGGTGCGGTGCGGGACGGACGCGTGGCCGCCCCCCGCTGACCGGCCCGCCCGCGACCCGGCGGCGGACCGGGGGAAGCCCCGACCGCAAGTGGGCTCAGCCGGCGAGGATTTCGGCCACCATGGCGGTCACGGTCGCCGGTGACTGCTCCGGGACGAGGTGTCCGGTGCCCGCGAGCGTCCGCAGCGGAACGTCCAGGCGGTTCCGGGCAGCCGGTGCGAGCCGGGACGGCGGGAGGAAGACGTCGTGCTCGCCCGTCGCCACCAGGTTCGGCACACGTCGGGCGGCCGCCAGCACGGCCTCCGGCAGCGGCGGCGGTGCCAGGCTGGACCGGCAGTGCCGGGCGACGAGGGTCATCCACTGCGCGAGTTCGGGCGCCGGTGCCGTCCCGGGGGCGGACATCTGCGTCAGCAGCCGGGCGCTGCGGTTGTCCGTGGGCCGCAGCAGCCACGGCACGGTGGCCGCCAGCAGCGGCCCGCTGAGCCCGAGTCGGGACAGTCCTGCGGTGGACAGCAGGACGCGGCCGGTCAGTTGGGGCACGTCGCAGGCGAGTGCGACGGCACCGCCGAGCGAGTGGCCGAGCAGTACCACCGGCCCGTCCACCGCGCGGGAGAGCACCTCGCCGAGCCAGCCGCCGTATGCCTCCGTCCGTCCCCGACCGTCCGGCCGGGCCGGGGCGCTGAGACCCGGCTGGCCCGGGATGTCGGGCACATACGTGGTCCAGCGTGCCGCGAGCGCCGCCACCAGCGGGAGCGAGGTGGCGGCGTTGAAGTTCGTCCCCGGCACCAGGACGACCGTGCCCGGGCCGTCGCCGGCGCGGAGCAGGTGCGTCGGCCCGAGGCGGGTGTCCAGCGTGAGCCGCTCGTGCGCGGTCTCCCAGGTGTCCAGCCGGTCCGCACACCAGCCCTGGACGAGTCGGCGGTCCGCGTCCCCGCGGTAGATGGAGTGCACCGCCTCATTCTGACAGCCCCCGCGGCCTTCGAACAGACTTCTCCCGCACCGCACGAGCTGCGCCCGCGTCCCCGCTCCGGGCCGGGCGGCGGGTTGCCGGGCAGCCCGGTAACCCGGCCGGGTGCGTGCGAGTGGCCGGGGTCTGCGCACCGCCTCACCGTGGGTGGATGGAGCGGATGGAGAAGATACGTACGCCGCTGACCGCCCTGGCGACCGTGCTGACCGTGACGGCCCTGGTCGGCGCACCGGCCACGGTGTCCGAGGCCGGTCTCCGCGGCACGGCCGCGACCCTGGACGGGATATCCGACACCGCCGGCGAGTCCTGGGGGGGCCGGTCCGTGCGCACCGTCGGCAAGCTCGTCACCGACCTGGGCGACGGGCGGATGGGAGTCTGCTCCGGCGCGATCGTCGACGCGCCGAGCGGCAGCGTCATAGCCACCGCCGCCCACTGCATACGCTCCCCGGAGCAGCCCGAGGAACCGGTCCGCGCCTGGTTCGCCCCCGGCTACGACCACGACGGGACGTCGGACGCGAGACGCACCGGCTGGCGCGTCGTCTCGTACCACACCCCGCCCGGCTGGGACGTCTCCCGCGAGCTGGAGGAGATCCTGCCGCACGACTACGCCTTCGTGACGGTCGCCGACCGGAACGGCCGGACCGTGCAGGAGACCCACGGTGCGAATCGCCTGGAATTCGCCCCCGCCGCCGACCGGTTGCGCGTCCTGCCCCTCGGCTACTCCTCTGCCCCGCCCTACGACGGCGAGTCGCTGACGTACTGCGCGGGCACCGCCGAACGCCTCACCGCGGCCACCGCCCACCGTGCGAACGTCGGCGGGATACTCCTCGAACCGTGCCTGCTCACCCGCGGAGCCAGTGGCGGCCCCTGGCTGCGGGACTACGACGCCGACTCGGGGTCGGGGACCGTCGTCGGGGTGATGTCGGTGGGCAGCGCCGACAGCCAGGTGCTGGGCCGCCCGTATCCGCGCGCCCCCGGCCGGGCGCTGTTCGCCGAGGCCGACCGCGCATGACCGCAGCGGGGCCGCCGACCGGCCCCGCCCACGGGTCCACGGGCGGGCCCGCGCCGCTCCCGTCGCCGTCCTCCCCTCGTCGCACGAGCCAGCGGAGCCGCTGCTCCCGGGAGTGTCGCGGCCCGCCGACCCGGTGAACGCCGGCAGCCGGGCTGCGTGCTCCGTTCAGACGCGGCCCATGGCGTGGTCGACGGCGATCCGGATCACGACGCGTCGTGGATTTGGCCGCGGGGTGCGCGTGTACCGCTCGGCATAGCGGACCTCGGCGTCGGCCACCGCCTCCGCGCTCCCGTCCACCGTCGCGACGCCCTCCAGAGTCGCCCAGTGGGCGCCGGCGAACTGGCAGAGTGCGACCCGGGCGCCGACCGGGCCTGCCGCACGCACGTTGCGGACCTTCTTGCTCGGACCGCTGGCGATCACTCGGGCGATCCGGGTCTCCGGATCGAAGGTGGCGCCGACCGGGACGAGGTGGGGGGTGCCGTCCGGGCGCGGTGTGGTCAGCGTGCACACGTGGCGTTGCTGCCAGAAGGCCAGGTAGTCCGGTCCGGGGTCGTGCAGATCGATCGCCATGGTCCGCAGCTTAGGCCGTCGCCCCGATCGCTTCAGGCCCTCGCTCCGGTCGGTCGGTGGGCGGCCATGGCGGCCCGGTCTTGAGTGCAGTAGACTCAACTTTGTGCACGTTCCTGGAATCAAAGAACGGGAGAGGGTGCCCGCCCCGTCCCGGGACCTCGAACGGAGACCGCGACCGACGCCGGGTCGAACCGGCCACGAGGAGGAGACCGCACGTGGATGCCGAGCTGACCAACAAGAGCCGGGACGCGATCAGCGCGGCGCACCACCGCACTGTCACGGACGGCCACCCGGACATCACCCCGGGCCACCTGCTGCTCGCCCTGCTGGGGGGCACCGACAACGAGAACATCCAGGATTTGCTGGCCGCGGTGGACGCCGACCAGGCCGCCCTGCGCTCCGGCGTGGAGCAGCTGCTCGGCGCGCTGCCCGTCGCGCAGGGCTCCACGGTCGCCAGGCCGCAGCCCGACCGGGAACTGATGGCGGTGCTCGCGGACGCCGGGGACCGCGCCAAGGAGCTGGGGGACGCGTACGTCTCCACCGAGCACCTGCTGATCGGGACCGCGGCCAAGGGCGGCCGGGCGGGCGAACTGCTGGAGCGGCAGGGCGCGACGGCGAAGAAGCTGCTGGACGCCTTCGAGCGGAGCCGCGGCGGCCGGCGCGTGACCTCGCCGGACCCGGAGGGCACCTACAAGGCGCTGGAGAAGTTCGGCACCGACCTCACCACCGCCGCCCGGGACGGCAAGCTGGACCCGGTCATCGGCCGCGACCAGGAGATCCGCCGGGTGGTGCAGGTGCTGTCGCGGCGCACCAAGAACAACCCGGTGCTGATCGGCGAGCCGGGTGTGGGCAAGACCGCCGTCGTCGAGGGGCTCGCCCAGCGGATCATCAAGGGCGACGTTCCCGAGTCGCTGCGGAACAAGCGGCTGGTCTCGCTCGACCTGGGTGCGATGGTCGCCGGGGCGAAGTACCGCGGCGAGTTCGAGGAGCGGCTGAAGACGGTCCTGTCGGAGATCAGGTCCAGCGACGGGCAGATCATCACCTTCATCGACGAACTGCACACCGTCGTCGGCGCGGGTGCGGGCGGCGACTCCGCGATGGACGCCGGCAACATGCTCAAGCCGATGCTGGCCCGCGGTGAACTGCGGATGGTCGGCGCCACCACGCTGGACGAGTACCGCGAGCGGATCGAGAAGGACCCGGCGCTGGAGCGGCGCTTCCAGCAGGTGCTGGTGGCCGAGCCGTCGGTGGAGGACTCCGTCGCCATCCTGCGCGGGCTCAAGGGTCGTTACGAGGCGCACCACAAGGTGCAGATCGCGGACAGCGCGCTGGTCGCCGCGGCCACCCTCTCCGACCGCTACATCACCTCCCGCTTCCTCCCGGACAAGGCGATCGACCTGGTCGACGAGTCGGCGTCCCGGCTGCGGATGGAGATCGACTCCTCACCGCTGGAGATCGACGAGCTCCAGCGCTCGGTGGACCGGATGAAGATGGAGGAGCTGGCGCTGGCCAACGAGTCGGACCCGGCCTCCCGGGAGCGGCTGGGCAGAATCCGCCGGGACCTCGCCGACCGCGAGGAGGAGCTGCGGCAGCTCACCGCCCGCTGGGACAAGGAGAAGCAGGCCCTGAACCGGGTCGGTGAGCTGAAGGAGCGCCTGGACGGGCTGCGCGGCCAGGCCGAGCGCGCCGAGCGGGACGGAGACTTCGACTCCGCCTCGAAGCTGCTGTACGGGGAGATCCCGGACGTCGAGCGGCAGCTCGCGGAGGCGGCGCAGGCCGAGCAGGAGGTCGCCAAGGACACCATGGTCAAGGAGGAGGTCGGCCCCGACGACATCGCCGACGTGGTCGCCTCCTGGACGGGCATTCCGGCAGGCCGCCTGCTGGAGGGCGAGACCCGCAAGCTGCTGCGGATGGAGGACGAACTGGGCCGGCGGCTGATCGGCCAGTCGCAGGCCGTCCGCGCGGTGTCCGACGCGGTCCGGCGCTCCCGCGCGGGGGTCGCCGACCCGGACCGGCCCACCGGTTCCTTCCTCTTCCTCGGCCCGACCGGTGTCGGCAAGACGGAGCTGGCCAAGGCGCTGGCGGACTTCCTCTTCGACGACGAGCGGGCGATGGTCCGCATCGACATGAGCGAGTACGGGGAGAAGCACTCGGTGGCCCGCCTGGTCGGTGCCCCGCCCGGATACGTGGGCTACGAGGAGGGCGGCCAGCTCACCGAGGCCGTCCGGCGCCGCCCGTACACCGTGGTGCTGCTGGACGAGGTGGAGAAGGCGCACCACGAGGTCTTCGACGTCCTGCTCCAGGTCCTCGACGACGGCCGGCTCACCGACGGCCAGGGCCGGACGGTCGACTTCCGCAACACCATCCTCGTCCTGACGTCCAACCTCGGCAGCCAGCACCTGATGGACCCGCTGGCGAAGCCCGAGGAGCAGCGGGAGAAGGTGCTGGGCACGGTCCGCGCAGCTTTCCGGCCGGAATTCCTGAACCGGCTGGACGATCTGGTGGTCTTCGCCGCTCTGAGTGGGGACGAGCTGGAGCGGATCGCCGGCCTCCAGGTGGAGAGCCTCCAGCGGCGGCTGGCCGAGCGCCGGCTCACGATGGACGTCAGCGACGAGGCCCTGCACTGGCTCGCGGTCGAGGGCAACGACCCGGCGTACGGCGCCCGGCCGCTGCGGCGGCTGGTCCAGACGGCCATCGGCGACCAGTTGGCCCGGTCGATCCTGTCGGGTGAGGTCCGGGACGGGGACACCGTCCGGGTGGACGTCACCGGCGGCGGGGTCGGCCCGGGTACCGGCCTCGTCGTCAGCCCGGTCCAGGAGGGCGCCGAGAGCCAGGAGGGCGACGGCACGGAGCCCGCCGGTGGGGAGGACCTGCCGCGGGAGGGTGCCGACGCCGCGGCCCAGCAGGTCCCGAAGGCCGGGGGGATCGACGGCCTCGGACGGTGACCGGGCGGGGCCGCCCGCGCCCCTGCGCCACCGCGCCCACGTCCTGCACCCGCGCCCCGCTCCTGCGCCCCGCGCCCCGCTCCTGCGCCCCGCGTTCCGCCGCGTGCGGGGGCGCGGGGGCGTGCGTGAGCGGCGCGGAGAGCGGGTACCCGACGCGGGAACCGGCCGCGGGGGTCCGGTGCGAGGGCGGTATCCGGCCAGACGGGCCGTCCCCGCCGCCCCGGGGCCGTCCGGGCTTGCCAGGACGGGGCGGGGGTGAGGGAGGATGGCCGAATCCGTATGAAGGGAACACCCACGTGAGCATCGACCCGTCCTCGATTCCGAATTTCGGGGGCCAAGAGCCCGAGCCGCAGAAGAGCGGAGCCCCGACGGGACCGGTCGTCCCGGACCAGGACCTGGTCAAGCAGCTCCTGGAGCAGATGGAGCTGAAGTACGTCGTCGACGACGAGGGGGATCTTGCCGCACCGTGGGAGGACTTCCGCACGTACTTCATGTTCCGCGGGGAGAACGAGCAGCGGGTCTTCTCGGTCCGTACGTTCTACGATCGGCCGCACCCGATCGACGACAAGATCAAGATCCTGGAGTCGATCGACGACTGGAACCGCCGCACCCTGTGGCCGAAGGTCTACAGCCACACCCACGACGACGGCACCGTCCGGCTGATCGGTGAGGCGCAGCTGCTGATCGGCACCGGCGTCGCGCTGGAGCACTTCGTGTCCAGCACGGTGAGCTGGGTGCGCGCCTCCATCGAGTTCGACAAGTGGCTGGTCGACACCCTCGGGCTGGAGAAGTCCGCCGAGGCCGCCGACGGGGAGAAGCCCGACGAGGGGTCCTCCGAGGAGAGCTGAGCCGCCCGCACCGGCCGCCGCGGGCGGGCGCAGGTCTGTGCCCGCCCGGCGTGCACCACGGGCCCCGGACCGACGCGTACCCACCGTCGGACCGGGGCCCGTCCGCGTCCCCGGGATTGCCAGGGAGCGCGGCAGCGGGGGTGCGCGTCGGACCGCGGGCAGGGCCGGGGTACGGGCACTGCCGCACCGGGAAGCCGGGGCGAAACCGGGTGGTCTCCTCGTCCCTGTCACACGGCGGCGCGGGTGAGGCGGGAAACCGCCTCGTCGAGAGTCTGCCGCTGCTTGCAGAAGGAGAAGCGCACGAGCCAGTCGGGGGAGTCGGGGCTCTGGCAGAACGCGGACGTCGGGATGGCCACCACGCCGGCGCGCTCGGGGAGGTCGCGGCAGAAGCTCAGGCCGTCCGGGTGGCCCGAGGGGCGGACGTCGGCCTGAAGGAAGTAGCCAGCCTCGGCCCGCAGGGGGCGCAGACCGGCTCGCAGGAGGCCGTCGGACAACAGGTCGCGGTGGTCGCGCAGGGTCCCGCGCAGCTCGGCGGCCCACTCCTCGACCGAGCCCAGCGCTCTTGCCAGGGCCGCCTGGTAGGGGGTGCCGGAGGCGTAGGTCAGGAACTGCTTGACCGTGCCCGCCGCCCGGACCAGCGGTTCCGGACCGCACAGCCACCCCAGCTTCCAGCCGGTGGTGTTGAAGGTCTTCCCGGCGCTGGACACGACCAGGGTGCGTTCCCGCATTCCGGGCAGGGCGGCGATCGGATGGTGCGCGGCGGGCTCGTCGTACACCAGGTGCTCGTACACCTCGTCGGTGACCACGGTCAGCTGGTGCGTGCGGCAGACCTCCGCGACGACCGCCAGCTCCTCGGCGGAGAACACCTTTCCGGTGGGGTTGTGCGGGGTGTTGAGGACGAGGACGCGGGTGCGCGGGGTGATCGCAGCCCTCAGCGCGTCGCCGTCCAGCACGAAGCGGTCGCCGTCCGGCGTGAGGGGGACGCCGACGAGCCGGGCACCGGCGAACCGGGCGTCTGCGGCGTAGGCGTCGTAGGCGGGGTCGAAGGCGACGACCTCGTCACCGGGCTCGCACAGCGAGAGCAGCGCGGCGGCGAGGCCCTCGGTAGCGCCGGTGGTGACCAGCACCTCGCCGGGGGCGCGGTAGTCGAGCCCGTAGCGGCGGAGCTGGTGGGCGGCGATCGCCTCACGTAGCTCCGGCAGGCCGGCAGCGGGCGGGTACTGGTTGTGCCCGGCGAGCACCGCGTCGGCGACGTCCCGCAGCAGCGCGGGCGGGCTCGGCAGCTCGGGCACGCCCTGGCCGAGGTTCACGGCACCGGTACGGCGGGCCAGTTCGGTCATCTCGGTGAAAACCGAGGCGCCCATGCCGCGTACCCGGGCCGCCGGCTGCCAGGCCGCCGAGCCCACCGGGCCGCGGGCGTCGCGGGTATCTGCCGGGTCCATGTGCTGCCTCTCTCGCGTCCGCCGCCGGGAGCCGCCCCGCTCCCGCGCCCTCACGATAGGCGGCGCCCCGGTCCCGGCGCTGCCCGCGACACCCTGCGGTCGATCGCAACGGCTCCGCGCGGACCGCGCCCTTGCCGGGCGCAGACCTCCTCTGCCGGGCAGCCACCGTCGTGCCGCGGCTCGGCAACTCCCGCGGGAACCCCTGGTCTTGCTCAAAACCGCTGTGAACCCCGGCTGCGTCGGGCATCCCCTCAACACGTCCTGCACGGGGGACGAGGTCCGCAGGCGTCGCCGGCCGGTGGGCGCCCGGTGGCCCGGCCGGTGGAAGAGAGGGCGGGGGAGCCATGGAGACCTTCGTGATGCTCGGCTTCTTGGCACTGGCGTTGGTGCTCCCGGCGAGGCTCGTGATCGTGGGCAGCAGGATGGCCACCCGGGAGGACGAAAGGCGGCTCCTCGGGCCATTCGTACGCGGACGGCGGGGCCGAGAGCGGTTCACGCCGGGGGCAGCGGTGGCTCCTGTGACGGCAGGGGCGACGGAGGTGGCGGAGGAGACGGCGGCGGTTGCTGACGTCTGTCACCCCTGAGGCTGTAGCTAGTTGAACAACTGACCAGCACCGCCCCCTCTGGTATGGAAACGGGCGGAAGATGGGTAAAACCGCTGTGGACGCGACGAGATCCATGATTCGGTGAAGCTGTATCCCGGACCCCACGTGGGCACGAGCCGGCGAATGAGGAATCCCGAGGTCGAGACCCAGGGGTGGGCCGGACCACCCTCCACACGTGCTTGCGGAGCCGACCCATGCTCACCGTTCTCAAGACCGCCTACACCGACAGCCGCGCCGGGGACCTCGCCTGGGCCCTCGGCCGCGAACCACTGCCGTCACTGGCCACACTGGACGTCGAACTCGACGAAGCAAAAGTGCAGTTGAGACTGCTCGGCGCCTCGCACCAGGTACTGATCGAGGAAGGGGACGGCAGTTGCTCGGAGACGGTCGCCTGCATGCCGGGCAGCAGTACCCCGCTCCCTGTCGGAGTGTCCAAACAACTCGGCGGCTGGGACTACGAGTTCGCTGCCCGCGTAGAGACGCTCTCCAGCGGCTCCTTCGCGGGACGCGCCCAGGAGCTGCTCGCTCTGGTGGCCGACCACCCCAACGGGCTGGCGGGCACGTTCCCCGGTTGCCCGCACGCCTTCACCGCGCTGCTCGTCCAGCGCGTCCAGCAGCAGGTCTGCTGGCGGACCTGGCACTCGTACCCGCAGGAGGGGCGGCTGGTGGCCACCCGTACCCGGATCGCGGTGCGCGCCCTCCGGGAAGCGCGCCTGGCGGACCACACAGCCCGGTGACGGGCGTACGACGCGACCACGGCAAACCGCACCACGCGGCCCGATGACGGCGGCCGGCGTCAGCCCGTCCCGGTGAGTCGCACCGCGCTCTCCGGCAGGTGGGCGTGGCGTGGGGCGGACGGCGACGGTGCGGGGCGGGCGGCGGCGCGGGCCCGTCCCCTGGCACCCGTCGGACCCGGCGCAGGTGCACACGTGTGGGTGACGTGACGGAGGTTTGCCGTCACGTAGCGTTCACCGCATGATCGACCAGTCGGTGTCCCTACCGCCTGCGCGGTCGGAGGAGCGCCCGCCGAAACTGCCGGTCCCGCCGGGTGTGGGCCGTTTCCTGGTGCTGGCGTCGGTGTTCGTCTGCGCCGCCTGCGGGCTGGTGTACGAGCTGGAGCTCGTCGCCATGGCCTCCTACCTGAGCGGCGACTCCGTCACCCAGGCGTCCATCGTGCTGTCCGTGATGGTCTTCGCGATGGGCCTCGGCTCGCTGTTCGCGAAGCGGCTGCGCTGCCGGGCGGCGGCCGGCTTCGGCTTCATCGAGGCGCTCCTCGCCGTGATCGGCGGGGGATCGGCGATGGCGCTGTACGCGTGCTTCGCCTGGCTCGGCCAGTCGCAGGCCGTGCTGGTGGCCTTCTCACTGGCCATCGGCATGCTGATCGGCGCGGAGATGCCGCTGCTGATGACACTGATCCAGCGCATCCGGGCCCAGGACCCCGGCGGTGCGGTCGCCGACCTGTTCGCCGCCGACTACGTCGGCGCGCTCGTCGGCGGCCTCGCCTTCCCCTTCCTGCTGCTGCCCCTCTTCGGCCAGTCGACCGGTGCGCTGCTGGTCGGGGTGGTGAACGTCTGCGCCGGCTCGGTGGTGGTGCTCTGGCTGTTCCGCCGCGACCTGTGCCGCCCGACGCGCGTGGTGCTGCTGGCCGCCGGTGCGATGGCGCTTCTGATCCTGCTGGCGGCGCTCCTGCTCGCCGACCGCTTCGAGGAGGCCGCCCGCCGAGCCGTCTACGGCGCTCAGGTCCGGGTGGTGGTGCAGAGCGACGTGCAGGAGATCGTACTCACCGAGGAACCCGCGTCCGGCCCGGCCGGGGGTCCGCCCGAGCGGACCTCCGCCCCGGGCCCGGAGTCCGGCCCGGCCGGCGGAACCGCAGGCGGTCCGGGAGCCGGTGCCCCCGGCCTGCGGCTCTTCCTCGACGGCACACTCCGGGCGTCCAGCGCGGACGAGGCCCGGTACCACCGGGCACTCGTCCATCCGGCGATGGCCGCCGGACGGCACGCCCGGGTGCTCATCCTCGGCGGTGGCGACGGCCTGGCCGCCCGAGAGGTGCTCCGCCACTCGGGGGCCCGCTCGGTCACGGTGCTGGACGCCGACCCGGCCGTCTTCGGGCTGGCCAGGGCGGACCCCGGGCTGCGGGCTCTGAACGAGGGCGCGCTGCACGACCCGCGGGTCCGTCTCGTCACCGCCGACGCCTTCGGCTGGCTCCGGGACCGGGTCGGATCCGGCAAGCCGCGGTTCGACGTCGTCGTCTCGGGGCTGCCCGAGCCGGACGTCACCGACAGCACCAAGCTGTACTCCCGGGAGTTCTACGGACTGGTCTCCCGCGCCCTGTCGGACGGCGGCCGGTTCGCCGTGCACGCCGGATCGCCCGCCGTGTCCCCCGAGGAGTTCTGGACGGTCGATGCCACCCTGCGCGCGGCCGGGCTGCACCCGGTGCCGTACCTGGTGGGCAACCCTCGCGCCGCGGGCGGCGCTGCCGCGGAGCGGCGCCGGCACCCCCGTGCGGACGGCTGGGGGGTGCTGCTGGCCGGCCGTGCAGCGGCACCGCCGCTCCGGGCGGGTGGCCAGCGGCCCGGAGCGAAGGAGCTGGCGGTGGCGCACGGGCTGGCGGAACGTCACCGCAGGGACGGTCTGCCGCCCTCCACTCTGCTGCACCCGCGGTACTGAGGTCGACACGGCTCCCCGGGGCACCGCCCGCCCGAGCGCCGGCCCCCAACCGTCCGGCCACCGGGCGTTGCTCGGGTCGGCGTGGCGGGCCGTCACACGTCGCGGAGGAAGGCGGCCACGTCGAGCATGCTGAGCTGCTCCAGGGCGGACGGCGAGAGCACGAGGCGCAGCTCCGGGCAGAACCGCTCGGTGCGCGAGCGGGCCACGAAGGACTCGACGACGGTGGTGAGCAGCGTCTCGCGGCGCCTGCTGCCGCCCCGGGCGGCGGAGCCCATGAGCGGCATCGCGACCGGCCGTGACTGGCTGTGCCGGGCGAGCGCCTCCCACAGTTGCCCGGTGCTCCGCCGCAGCTCCGCCGTGCCGGAGCGGGCGACGAGGTCGTTGCCCATCCGGCTGTACGCCACCGCGAAGATCCGACGGTCCGACGGGCGCAGCACCGCGACCGTGCCGAGGGGGTAGCGGTTGAGCTTGCCGTGCCGCTTGTCGCACCGGCGCTCCCTGGCCACCGGCGCGACGTGCCGGAGCGCGGCCCGCAGGTCGCGGTCGAGCGCGGCCCGGTCCCCGCCGTACACCCTGCGAAGCAACTGGCCCTGCACGCTCGTTCCGTCGATGACGAGGTCCCGCTCGGTGGCGGTGTCGAAGGTGTCGGTGAAGCCGACCACGAGGTCGGCGTCCGACTGGGAGAGCAGATCGCCGCGGGTCACCACGAGCGAGACCGGCGGTTCGTCGAGGTCCCGGCGCAGCAGCCCACCCAGCGGGCCGCGCACCCGCTCGCGCAGCGCGGACACCCGCGCGGCGAGCGCCGGGTCGTCCGGCCGCTCCGCGGCCATCCGCTCGGCGAGGTCGAGCGCGGCGCGTGGGCGTTTCAGCTCCTGGTGGATGCGGACCAGGTCGTGCCGGGTCTCCTCGCGCAGGCGGTTCAGCCGCCCGATCTCGGGTTGGGCGAAGGGGCAGTCCGCCGCAGCGGCCAGCGGCCGGCCGCGCCAGAGGGCCAGCGCCTCCTGTCCGAGTGCCGCCCGGTCGGCGGGGTCCGCGCGCCGGGCGCGGGCGACCAGGTCCTGGAAGCGGAAGAGGTCCACCTGCTCGCGGGGGAGGACCAGCCGGTAGGCGGAGGTCGCGCCGCGTTCGGTGCGCAGCAGTCCGGACGTCTCCCCGGGGGCGCCCGGGTCGAGTGCCCGCCGCACCTGGTGGATGCGCTTCTGCACGCTGATCCTGTCCGGTCTGCGCAGGACCGGGTCGTGCGGGCGCCACACGTCGCGGAACAGATCCGCCACCGTGACGGCCTCGCCCCCGCCGAGCAGGAGCCGGACCAGCACCGCCGCGGCCGTCGGCGGCAGGGCCGCCTCCCGACCGGCCACCCGCAGGCGCAGGGGCCCGAGCACGTCGATCCGGACGGCGCTCACCGCGGCGACCACCGGTCCCCGCCCCTCCGGGCGGCCGAACGCGGTGCGGTGCGGCGCGGGGCGCTGGGAGGCACGTCGGGAGCCGGACGGAAGTACTGCGGCGCTTTTCCGGGAAGCAGCGTCATGGGTCTCCTGGTACCGGAAGGAGCGACTGGAGGAAAGGGGCGCGGGCAGGGGGCGCACGCCGGCGCCGATCAGTGCGCTGCCGGGTCGAGCGCGGCGCAGGCACCACAGTAGCGAGCCGCGCCGGGGCAGGGGTTCGACTTCCGTGCAGACGTCGCGCGGCCGGGGTCCCGGACGGCGTGAAAGCATCCTCTCCGCGCCGATGAGGCCCGTCGGCCCGCTCCATGAGGCCGTCGGCCCGCCTCGCTCTCCCGCACTCCCGGCGGAAGGCCCCGCGGTGCTCCACGAGGGGTTCGAGGGCTGGTCTCCTTTCGGGGGAGCCGCGACGCGCGTGACCGTCCGGACGGGTACATCTTTCCCGGCCCGTGGGTAGGCTCATCGGCATGGAGCATGAGGTGTACGTTCCGTTTCCGGTCGGCTCGGTGCGGGCGGCGCTCGCGGAACCGGAGCGGGTCGCCCGCTGCGTGCCGGGATTCCAACGCGACACCGCCGCAGAGGGCGCGGCGGTGCCGCCGGGGGAGGGCCGCCCGGGGGACGCGGCCTCCCCCACCGGCACCGTTCCGGAGGCGGACGGCGCCGACGCCGAGGTGGTCGCGGGCAGGCTGCGGCTGCGGATCGCCGGACTCACCATCACCTACCGCGGCAGCATGCGGCTCACCGTGCGGGCGAATGGTTTCGCCGTGGACGGCGAGGGCGCCGAGGCCCGGGGTGGCGGCGGGGCGACGCTGCGCCTCGCCCTGCTGCCCAGGACCGCCACCCCCGACGAGAGCCGGACGGCGGGCGCCGCCCGCGCGGCGGGGCTCCCCGGCGTGGAGGAGGGCACGGTGCTGGAGTGCACGGGCTCGGTGGACGCGCACGGCCGCCTGGCGGAACTCCGTGCGGAGCAGCGCTCGGCCGCGGCCCGCCGGTTGCTGGAGCGATTCGCCGGTGCACTGGCCGAGAGCCTGGCGGCCGACTCGCCCCCGGATGACAACGAGCGGGCGATTCCGGGCATTCCCTCCCCGGACACTCCGCACGAGGGTCCCGTCGGCGAGGACCCACCTGCCGACCCCGGCACGGCTCCCGGCGCCGTTCCGGACATCGGTCCGCCCCCGGGACGCGGCGTGCCCGACCCCGGCTCCGCTCTTGATCCCGGTGCCGCTTCCGGTTCCGGTCCCGCTTCCGGTGGCGAGGGCGCCGGGACCGGCGCACCGGACGGGGACGCGGTCGCCGGACCG
Organism: Streptomyces sp. TAA040; assembly: GCF_000424845.1. NCBI lineage: Bacteria > Bacillati > Actinomycetota > Actinomycetes > Kitasatosporales > Streptomycetaceae > Streptomyces > Streptomyces sp. TAA040. The sequence goes on along the minus strand of NZ_AUKR01000017.1, from coordinate 61,953 downwards.
GACCTCCCGCCCGTTCCCTCCACTCCGGAGTCGGTCTACGACGCGGGCACGCCGCCCGAGCCGACCGGGCCGGGAGCGGAGGCGCCGGGCGTCGGAGCGGCCGGGCCCTCCGGCAGTCCCTCCCGGTCGGAGCAGCACGGCGGCCCCCCGGAGGGGGACGACGAGTATCTCGACGAGGACGACGAGGAACTGCCCGGGGTCGGACGGTCCTCGGCCGAGGCGGCGCACGCTCGGCGCACGATGATCGGCCGCAGCGCCGAGGAGGTCGACCACGCGCCGCCGCGCGGCCGGTACGCGCCGGTCCCTGGGCCGGACGGCGACTCGACCGCCCACGCGCTCCGGTGGGCGGCTCCCGCCGCCGCGGTCGCGGTCGCCACGGCTGTGGTGGTGGGCAGGCTGCTCCGCCGCCGCGGACTCTGACCGCCGCACCCCCGGCGCCGGCCCCTCAGGCGCCCCGCCACCCGGACTGTGCTCCGTTTCCCCGCCGCTCCTGCCGCCCGACACCGGGCCGCCTGCCCGTCGACGCGCACGACACCGGTCGGGACGGCCGGGAGGGTGCCGGTGGGTCCGCGGCCCGGCAGGTACGCTCGATCGGTGCCCACACAGACGACTGAAGTCCGGCTCACCGCCCCCGGGGTGGAGCTCACCGTCCAGCCCGACCAGGGATGCCGTCTCTCCTCGCTCCGGGTGCACGGCAAGGAACTGCTGCGCCAGGGAGAGAAGTACGGCTCCTTCGTGATGGTCCCCTGGTGCGGTCGCACCGATCAGGGGCGGTTCCGCAGCGGTGCGGAGCAGTACCAACTGCCGGTGGACTCCGGCCCGCACGCGATCCACGGCCTCGGACGGCGCGCCGCCTGGCGCACCGAACGGGCCGACGCGCGCTCGGCCGTGTTCACCTTCGCGCTCGGCGACCCGTGGCCGTGGGACGGCACCGTCACCCAGGTGGTGGAACTCGCCGAGGACGGCAGCGGCCTGACGCTCACCATGGGAGTGGAGACCTCCGCCGAGTCCTTCCCCGCCCAGGCGGGGTGGCACCCGTGGTTCCTGCGCCGGCTCGCAGAGGACGGCAGGGACGTCCGCATCGACTTCGCTGCCGAGTGGCAGGAGGAGCGTGGTGCGGACCATCTGCCGACCGGGTGCCGCATGGAGCCGCAACCGGGCCCGTGGGACGACTGCTTCGCGATGCCGGACGGGGTCGACGTCACCCTGACCTGGCCGGAGGAGCTGGAGCTGAGGGTCACCAGCCGCGCCCAGTGGGCGGTCGTCTACGACGAGCAGCCGGAGGCGGTCTGCGTGGAACCGCAGTCCGGCCCGCCCAACGGCCTCAACACGCATCCGCGGTTGGTCACCCTGATCGATCCGCTGGAGATCGGCACCCGCTGGAGCTGGCAGGTACCGGACCCCGCCCTTCGGTGAGCGGGCTCCCGATCCCGTCCCTCCAGCCGGCCCCCTTCCCCGGCCGCCCCGCAGCCGCTCCCGTCCCCGCTCCTGCCGCCCCCGCAGTCCGGAGTGCGGCCGGGGGTCGGGCCGGCGGCCCAGGCCGGAGCTGCGGAGCCGGCCCCGTAGGCTCGTCCGCATGAGCGATGTACGCGCGGAGCTGCTGCGGCAGATCAAGGGAAAGGCCGTGGTGCACGGCAAGGTGATCCTCTCCTCCGGGATCGAGGCCGACTTCTACGTCGACCTGCGCCGGATCACCCTCGACGGCGTGGCGGCGCCACTGACCGGGCAGGTGATGCTCGACCTCACCGCCGACCTGGACTTCGACGCGGTCGGCGGTCTCACCTTGGGCGCCGACCCGGTGGCCACGTCGATGCTGCACGCCGCTGCGGCCCGCGGGCGGCGTCTGGACGCCTTCGTGGTGCGCAAGGCAGGCAAGGCACACGGCCTCCAGCGCCGGATCGAGGGCCCGGACATCGCCGGCCGGCGGGTGCTGATCGTGGAGGACACCTCCACCACCGGCGGTTCCCCGCTCACCGCGGTCGAGGCCGCGAGGGAGGCCGGGGCGGAGGTCGTGGCGGTGGCGACCATCGTCGAGCGCGGCGCGGCGCCCGCCCTCGCGGACGCATCACTCGCGTACCGGTACGCCTACGACCTCGGGGACCTCGGACTCGACTGACGGACGCTCCCGGCTCCGCCAGGTGGGGCCGCTCCCGGGGTGCCCAGGTGTCCGGGTGGTGACCGGTGTGGCGGCTTGACCAGCCGCTTCACCGGTGCGGGCATGTTTCACGTGAAACCTCGCCCCGCAGGGCCCACGTTTCGACCACCCGCTGTCGGTACCGCACGGCTGGAGCATTCGGCGGCTTCTGGGAAGATGGGTCCGACGATGACGTCGCCACCCACAGGTCAGGGCTGAAGCTTCACGGTTCGAGTGATCACCCAAGCGTTCAACCCATCCGGATACCCGCACGTCTCACAAGGAGCGGACAGATGCCCATCGCAACCCCCGAGGTCTACAACGAGATGCTCGACCGGGCGAAGGCCGGCAAGTTCGCCTACCCGGCCATCAACGTCACCTCGACGCAGACCCTCCACGCGGCGCTGCGCGGGTTCGCCGAGGCCGAGAGCGACGGCATCGTTCAGATCTCCACCGGCGGGGCGGAGTTCCTGGGCGGTCAGTACAGCAAGGACATGGTCACCGGCGCGGTCGCGCTGGCGGAGTTCGCACACATCGTCGCCCAGAAGTACCCGGTCAACATCGCCCTGCACACCGACCACTGTCCCAAGGACAAGCTGGACGGCTATGTCCGGCCGCTGATCGAGGTCTCCCGGGAGCGCGTCGCCGCCGGGCGGAACCCGCTCTTCCAGTCCCACATGTGGGACGGCTCGGCGGAGAACCTCGCCGACAACCTGGAGATCGGTCAGGAACTGCTCGCCGCGGCGGCCGCCGCCAGGATCATTCTCGAGGTCGAGATCACCCCGACCGGTGGCGAGGAGGACGGCGTCACCCACGAGATCAACGACGAGCTGTACACCTCGGTCGACGACGCCCTCCGGACCGCGGAGGCGCTGGGCCTGGGGGAGAAGGGGCGCTACCTGCTGGCCGCCTCCTTCGGCAATGTGCACGGCGTCTACAAGCCGGGCAACGTGGTGCTCCGTCCGGAGATCCTCAAAGAGCTCCAGGCGGGTGTCTCGGCCAAGTACGGCAAGGAGAGCCCGTTCGACTTCGTCTTCCACGGCGGCTCCGGCTCCACCGATCAGGAGATCGCCACCGCGCTGGAGAACGGTGTCGTGAAGATGAACCTGGACACCGACACCCAGTACGCCTTCACCCGGCCGATCGCCGACCACGTGTTGCGCAACTACGACGGCGTGCTGAAGATCGACGGCGAGGTCGGCAACAAGAAGGTCTACGACCCGCGGAGCTGGGGTAAGAGCGCCGAGGGTTCGATGGCCGCCCGGGTCCAGAAGGCCTGCGGCGACCTGCGCTCCACCGGCACCAAGCTCGCCTGAGCACCTGCGCCGCTCCGGCCGGCCTGTACCGGGCCGCCCGGAGCCGTACCGGGCTCCTGCCGGCACGCACCGCAAGTCAGCGCACGGTGGTTCCGCTGTCACCGACCGTCCGTCCCCGCGGGGGCGGACGGTCGGTGCATGCCGGAGGCAAGGCACACTGGGACCTATGGTCAATCACGAGAACCTGCTCGGGGGACCGCCCCCGACCCATCTTCCGGACGACCCGGAACCGCGCGAGCTGCTCGCCGGCGGCACGGCACCCGCCGACGTCGCGGCGAAGTACCCGACCTCCTCGCTGGCCTGGGCGCAACTGGCCGACGACGCCTTCGAGGGCGGACGGGTCGTGGAGTCCTACGCGTACGCCCGTACCGGCTACCACCGGGGGCTGGACTCGCTGCGCCGCAGCGGCTGGAAGGGCTACGGCCCGGTGCCGTTCGAGCACGAGCCGAACCGCGGCTTCCTCCGCGCCCTGCACGCCCTGGCCCGCGCCGCGCAGGCCATCGACGAGCAGGAGGAGCACGAGCGCTGCATGACCTTCCTCAAGGAGAGTTCACCCACCGCAGCCGAGATCCTCACCTGAGGGCCCGCGGGGACACCTCGCGGTTCCCCGCACCGGCTCAGGGCCTCCGGCTCCCCTCGGCAGCCGGTCCGGTGTGCGCGAAGCGCCCCGGGCTGGTGCCGAGCACCCGCTTGAAATGGCGCCCGAGGTGGGCCTGGGCGTAGAAGCCCTGCCGCGCCGGCCACCTCGCCGGCCGGCATCCCCGCCACCGGCGGCCGACAGGCTCTGACCTGCGGATATGCAGAACTCTCGGGATGCACGCGCCGACAAGGAGCGTACAAGACGGCGGTGGTGCGGGCCGGAGAGGATTCCGGCACGGAGAACGACGCGAACCCCTCCCGGTTCGACACCAGGATCGCGGTGCCGCTCCGCGGCGACCTGGAGGCCTGGCAACGGCTGAATGCGACGGCCTTCCTGGTCAGCGGCATCGGCCCGGTCGTGCCCGAGATGATCGGCAAGCCCTACCCGGCTGCCGACGGCACCGGGTACCTCGTGAGGTTCCGGCAACCGGCGCTGGTCTCCGAGGGCGGGAAGGAGGCGCTGACCCGCTCGTGCGGGCGCGCGGTGGACACGATCCTCAAGGGCGCCCGCATGCACCTCTGACCGGGAGGCAGCGCGGCATGGGAGCGCTCCGGGGCCCGCGGACGAAAGGGGCAGCGCGGGAGGGCCACCGGATCGGGAGGACGGTTCCGCCGATCCGCGGGTACCCGCGAGGAACGGCCGGGGCACCGGCCGTCCGGTCCTTGCCCGCCGCGATTCCGGCAGAGATGATCCGGGCGGGGCCGGACCCGCCCGGCGACGGGCGGTAGCGGTCCGAAGGCCCGGCGATCCCGGGCGAGCGCTCAAGGAGAACCGAATGTCGGAGACCCCGAACCTGGACTTCGCAGGTACCACGCCCTACGAGGACTACGTCCAGGCGGACGTCCTCACCCACCTCCAGCATCCGCTGTCGGACGATCCCGGCGAGATGGTGTTCCTGGTGACCACCCAGGTCATGGAGCTGTGGTTCACCGTCATCGTGCACGAGTGGCAGACCGCCGCGACCGCGCTGCGGCAGGACAACCTGCCGACCGTGTTCGCCGCCCTGAAACGGTCCACCTACGAACTCCAGTCGCTGAACGCCTCCTGGGAGCCGCTGGCGCATCTGACCCCCGCCCAGTTCAACTCCTACCGCTCGGCACTCGGTGAGGGCTCCGGATTCCAGTCCGCGATGTACCGGCGGATGGAGTTCCTCCTCGGCGACAAGTCGGCGTCCATGCTGGTCCCGCACCGCGGCGCCCCCCGGGTGCACGACGAGCTGGAGAAGGCGCTGCACGAGCCCAGCCTGTACGACGAGGTGCTGCGCCACCTGCACCGCAGGGGTGCCGCGATCCCCGAGGCCGTACTGGCCCGTGACGTCACCCGGCGGCACGAGCCCGACCCGGAGGTGGAGGCCGTCTGGGCCCGCATCTACGCCCAGGAGGTCCCCGCCGGCGCCCGGACGGCGGAGGGGAGCCCGGCGGCGGACAGCAGCGACAACGCTGACGCAGGGGACTACAGCCGCGACCCGCAACTGCTCCGCCTCGGCGAGGCCCTCACCGAGGTCGCCGAGCAGGTCTGGCGCTGGCGCAACGACCACCTGGTCGCCACCCGGCGAGCGATGGGCTCCAAGACCGGCACCGGGGGCTCACCCGGGGTGAGCTGGCTGGAGAAGCGGGCCGCCAAGAACGTCTTCCCCGAGCTGTGGACGGCGCGCAGCCATGTCTGAGCCGGTACGCGCCCCCGGTCCGTCGTCACGGCAGGCCCGCGCGCGGGATGCGGCCGACCCGCTGGCACCGCTCCGGGACGCCTTCGTGCTGGACGACGCGCCCGGGGGCGTCTACCTGGACGGCAACTCGCTCGGCGCGCTGCCGCGCGCCGTCCCCGACCGCCTGGCCGAGGTCGTGGGCCGCGAGTGGGGGCAGCTCCGCATCCGCTCCTGGACGGAGTCCGGCTGGTGGGAGGCGCCGGAGCGGATCGGCGACCTGATCGCCCCGCTGATCGGAGCTGCCCCCGGGCAGCTCGTCGTCGGCGATTCGACCTCCGTCAACGTGTTCAAGGCGCTCACCGGTGCCGTCCGGCTGGCCGACGTCGAGGGAGGGCCGGAGAAGGACGAGATCCTGGTCGACGCGGCCACCTTCCCCACCGACGGCTATATCGCGGAGTCCGTCGCCCGGATGACCGGCCGGACGCTCCGTCCGGTGGCGCCGGAGGGGATGGCGGAGTCGCTCGGCCCGCGGACGGCGGCCCTCCTCGTCAACCAGGTCGACTACCGCACCGGCACGCTGCACGACCTCCCCGCCCTCACCCGCGCGGCGCACGCCGTCGGCGCGTACGTGGTCGCGGACCTCTGCCACAGCGCCGGAGCGCTGCCGGTCGGGGTCGACCGGCACGGTGTGGACTTCGCCGTCGGCTGCGGCTACAAGTACCTGAACGGCGGCCCGGGAGCGCCCGCGTTCCTGTACCTGCGCCGCGCCCACCAGGCCGCGTTCGACTCCCCGCTGCCCGGTTGGAACGCCCACCGCGACCCCTTCGGGATGCGGGCCGGCTTCGAGTCCGCGGGCGACGTCCGCAGCGGCCGGGTCGGCACCCCCGACCTGCTGTCCATGCTGGCACTGGAGGCGGCTCTCGGCGTCTGGGAGGGCGTGGGCATTGAGCAGGTGCGGGCGAAGTCGCTGGCCCTGACCGACTTCTTCCTGGAGTGCGTCGCGGCCCGGGTCCCCGCGGGTCGGCTCGCCTGCCTCACGCCGACCGAGCACCACCGGCGGGGCAGCCAGATCTCGCTCTACTGCGAGGACGCCGAACCGGTGATGGCCGAGCTGATCGCGCGGGGCGTCGTCGGCGACCACCGCCGGCCGGGCGTCTTGCGCTTCGGGTTCACTCCGCTGTACACCTCGTTCACCGATGTCGAGCGCGCCGCGGAGGTGCTGGGGGAGGTCGTCGGGTGAGCGATGCCGAGTGGGCGCAGCTGAGCGCGCTGGAACCGGTGGAGCCGGTGAGCAGCGAGAGCTACGGCGACGACGCCGCACAGGTCGTCGACCGGTACGGCAAGGAGAACGGTCCTCGGGTCACGGTGCTGCACGGCGGGTTCTGGCGGCAGGCCTACGACCGCGGCCACCTGACGCCGTTCGCGGCGGCCTTGGGGCAGCAGGGCTTCTCCGTCGAGCTGGTGGAGTACCGGCGGGTCGGTGGCGGGGGCGGCTGGCCGCAGACGGCCGAGGACGTGGACGCGGCCCTGACCCGTCTCGGCGGGCCGCCCAAGGTGCTGCTGGGCCACTCGGCGGGCGGCCAGCTCGCCCTCTGGGCGGCGGCGCACCGAGAGCGGGCGGCGGACCGGGTGATCGCGGTCGCCCCGGTCGCCGACATGGTGCGCGCGCACGAGTCCGGTCTCGGCGATGGCGCGGTCTCCGACTTCCTGGGCGGTCCGGAGGGCCTGGCGGCGCATCTGCCGGAGGCCGATCCGATGCGGCTGCTGCCCCGGGTGGCCGTGGAGGTGGTGCACGGCACCGCCGACACCGACGTGCCGATCGAGCTCTCCCGCCGGTACGTGAACAACTGGGGCGCCCGCCTCCAGTTGATGTCGGGGACCGGGCACTACACGCCCTTCATCCCGACCAGGCCGGCTTTCAGCGTCCTGCTCAGCATGATCCGCCGTCCCTGACCGCCGGGCGCCAGCTGTCCGGGGCGGACACGCCGGCCGCGTGGCGGTGATGGGGCCCCCGCCCAGGAAGGGTGCCGGGACGGGGGTCAGGCGGCGAGGCCGCGGATCACCCGGGCGCCCGGGAGCGCGGCGAGTGCGCGGCCGGGCAGCAGGATCTTGCCGCGGCGCAGACCGCTGCCGACCACCAGCCACGGCGACTCGGCCGCGGCCTCGTCGACCAGGAGCGGCCAGCCGGCCGGCAGGCCGATCGGGGTGATGCCGCCGTACTCCATGCCGCTCTCCGCGACGACGGCGTCCATCGGAGCGAAGGAGGCCTTCCGGGCGCCCAGTTGCGTACGCACGGTGCGGTTGACGTCGAGCCGGGTGTGGGCAAGCGCCATGCACGCGGCGTATCCGGTCTCCTGACCGCGCTTGCCCGCCACCACGACGCAGTTGGCGGAGGCCTCCAGCGGCACGCCGTACGCGGCGCAGAAGGCGGCGGTGTCGGCCTTCTCCGGGTCGGTGTCGACCACGAGCACCGACTCCACCGGGTGCGCCGACGCCCAGGCGCCCAGGGCCGCGGCCACCGGTTCCGCCACCAGGTCGGGACGCTCCGCGGCCGGCCAGGCGTCCGTGAAGTCGCCGAACGGAATGCTTGCCGATGCGCTCATGGAATCAGGATAGGCACCGCCCGCGCGCTGCGGGGCTCCCTCCGGTCGTCCGCCTCAGGGTCCCGGCGGGCACGCGCATACCATATCAAGCGTGCACATGACAACAAACGGGCGATGAACCCCGGTGGTGAGTTCTGGTGCGCCATCTTCACACTTCCGTGGCCAACTCCCCTTTCCCGGTGGGCAGCCTGGCAGTGACCCGAGGGGGCGGGTCGGACCGGGCGCGTGCGTGGCCCTGTCCTCGGCTGCGCCTCCCCACAGCGTTGTCCTGGAGGAGAGTTGACCGACCGACCGTCACGCCGGCGCTTTCTCGGAACCGCCGCGGCCCTCGTCGGGGGCGCGGCGAGCATACCCGTCCTCTGCTCCGGCCCGGCCTTCGCCGGTCCGAAGGAACTCCCGGTGGTCACCCGACCCGACCATCCGGACGCCGAACACGCCTCCGCCGCCGGCCGTGCCTCCGGGGGCGAGCCGCTCAACGCCAGTGTGAGCTGCGGACTCGACGGGAGGACCGCCTGATGGTCGTCTTCGTCCCCCGCGCCCAGTGGGGCGCCCGGGCACCCGGCGCGACCAGCACCAACATCACCCCGCAGCACGGCGGGGTGGCCGTCCACCATGTCGGTGGAACGCGGGTCGCGGCATCGAGCCACAGCTCCTGCGCCGGGCAGGTGCGCGGCCACCAGAACCACCACATGGACACCAACGGCTGGGACGACATCGCCTACAGCCACCTCGTCTGCGTGCACGGCCACGTCTTCGAGGGACGCGGGGAGGGGCTGCGCACCGCCGCCAACGGGAGCACCTCCGGCAACCAGAACTGGTACGCCGTGTGCGGGCTGGTGGGGGGCAGCAGTAGCAACTACGACACCGTCACCAGCGGGCTCGTCGACGCCTTCCATCACGCCATCACCCGGCTCAGGCAGCAGGGCGGCGCCGCGAACGGCGTCAACGGCCACCGCAACCTGACCTCCACGGCCTGCCCCGGCAACCTCTACCCGCTCGTGCAGGACGGCACCCTGAACCCGGACGGCGGGAGCGGGCCGCCGCCGTGGCCCGGCGTCCACTTCTCCTACCCGCCGGTCTTCCACCACTCCGCCGTCGGCACCTGGCAGTCTCGGATGAACAGCGCGCACGGCGCCGGACTCACCGTCGACTCCGCCTACGGCCCCTCGTCGAAGGCGGCCTGCCAGGACCTCCAGGCGGCCGGGAGACTGACGGTCGACGGCATCGTCGGCCCGGACACCTGGAATGCCACCTTCTCCTGACGCCGCGTCCGATGCCGGAGGAGCGGTCCGCGCCGCGTGCGCGGACCGCTCCTCCGGCATCGGACGCGGGCTCGCGCGGGGCGGTCGGACGCGGGGTGTGCGTTCTCAGACGTCTCTCATCGATGCCTTATCCGTTCCTCACCCCCCACTCCTAGCGTGCGGGAATGTTCCTCATCTACCTCGGGCGCGAGTTGCGCCGCCGTCGGAAGGCGGCCCTCGTCGTCGCCTCCGGCCTCGCCCTGGGCATCGCCCTCGTCATCCTCGTCAGCTCGGTCTCCTCCGGTATGGAGCAGGCCCAGAGCAAGGTGCTCCGGTCGCTGTACGGACTCGGCACCGACATCACCGTCACCAAGGCGGCCGACCCGCGGGGCGAGGGGGGCGGCGGAGACCGGCCGCGTTTCGAGTTCGACGCCGGGGACGACGAGGGGGACTCCGCGCAGAGCCAGGACATCATCATGGTCCAGGGCTTCCAGACCCTCGACGCCGGGACCGTGGCGCAGGTCGGCGAGCAGGACGGTGTGGCCGACGCGGTCGGCGGCCTCAACCTCACGGTGATGAAGGTGGACGGGGAGTTCCGCCGCGGGGAGGTCGCTCCCGCCGAACCCGGCACCGGCGACGGCGCCGCCCGCGACGGGGCGGGCGGCGGGCAGGTGCGCGGCGGCGGTGCCGCCTTCGACGTGGACTCCTTCACCGTCTACGGCACCGACGTGTCGAGCACCGAACTCGGACCGCTGACCTCCTCCGTGCTCACCGACGGACGGGCGCTCACCGACGAGGACGCCGGGGCGGACAACGCCGTCCTCGACAGCGCGTACGCGCAGGAGGAGGAGCTGGAGGTCGGGTCGGACGTCACCGTCTCCGGCACCGACTTCGAGGTCGTCGGCATCGCCACCCCGGACAGCGGCGACGCGGCCGCCGACGTCTACGTGCCGCTGGGCCGGGCGCAGACGCTGGCCGACGTGGAGGAGGAGATCACCACCGTCTACGTCAAGGCGACCGACTCGCAGCAGATCGACGCCGTCAAGGCCGGCATCGAGGAGGAGGTGCCCGACGCCACCGTGACCACCTCCGCCGACCTCGCCGACACCGTCTCCGGCTCCCTGAGCACCGCGTCCGACCTGGCCTCGAACGTCGGCAAGTGGCTCTCCTACCTGGTGCTCGCCGCCGCCTTCCTGGTCGCAGGGCTCCTCACCTCGGCGGCCGTCAGCCGACGGGTCCGGGAGTTCGGCACGCTGAAGGCCCTGGGATGGCGGAGCAGCCGGGTGACCCGGCAGGTGGTCGGCGAGGCCCTGGTCAACGGTCTCATCGGGGGCGCCCTCGGGATCGCGCTCGGCCTCGCGGGCGCCTGGGCCGTCACCGCGTTCAGCCCCACCCTCACCGCCGAGCTGGGGGCGTCGGCCGGAGCCGCGGACGGCGGGCCCTTCGGCGGCCCGGGCGGCGGACGCGGAGGCGCTCCGGGCGGAGGCGGTCCGGGCGGTGGTGCGGACACCACCGTCCTGGACATCGCCCTCAGCGCGCCCGTCTCACCGACCACCATCGGCATGGCGGTCACCCTCGCCGTGGCGGGCGGGCTCGTCGCGGGCGGCTTCGGCGGCTGGCGCGCCTCCCGGCTGCGCCCGGCCGACGCCCTGCGCCGCGTCGAGTGACCCCCGCCCGGAGCAGTGGTCCGTCCCGGCTCGAACCCTGGCCTCCCCGGCCCGGCCCGAAACCGTAGCGCCGCCGCAACCGCCGTTCGCCACCACCCACTGGAGTTGACCCACCGTGTACCGACTGACCGGAGTGACCCGCCGCTACCGGCGCGGCAAGGAGACCGTCGACGCCCTGGCCGGCATCGACCTGACCATCGAGGACGGTGACCGGCTCGTCATCCAGGGCCCCACCGGCGGGGGCAAGTCCACTCTGCTCCAGATGCTGGGCGGGCTGGACCGGCCCACCTCGGGGAGCATCGAACTGGACGGCGTGGACCTCGCCCGCCTCGGCGAGGCCCGCCTGACCGCCATCCGCGCGCAGAGCATCGGGTTCGTCTTCCAGAGCTTCAACCTCATCCCGACCCTGACCGCGCGGGAGAACGTGGAGACGGCGCTGGTGCCGCTCGGCACGAAGGCCGCGGACCGCCGCGCGCAGGCCGCCGAGGCGTTGGAGTCGGTCGGCCTCGGCGAGCGCCTGGGCCACCTGCCCGGCGAGATGTCCGGCGGCCAGCAGCAGCGGGTCGCCATCGCCCGGGCGCTGGTGAAGCGCCCGAACGTGCTGCTCGCCGACGAGCCGACCGGCAACCTGGACGAGTCGATGCGCGACGAGATCATGGAACTGCTGGAGGGGCTCTGGCAGGAGCACCGTCCCACCTTCGTGATGGTCACCCACGACAGCGCGCTCGCCCGCCGTGCGCCCCGGGTCGCGACCATCCGCCGGGGCCGCGTGACCGTCACCGATCAGGTACCCGCCCCGTAGGACGCCCCCGTTCCCGGCCTCCGCCGGAGGGTCCTCGCCGCTCGGGCCCCGCCCGGGGCGGGGCCCGCCGCCCGGGCCCGCCCGTCCCGCGCGCTGCCGTCCGGGGGCGGACGGGGTCCCTCCTGCGGGGGAGGCCTCAGCATGCGACTCGGGGCGGACGCTCCCGGGGACGGCGCTCCGTACTGTTCCGGACATGCCGCAGACCCACCGGCAGCCGGACCCGCGGACCGAGATGCGCGTACGTCCACCAGGCGCTCCGCTCCGGAGCCTCCGGCTTCCTGCTCAAGGACGCCTCCGCCGGGCAACTGGCCACCGGGGTGAGGACGGTGGCCGAGGGGGAGTCGCTGCTGGCCCCAGCCGTGACCCGGAGCCTGATCGACGAGTTCACCCGGACAGCGGCGGACAGCGGCGGACAGCGGCGGACAGCGGCGGACAGCGGCGGACAGCGGCGGACAGCGGCGGACAGCGGCGGACAGCGGCGGACAGCGGCCGCCGCTGCGGGGCCCTCCCCCCCCCGGGGCGCCGGCCGGGACCTCGGGCGGCGCGTCAGTCGAGGAAGGAGTTGATCTGGATCGTCTCGTCCCGGCCGGGACCGACCCCGATGGCGGAGATCGGCGCTCCCGACATCTCCTCCAGTGCCTTCACGTACCGCTGGGCGTTCTTCGGCAGCTCGGCGAAGGTCTTCGCCTTCGTGATGTCCTCCGACCAGCCCGGAAGGTACTCGTACACCGGCTTGGCGTGGTGGAAGTCGCTCTGGCTGTAGGGAAGTTCGGTGACCCGCTTGCCTTCGACCTCGTAGGCGACGCAGACCGGGATCCGCTCCCAGCCGGTGAGCACGTCGAGCTTGGTGAGGAAGAAGTCGGTCAGGCCGTTGACGCGGGTGGCGTTCCGGGCGATCACCGCGTCGAACCAGCCGCAGCGTCGGTCGCGCCCGGTGGTGACGCCCCGCTCGCCGCCGATGCTGCGCAGCGCCTCGCCGTCCGCGTCGAACAGCTCGGTGGGGAACGGTCCTGCGCCGACCCTGGTGGTGTACGCCTTGAGGATGCCGATGACCCGGCTGATCTTCGTCGGGCCGACGCCCGCACCCGTGCAGGCGCCGCCCGCGGTCGGGTTGGAGGAGGTGACGAACGGATAGGTGCCGTGGTCGACGTCCAGCAGGGTGCCCTGGCCGCCCTCGAAGAGCACCACCCGGCCCTCGTCGATCGCGTCGTTGAGCACCAGCGTCGTGTCGCAGACGAAGCCGCGCAGCGGGTCCGCGAAGCCGAGCAGTTCCTCGACGACCTGGTCGGCGCTGACCGCCCTGCGGTTGTAGAGCTTGGCCAGCACCTGGTTCTTGAAGTCGAGCGCGGCCTCCACCTTCTGCCGCAGGATCGACTCGTCGAACAGGTCCTGCACCCGGATGCCGACCCGGTTGATCTTGTCGGCGTAGGTCGGCCCGATCCCGCGGCCGGTGGTCCCGATCTTCCGGCCGCCCAGGAACCGCTCCGTCACCTTGTCGATCTCGGTGTGGTACGGCGTGATCAGGTGGGCGTTGCCGCTGAGCAGCAACTTGGAGGTGTCCACGCCGCGCTCCTGGAGCCCGCTCAGCTCGGAGAGCAGCACGGCCGGGTCGACGACGACCCCGTTGCCGATGACCGGTGTGCAGCTTGGCGAGAGGATGCCGGAGGGCAGCAGGTGGAGCGCGTACTTCTGGTCGCCGACGACGACCGTGTGGCCGGCGTTGTTGCCGCCCTGGTAGCGCACCACGTAGTCGACCGAGCCGCCGAGCAGGTCGGTGGCCTTCCCCTTGCCCTCGTCACCCCACTGAGCACCGAGCAGCACAAGTGCGGGCACAGGCGTACACCCCTTCCGGGCGGGGCATGTCCCACGTGCGTGAGTGGCGGATCGGCCGCTTGCCGACGTGCTCGCCACAGCGAGAGCCGTGAACCGGTGCCCCGGATAGATGAAGCCCCTGGCGCAACAGCGCAGCAGGGGCTCTTGCACCGAGAGGTTACCTGAGGAAGGACGAAGGTGTCGGCCCCAGACCTGTTGTTCGTGGTCGTCGATCCCGCTGCCCGTCACATCGACGGTGAGTCCGTGCGGATCGCCAGGGACGTGCTCCGTGCGGGCGCGCCCGGACTGAAGCTCTGCCTGCCCCACCGGCGGGAGGAGGTGGCCCGGTTGCTCGCGCGGCGCGGACGCCGCCGGCCGGTGGTGGTCGGCGACGATCAGGCGCTGCTCTGCGCGGTCCAGGCCCTGCACGCGGAACGTGCCGGGCCCGGTGCGGAGCATCCGCCGCTGTCGCTGGCGGTGGTGCCGGTCGGCCCGCCCGGCACGGTGTCACTGGCCGCCGGCCTCGGCGTCCCGACGGACGCGGTGCACGCGGCCCGTGCGGTACTCGAAGGCGCCGAGCGCCGACTCGACCTGCTCGTCGAGGACACCGGGGCGGTGCTGTTCGGGCCGCTGCGCATTCCGGGCGCCCGCGGTGCCGGACGCCCGTCCGAGCCGCCCGGGATGCGCGGTGCCCTCGGCCGGTGCGCCTCGGCCATCCGCCCCTTCCGCCGCCCGCCCCGGTCGCTGCCGCGGCTGCGGGTCGAGGCGGACGGGGTGGTGCTGGCCGAGCCCGGACGGCCGGTGGCGGAGGTCTCCGTCTCCGTCTGGCGGGAGGAGCGCCTCCCGCGCGGGCCCGGCTCCGCCGGGGCGCCCGGCTCACGGGCCCGACAGGGGCGGGCCCGTGAGCCGGGCGCGCGGGCCCCCGCCGCGGGCAGCCCGGACGGACCCGGTGTGGAGGGCTTCGGCGCGGACGGTCCCGGGGCCGACGACGCCGGTGCGGGCGGCGGCGCTGACGGCTCCGGTGCGGAACGGCTCGGCAGCGGTCTGGCCGAGGTGGTGGTGCGCTCCGCCGCGGTCCGGTCCGGTGCGCCGTCGGTGACCGTGCGGGCCCGGGCGGTCACGGTGTCCGGGCCCGAGTACCGCGCCCGGACCTGGACGGTGGCGCCGTCGGCGCTGCGTCTGACGGTGCCGGGCCGTCCCGCGGGCGGTACCCCGCCGCGAGGCTGACCCCGGGCCCGGCGGCCCTTCGGGCAGCCCCGCCGGCCACCGGCGGGACAGCCCTCAGCCGCCGTCTTCGGTGCGGGAGCCGTCCGCCGCGCCGGCCTCGTCCCGGCTGCGCTCCCGGTGCCACCGGTCCATGATCGCGCTGAGTTCGGCGCGCATGAAGACGAAGAACTCCGCAGTCTCGGCGACCCGCTGGCCGGCCGGGGTGTTGGGGCCGAGGACTTCGCTGCCGTACCGGAAGGTGCTCAGCCAGCGGCCGAGCAGGGCGTCCCGGTTCGTCAGCGCCTCGTACCAGACGCCCGCGTGGACCCGGTAGCGCTCGCGGCGCGAGCCGGGCACCCGCTCCCGGCTGATCAGGTGCACCTGCGTCAGGTAGCGGACCGCGCCGGAGACCGCCGCCGGGCTGATCTGCAACCGCCGGGCGAGCGCCGCCGCGCTCAGCGCGCCCTCGTCGGTGGCGAGCAGGCAGGCGAAGACCCGGGAGGCCATCCGCTGCATCCCCGCGTCCGTCAGATCCGCGGCGAGCCGCTCCACGAAGGCCGACACCTCGGGGGAGTATGCGGTGGCGGAGTCCTCACCGGCGCCGGGTTCGGCGGCGCCCTCCCCGGCGACGGGGACCGCGAGGTGCCCGGCCGCCGGTCCGGTTCCGGCGGGCGGCGGAGCGGACCGCCCGGCGTGCTCATCGGGCTGATCGGAATGCGCTTCGTTCTTGGACACCACCTGATCATCCTCGCAGCTTCCTCGGAGCGGCGGTTTTGACGCTTTACTAACTTCACAAAGTTGTGAAGTGACTGTAGCTTCAGAGGCATGACCACGGTAACCACGGCCCTCGACGTCTCCGGACTCGTCAAGACCTTCGGCCGGACCCGCGCACTGGACGGCCTCGACATGAGCGTCGGCACGGGAGAGGTGCACGGCTTCCTGGGTCCGAACGGCGCGGGCAAGTCCACCGCCATCCGCGTCCTGCTCGGACTGATGCGTGCCGATTCCGGCAGCGTCCGCCTGCTCGGCGGCGACCCCTGGCACGACGCCGTCGCCCTCCACCGGCGCCTGGCGTACGTGCCCGGAGACGTGGAGCTGTGGCCCAACCTCACCGGCGGCGAGTCGATCGATCTGCTGGCCCGGCTGCGCGGCGGGATCGCTCCTCGGCGCCGTAACGAACTCGTCGAGCGCTTCGGGCTCGACCCGACGAAGAAGGGGCGCAGCTACTCCAAGGGCAACCGGCAGAAGGTCGCCATCGTGGCGGCCCTGGCCTCCGACGCCGAACTGCTGCTGCTCGACGAGCCCACCGCGGGCCTGGACCCGCTGATGGAGGTGGTCTTCCAGGACGTCATCACGCAGGCGAAGGCGGCCGGCAGGACGGTGCTGCTCTCCAGCCACATCCTGGCCCAGGTGGAGAAGCTCTGCGACCGGGTCAGCATCATCCGGCTCGGCCGCGTCGTGCAGGCCGGCACGCTGGGCGAGTTGCGCCACCTCACCCGCACCACCGTCGAGGCGGAGACCGAGCGGCCGGTCGACGGCCTGGCCAGGATGCCGGGGGTGCACGACGTCCGCACCGAAGCCGGACGGCTGCACTTCGCCGTGGACAGTGACCGGCTGGACGGCGCGATCCGCCGACTGAGCGAGTGCGGGATCCGCAGCCTGACCAGTCACCCGCCCACGCTGGAGGAACTGATGCTGCGGCACTACGGCGACGAGGTCCCCGAGGCGGCGGCCGCCGGAACGCCCGCTCCCGCGACCGGTGCCCCCGCCGACGGCGGCACCGGAGCGGGACGATGAGCGCCGCCCCCGCCCCAGGAGCCCCCGCGCCCGGCTCCTCGACCTCGGTCACGTCCGCCCCCGGCCCGGCCGTCGCGGGCCGGACCGGCCGATCCGGCACCCTCGCCGGCACCGGCACCCTGCTCCGCTTCCACCTGCGCCGGGACAGGGTCCGACTCCCGGTCTGGCTCCTGGCGCTGACGCTGAGCACCGTGCTCACGGCGACCAGCTACCGCGACCTCTACGCCGACGCGGCCGACCGCAGCTCGGTGGCGGAGACCATGAACAGCCCGGCCGGACTGGCCATGTCCGGGCCCGCCCGCTACCTCGACGACTACAACTTCGGCTCGATGCTCGGGCACCAGATGCTCGGGTTCGTGGCGCTGATGACCGCGCTGATGAGCGTGCTCGTCGTCACCCGGCACACCAGGGCCGAGGAGGAGACCGGTCGGGCCGAACTCGTCCGTTCCGCCGTCGTCGGCCGCCACGCGCCGCTGACGGCGGCACTCGGCGTCGCCGTCCTCGCCAACCTGGCACTCGCGCTGCTGCTCACCGCGAGTCTGGCCGGTCTCGGCCTGGCGGGCGTGGACTGGGCGGGCTCGCTGCTCTACGGAGCGGCGCACGCCGGGGTGGGACTGGTCTTCGCCGCGGTGGCCGCCGTCACCGTGCAGCTCACCGCCTGGTCCCGCGGTGCGTCCGGGCTCGCTTTCGCCGTCCTCGGCGTGGCCTACGTGCTGCGCGCGGCGGGCGACGTGGGCAGCGGTGCGGCGGCCTGGCTCTCCCCGATCGGCTGGGCCCAACGCACCTACGTCTACGTCGACAACCGCTGGTGGCCCCTGCTGCTCGCGGTGGCCCTGGCCGCCGCGGCGACCGGTCTCGCCTACTGGCTCAGTACCCGCCGCGACGTCGGTGCCGGTCTCCGGCCGGCCCGCCAGGGACGGCCGAGCGCCTCCGGAGCGCTGACCCGCCCGCTCGGCTTCGCGGTGCGGCTGCACCGCAGCACCTTCGCCGGCTTCGCGGCCGGACTCTTCGTGATGGGCCTGGCCTACGGCTCGATCCTCGCCGACGCGGAGGAGATGCTGGAGAACGTCACCGCCGTGCAGGAGGCGCTCGCCGAGGTCGGCGGTGCCTCGGTGGCCGAGTCCTTCGCCTCGATGGTGATGGTGGTGATCTCCGTGGTCGCCGCGGCGTACGTGGTGACGGCCGCGCTGCGTCCCCGGGCCGAGGAACTCGGGGGCCGCGCCGAACCGCTGCTCGCCACGGCGCTCTCCCGGAACCGCTGGGCCGGCAGCCATCTCGCAGTCGCCCTCGCCGGCGGCACCCTGCTGCTCCTGCTGGCCGGACTCGGGTTCGGCCTGGCCGGCGCCGCAGCGACGGGGGACGCCGGTCTGCTGCCCGCGCTGGTGGGCGCGGCCCTGGCCTACGCCCCCGCCCTGTGGGTCACGGCGGGCGTGGCGCTGCTGCTCTTCGGGTGGCTGCCGCGGGCCACCGCGCTGGCCTGGACGGTGCCGGTGTACGCGTTCCTCGTCGGCTACCTGGGGCAGATCCTGCGGTTCCCCGACTGGTTGCAGAATCTCTCGCCCTTCGGCCATGTGCCGCGGTTGCCCGCCGCGGAACTGGACTGGACGCCGCTGGTGGTGCTGACCGCGCTGGCGGCCGGACTGCTCGCCCTCGGCCTGGCCGGCTTCCGCAGCCGCGACCTCGACGCCAAGTGACCTGCCCGCCGTCCCGTCGCCGTCCCGGTCTGTGCGCCGCCGGACGGCAGCGGGTCGGGCGTCGGCAGCGGGTGGGATGACGGCTCGTCGGGTGACACCGCGTCGGGCGGGCGACGGCGGACCTGCGGCGGGGTGACGGGAGCTCAAACCGCCCTCGGTTGGGTCAACGCGGCACCCGGCGGGCGGTACAGCGGATGCGACTTGCCCGGGTCGCTGCTGGCATGGGGTCGAAGGCACGCGGACAACGCGGAAGATCCGCTTCCGCACGCGGGCCTTCTGACCGGAGGTCACGCTTCACATGAAGATGCGCATTCTCGCCACCGCCGCAGCGTCCACCGTCCTCGCATTCGGCATGGCCGGCCCCGCCTTCGCCGGGGGCGACACCGGCAGCGCCGGCGGGCTGGAGGTCCGCCCGGCGTCGGGCGGCCCCGGCACCGAGGTCGAGATCAAGGCGACCTGCAAGGACGGCGGGCACGGCACCGTCGCCTCGGACGCCTTCGAGAGCAGCCAGGCCCTCACCGACCCGGAGCACCACGGCGACGACCGGGCGGACCGCCGGCACCACGGCAAGGGCCACCACAAGGCATTCGCCACCGCCAAGGTCATGCACGAGGGACTCACCAACGGCAAGACGTACCACGTCACCGGCTACTGCCAGAACCACCAGCCGATGACCGGCACCTTCACCTACACCGGGGTGCACGGCGGGGCGCACGCCGGCCTCGGCGGCCTGGCGGCGGGCGAGGACGGCCTGCCCACCGCCACCACCACGGCCGCCGCGGCGGCGGGCGGACTGGCCCTCGCCGGGGCCGCGGGCTACGTCGTCTGGCGGCGCCGGGCGGGCGCGGACCAGGCGTGACGCGCCCCCGGATATCCATGAGCACCCGACAGGAACGGCTCGCGTCGCGCAGCCGAAGGGTCGAGGCGGTGGCCGCGGTTCTCACCGTGGCCGTGGCCACCGCACTGCTGGCGGCCGTACCGGCGAACGAGCCGGACGGCGACGGCGACGCCCGGGGCGGCAGCCCCACCAGGGTGGCCGCCGGAGTGTCCAGGCCGGAAGCGGTGGACACCCTGCCGCCGCTTCCGGAACCCGACGTGATGCCGCGCTCCGCGCCGCGCTTGCTGACCATCCCGCAGCTCGACTCCACGGTGGAGCTGTTCGCCGCCGACGCAGAGGAGGACGGCACCCCGCCCGTGCCGGACGAGGAGGACGCCGACCGGGCCGCCTGGTACGAGGGCGGACCGTCCCCGGGTGAGCAGGGGCCCGCGCTGATCGTGGGGCACCTGGACACCGACCGGGGTCCGGCGGCCTTCGCCGGGGTGGGCTCGCTCCGGCCGGGTGCGGAGATCCGGATCGAACGCGAGGACCGCAGCACCGTGGTCTTCACCGTGGACTCGGTCGAGCAGTACCGGAAGGACGACTTCCCCAACCAGCGGGTCTACGGCCCGACGAGGAGCCCGCAACTGCGGCTCATCACCTGCGGGGGAAGCTGGAGCAAGGAGGAGGGCTATGACGCGAATATCGTCGCGTTCGCAAGCATCGAAGAGTGACATAACCGGCCGGGAGCGGTGTTTCCGCCGCCGCTCCCGGCACCGTTCCGCGGGGTCGCACGCCCGGCGCGGCGTCCCGGTCGGGCCACGGTCCGGCCGGGACGCAGTCGCGTGCGGCCCGGGACGGCCCCCGGGGCGCATCCGGCGAGGGGATTAGGCTGAGCGATCCGAGCAATTGAGCGACGGCGGTGAGGCGGACGATGAGCAGCAGCAACCCCGGTGGAACCCGCAGGATGAGCAAGGCCGAGGTCAAGGACGCCGACCGGGCCCACGTCTTCCACTCCTGGTCGGCCCAGGGGCAGATCGATCCGCTGCCCGTCGAGCGCGCCGCCGGTTCCTGCTTCTGGGACTACGACGGCAACCGCTACCTGGACTTCTGCTCCCAGTTGGTGAACGCCAACATCGGGCACCAGCACCCCGCGGTGGTCGCCGCCATCCAGGAGCAGGCCGGGCGGATGTGCACCGTCGCGCCCGGCTTCGCCGTCGACGTGCGCTCCGAGGCTGCGCGGCTGATCGCCGAGCGGACCCCGGGAGACCTGAACAAGATCTTCTTCACCAACGGCGGTGCCGAGGCCGTGGAGAACGCGGTGCGGATGGCCCGGCTGCACACCGGACGGCCGAAACTGCTCAGCGCCTACCGCTCGTACCACGGCTCCACCGCCGCGGCCATCAACCTCACCGGCGACCCGCGCCGCTGGGCCTCGGACACCGGCTCGGCGGGAGTCGTGCACTTCTGGGGCCCCTACGCCTATCGCTCGCACTTCCACTCCGACAGCGAGGAGCAGGAGTGCGAGCGGGCACTGGCCCACCTGGAGGAGACGGTCGTCTTCGAGGGTGCGCAGACCGTGGCGGCGGTCATCCTGGAGACGGTGGTCGGCGGAGCCGGCATCCTGGTGCCGCCGCCCGGCTACCTCCGCGGCGTGCGGGAGATCTGCGACCGGTACGGCATCGTGCTCGTCCTCGATGAGGTGATGGCCGGCTTCGGCCGCACCGGCTCCTGGTTCGCCCTCGACCACTTCGACGTGGTCCCCGACCTGATCACCTTCGCCAAGGGCGTCAACTCCGGCTACGTCCCCCTGGGCGGGGTCGCCATTTCGGAACGAATCGCCGTCGACTTCGCCGACCGCCCCTACCCGGGCGGGCTGACGTACTCGGGCCACCCGCTGGCCTGCGCCTCCGCCGTCGCCACGCTCCGTGCGATGGCCGACGAGGGAATCGTGGCGAACGCCGCCCGGATCGGTGCGGAGGTGCTCGGCCCCGGGCTGCGGGAACTCGCCGAGCGGCATCCCTCGGTCGGCGACGTCCGCGGGCTGGGGGTCTTCTGGGCGCTGGAACTGGTCCGCGACCGCGGGACCCGCGAGCCGCTGGTGCCGTACAACGCCACCGGGGCGGACAACGCGCCGATGGCCGAGTTCACCGCCGCCTGCAAGCAGCGCGGTCTGTGGCCGTTCGTCAACATGAACCGCACTCATGTCGTGCCGCCCTGCACCATCAGCGAGAGCGAGGCGAAGGAGGGCCTCGCCGTGCTGGACGAGGCGCTCACCGTCGCGGACGCCTGGGTGGGCCGCTGAGGCAGGGCGACGTCCCACCGTCTGCCCCGGACGGTCACGCCCGCCTGCCGCCGCCCCTGCCGACGGCCGGGCGGCGACCGTCCGGTATCCGGTCGGTGCGGCGGGAGTGCGGGCCGCTCGCCGGGTCTCCCGGGTGGCCGGACAGCCCCTAAAGTGGCCGCAGCCCCCACCGAGGAGAACGCTCTCATGGCCGCAGCCATCACCCGCAGCACGCTGCGCCAGCAGATCGCCGGCGCACTGCGCGACGAAGTGCTGGCCGGGCGGCTTCCGGCCGGGCGGCAGTTCACCGTCAAGGAGATCGCCGAGCAGTACGGCGTCTCGGCCACCCCGGTCCGCGAGGCGCTGGTGGACCTCTCCGCGCAGGGCCTGCTCGACTCCGACCAGCACCGCGGCTACCGGGTGCACCGCTTCACGCTCGGCGACTTCACCACGATGGTGGAGGCGCGCACGCTGGTCGTCGAGGGGGTGTTCCGGGCCTCGGCGCACCGGCCGGAGCCGGGCCCGGCCGAACGGTTCGCCTCGATCCGGCGGCGGGCGGTGGCCTGCCGCCGGGCCGCCCTCCGCGGTGACCTGGACGTCCTGATCGGCTACGACCTGAGGTTCTGGCGCGAACTCGGCGACCTCGTGGGCAACCCGTACATCACCGACTTCCTGGAGCGGGTCCGGGTGCACTGCTGGGTGTTCGCGGTGCCCCATCTGCGGGCCCGCGGCAACCTGCACGGCCTCCTGTGGACCGGGCACCTGGAGCTGGTCGAGGCCGTCGAGCACGGCGACACGGCAGCGGCCGAGCGCACCGTCGCCGCGTACAACGACCACGCGCTGGCCCTCGTCCGCACGCTCGCAGGAACGGGCCCGGCCCCCGGCGGCGGTCCCGCGGCCCCCGGCGGCTCCGCGGGCCGCCCGGAGTCGCCGGGGCCGGCCCCGGACACGGCGTCGGCTCAGGCCCAGGGGACGCCGGTCAGCCGCTCGTAGGCCTCGACGTACTTGTCCCGGGTCCGCTCCACGACCTCGGCCGGCAGCGGCGGCGGCGGGGTCTCCGAAGCCCGGTCCCACCGCGCGTCCGGCCCGGTCAGCCAGTCCCGGACGAACTGCTTGTCGAACGAGGGCTGCGGCCTCCCGGGCTCCCACTCCTCGGCGGGCCAGAACCGGGAGGAGTCCGGGGTGAGCGCCTCGTCGGCGAGCACCAGGGTGTCCGGCTCCAGGCCCGGCGAGCCGCCCGCGGCCGACAGCCCGAACTCGAACTTGGTGTCTGCCAGGATGATCCCACGCTCCGTCGCGATGTCCCGGGCCCGGCCGTAGACGGCGAGGGTGAGCTGCCGCAGCGCGGCGGCGGTCTCGGCGCCGACCTCGCGGGCCACCTCCTCGTACGGCACGTTCTGGTCGTGCTCGCCGACGGCGGCCTTGGTCGCCGGGGTGAACAGGGCGCCCGGCAGCTCCGAACCGTCCACGAGCCCCTCGGGCAGGGCCAGGCCGCAGACGGTCCGTGACCGCTCGTACTCCACCAGGCCCGAGCCGGTCAGGTAGCCGCGCGCCACGCACTCCACCGGCAGCATCCGCAGCGAGCGGCAGACCGTCACCCGGCCCTCCCAGCCGGCGGGAGCGCCCTCCGGGACGTCGGTGGACAGCACGTGGTGCGGGACCAGGTCCGCGAGCTGCTCGAACCACCACAGGGAGAGCCGGGTCAGCACCCGGCCCTTGTCGGGGATCTCGGTGGGCAGTACCCAGTCGTACGCGGAGATCCGGTCGCTGGCCACCATGACCAGGTCGCCCGCCCCGTTCCGGTACAGGTCGCGCACCTTGCCGGTGTGCAGGTGCACCAGACCGGGCACCTGCGCCGGCTGGGGCTTCTCGACGAATCCGGACACGGTTCCTCCAACAGAGACGTTTCGGATACGGAATTCTCCCGTACCTCTCGGCCGCGGGCCCGCCGGGGGTCAGTCCCGCTTGCAGATGTGGTCCAGCAGGTTGGCGGTGGCCCGCTGGATTCTGGGTTCCACGTGTCCGGGGCGGTCAAGCGCCGGAGACCAGGCGAATGTTCCCGCGGCGAACACCAGCGCCCCGCTCGGTGCCCGGTAGAGGGAGGTCTCCTGGTGGCGGCGCGCACCGGCCCGGTCCCGGTAGGGGGAGTGGGCCAGCAGCACCCGGTCGGTGTGCTCGGGGAGCGAGGTCCGCGGGAAGTAGCGGTCCGCCTCCCCGGCTACCATGCCCGGGAGCTCCTCCCCCTCCTCGGCTCCGGTGGCGTGCCACAGCCAGTGGCAGGCGTTGCGCACCACCAGCGGATGCGGTACCGGCACCTGGCCCGCGTACTGTACGCCCAGCAGTTGCTGCTCCGGGCGGCCCTGCTCGCGCCAGCGGGTCGACCGGCCGGGACCGTGCCGCTTGCGGCAG
Source organism: Streptomyces sp. TAA040 (assembly GCF_000424845.1). Lineage (NCBI taxonomy): Bacteria > Bacillati > Actinomycetota > Actinomycetes > Kitasatosporales > Streptomycetaceae > Streptomyces > Streptomyces sp. TAA040. The sequence goes on along the minus strand of NZ_AUKR01000017.1, from coordinate 37,886 downwards.
GTCAGCAGCCGATCGGGCTCACCGGAGGGCAGCGAGGACAGCTCCACCTGCCAGTACATCGAGTTCGCAGACAGGAAGACGAGCGAGGTGCCCGCGTTCCTGGCGTCGGTCACGGTCCGGCGCATCGGCGCGGACCAGTACTCGTCGTGCCCGGGGAAGACCAGCCCGCGGTAGCGGGACGGATCCACCCGCCCCGCGTGCAGGTCGCTGGTGTCCGCGTACGCGAGGTCGTAGCCGTAGCGCTCGGCCCAGCGGATGAAGTCGTACGCGTGGCCGACGTGCAGCGGGAGCCCCGCGCCGGCGTACGGGCGATCGAAGGAGATGGTGACGGCGGCGTCCTGCTCCCCGAGAAGCCGGCCGTCCTCGTTCCACGCGTGGTAGAGGCTGGCCCCGGTGCGGCCGTCCTCGGGGAAGAGGTTGTACGCCTGCCAGGTGATGTCCGGCAGCACCAGGAGAAGGTCCGCGCTGGCCCGGTCGCGGACCGTGAAGGGGATGTGCGAGCGGTGCCCGTCCACCGTCGTCAGCACGGCCACATGGGCGCCGGTGCTCCAGTAGTCCGGCACCTGGAGCCGCCACGACAGCCACCAGTGGTGGCAGGAGACCGTCCGATCCGCGGTGAGCGGCTGCGGCTGGACGATGCCGGAGAGCCGGGGACTGGTGGTGATCTTGGCGGCACCCTCTCCGCCGTAGTGGCCGATCCGGTAGACGTCGACGCTGAACGGCTGCGGCGGGTTGACCGTCACCCGGAAGTCGATGGACTCGCCGGGAGCGACCGAGCTGGTGGAGGAGAAGCCCTTGATCTGGCAGTTCACGTCGTCGGCGGTGTGCGAGTGGGAGCGGCCGGACCGCGGGCCCGGTAAGCCGGGACCGGACGCGGAGGCCCGGCCGTCCTCGTCGAGTCTGCTGCGGTCGACGTACCACGGGACGACCTGACCGTTGTCGAAGTAGTGCTCGCTGCCGCGCAGCCACGGCAGCGGACCCTGTCCGAACGGGTCCGTCACCGCGTGCGCCAGCGCGCCCGACTCCCACCGCCTGATCTGCTCCGTGTCCACCTGGTGTTCCCCTCCCGCCGTGCGGCCTGCCCCGATGCCGCCGGTGTCTCCGGCGCGCCGGTCCGTGCCGCGTCGGCTTCTCGCCCGTACGTGTGCGGGCCGGTCGGTAGTACCCGGGGTGCCGGTCGTACCACCGCCCGTGCGCGGTTCGCCGCGGCCGCCCGGGGCCGACCGGGCAGCCGCGACGTGGTCCGCGCCGCCGACGCTGAGCCCAGCAGATCACATGCTGCAGCCGGGTCGTCACGGTTCGTCGTGAATGGCCGAGGGGACACCGGTGCCAAGGGCGCACGTCCGGGGCGCGCGACTCTGCCACGAACGCCCCCAGTACCGCGGCCCCCGGAGACGCGGGACGACGCAGCCCGGGGGCAGGGCCAGGGTGCTGGGGGCCCGGGACCCTGGCCGGGCTGCACCGGCCGGGCGGACTCAGACCAGGCGGACCGGCTTGTCGGCCCGGACGCCTGCCGTGGTGAGCCAGTCGCGTAGCGGACCGGAGTCGCCTTCCTCCGCGAGCGCCAGCACCGGTTGCGCCAGGTCCTTGCGGCGCTCGCCGGCGATCAGCAGCGACGGGCCGTCGAGCCAGTCGAGCCCCGGCGCGCCGCTGCCGCTCTCGACCGCGGCGCAGCAGACGGCGGCGGTGATGTGGTCGGCCAGCAGTTCCCGCGCGGTGCGCGGTCCGGCGGGCGGGAAGCCCATCGGCACCACCACGCCGGGGACGTCAGCTATGCCGCCGGGCTGCGCGCCCTGCCGACCGGTTGCGTGCTGCTCGGCGCGCACCGACTCGGCGCTGATCAGCGCGGCCAGCTCCGCGCGGTCGTCCTCCGCGGTGAGTCGTTCCATGACCCGGGCCAGGGTCGGTCGGCCGAGCCCCGGCGGGGGCGCGGACTCCGGGACACCGGCCCGCTCGGTGGAGTCCAGGGCGGCGAAGAGCCGGGCGGCCTCGATCCGCCAGACCCGGTCCACCACCTCCTCCGGGTAGGCCTGCCATTCCACCGGTGCCCAGTCGGGTCCGGCCTCGGCGGGGCCGCCGTGGAAGAGCCGGGCGGCCAGCAGTGACACCTCGGCGTCCACCGTGCCCGGCTCCTCCAGCAGGTCGCAGGCCGGGCGGTCGCCCAGCCGGGAGGTGAAGCCGTCGGCCAGGCGGTCGCGCCGGGAGAGCTCGGTGAGCGCGGACACCACCCCCGCGTCCAGTTGCGAGGGCCAGCGGCCGGAGCGCCAGGCCGGCACCGCGACCCGGGTCAGCAGCCGGTCCCAGCCCGCGTACGCCAGGCCGACCTGCTCCTGGGCGACCGTCCGCAGGCCGTGGTCGACGCTCTGGGCGCGGGCGGAGGCGGCGGTGGCGACCAGCCGCTCCATCTCGGCGGCGTGCGGGCCGACCGCCCGGAGCAGCAGGCGTGCGGGCCGGGCAGCCCGGCCGTCCGCGATCGCGGCGTCCAGCGCGCGGACGAACCGCCGGGACGCGGCGATGTCCGGGTGCGCCGAGGGGCCGGTGCCGGCCACCACCGGGGCGAGCACGGCACGGAGTTCGGCGACCCGCATCCACCACAGGAAGGGCGAGCCGACGACGAGCACCGGTGCCGGGCCGCCGCGGTCCTCCAGCCAGCTGTCGCAGTCCGGGGTGACCGCGACGCCGCCCGGCGCGGGCACTTCGAGGCGGTCGGCGAGATCGTGCACCAGCCGGTGCAGGTCGCGGGCGGAGGCCTCCGGGAGATCGACGGTGGGGGAGAGCGCCGGACGGGCGCGGACGATCAGGACGGTGACGGCGACCGCGGACACCAGCACCGCGGCGGAGCACAAGCCGAGCCCCCAGAGCAGGCCGTTCCAGCCGCTGCCGAGCCGGCCCGTGCCGCGGGCGCTGAGCAGCAGGGCGAGGACGGCGGCGGGCAGCAACGCGCCCGCGAACGCCGTGCTGCGGACCCGCTGCACGGCCAGCGCGTGGTCCCGGGCCGACCGTGTTCCGGCTGCCGGGTCTGCCATGTCGCTCACCCCTGCCGTATCGAAGTGCCTGGGTACTTCCCCACTGTCGCACCGGGCACCGACATCGCAATGTGCGGTGGGCCACTTGATCGAAAGGTGCTCGGGCCCGCTGCGCGGAACCCTAGTCGCCGACCGGTGGGGAATCGGCGGGAGCGGGCTTTCGTCACTCGATGGAATGGCTTTGGGTAGAGGTGTTGCACAACCGGCGCTGCCGGGGGTGTCCGACTATGGCCCGACTGCGGCGGGTTGGTCGGGCGCCCGGACGGTGGGCCGCCCGGCCTCTCCCCCGGGCGGCTCGGTGGGGGTCCCGCGGGCCACCCCGGCCGGGGCGGCCGGTCGGGGCCTGCACTCGGCGGTCGTCGGGTCAGGCCCCGCGGGCGGCGGTGCGCGCCTGCTCCGCGTCCTGGTCCGCGGCGGCCCTGGCCGCGATGTCCGAGCGATGGTGCGAGCCGTCGAGGGAGATCCGCCCGACGGCCCGGTAGGCGCGCTCCCGGGCCGTGGTCAGGCCGGAGCCGGTCGCGGTGACCGACAGCACCCGGCCCCCGGCGCTGACGACCCGGCCCTCGGTGTCCCGGCGGGTCCCCGCGTGCAGCACGTACGCCTTCGGGGCGTCCGCGGCCGCCACCTCGTCCAAGCCGGAGATCGGGTCGCCCGTCCGGGGGGACGCGGGGTAGTCCGCAGCCGCGACGACGACCGTGACGGCGTACCCCTCGCGCCAGCGCAGCGGGGGGAACTGGGCCAGTTCGCCGACGGCCGCCGCCCGCAGCAGCCCGGCCAGCGGTGTCCTCAGCCGGGCCAGCACCGCCTGGGTTTCCGGGTCGCCGAACCGGGCGTTGAACTCGATCACCCGCACCCCGCGCGAGGTCATCGCCAGTCCCGCGTAGAGCAGGCCGGAGAACGGGGTCCCGCGGTGGCGGAGCCGGTCCACGGTCGGCTGGAGGACGGTGGCCAGCACCTCGTCCACCAGCTCCGGGTCCGCCCAGGGCAGCGGCGAGTAGGCGCCCATGCCACCGGTGTTGGGCCCCTTGTCGCCGTCGTGGGCGCGCTTGAAGTCCTGCGCCGGCTGGAGCGGGACGACCGTCTCACCGTCGGTGACCGCGAACAGCGAGACCTCGGGGCCGTCGAGGAACTCCTCGACCACCACCCGGCCGCAGTCCAGCGCGTGCGCACGGGCGGCGGCCTGGTCGGGGGTGACGACGACGCCCTTGCCCGCGGCCAGACCGTCGTCCTTGACCACGTACGGGGGGCCGAAGGCGTCGAGCGCGGTGTCGACTTCCTCGGGGGTGGTGCAGAGATAGGCGCGGGCGGTGGGCACTCCCGCGTCGGCCATGACTTCCTTGGCGAAGGCCTTGGAGCCCTCCAGCCGGGCGGCCTGCGCCGAGGGCCCGAACACCGGGACACCGAGCTCGCGCACCGCGTCGGCCACCCCGGCGACGAGCGGCGCCTCCGGGCCGATCACGACCAGGTCGGCGGCGGTCAGCCCGAGCCGCTCGGTCAGCGAGGCGACCGCGTGGCCGTCCAGCGCGTCCACCGGGTGCAGGGACGCCACTTCGGCGATGCCGGCGTTGCCGGGCGCGCAGTGCACTTCGCGGACGTCGGGGTCGAGGGAGAAAGAGCGGCACAGGGCGTGTTCGCGGGCGCCGCCGCCGATGACGAGGACCTTCACGGGGGGCAGCCTAGAGGAGCCGCCGCCCCGCGCCGCCCGCGGGGAGCGCACAGCGGACCGCGGACGGGCGCCGGCAGCAGGTGGCCGGGCGCGGGGGCGGGGGTCGTCCGGCATGGGGCGGCCCCGCGCGGGCGGGTCCCGGCACGGGCGCGGGAGACCTCCGCGGCGGGAATCGGGCGTCAGCCGGGGCCGCACTCTTTCGAGTGAGGCCGTCGGGTCCCCGGTGCACGGTGGGATCGGGCCTCCGAGGGTGTTCCGGGCAGTTCGGTGGGCCGCGCGCTGCCGGAGGCGTCGATTCCGGTGGTTCCGGCGCGGCAGCCGGGCCCGGAGGGAGTTCCGTCGCACCCCTCGCATGGGGGTAGGAATGGGTATTTCGAGTGCGGTCCGTGAGCAGCCAGTGGTTGGGAGTGGCGGGTGAGTCAGCCGGAGAAGCAGCCCGAGGGCGGCAGGCGCGACGGTCGGGGGGACCTGCTCGGCCGTGCGTTCCCGACCGGCGACTGGGGGGAGCCGGCCGAGCGGCTGGACGAGCTGTACCAGTGGGTGGAGGAGGGGGCGCTGCAACTCGCCGCCTGGTATCTGGCCGACCGCACCTGGAAGCGGCGGACCGCCCGGGTGCTGCGGGCCGGAACCGCGCTCGGTGTGGCCGCGGGTGTGGCGGTACCGGTGCTGGAGCTCGCCGGAACGGTCCGCGACGCGGGCTACTTCGGCTACCTCGCCCTGCTCGGGGCGGCCCTCTGCCTCGCCTGCGACCGCTGGTTCGGGCTGACGTCCGGCTGGATGCGCTCGGTCGCCACCGCGCAGGCGGTGCAGCGGCGGCTGGAGGCGTTCCAGTACGAGTGGGCGGGGGAGTCCGTCCGCGAGGTGCTCGGACCGACGGAGGGCACTGCGGGGGAGGCCGCCGAGCGCTGCCTGGCGGTGCTGCGCAGGTTCAACGGGGACCTCACCGAACTGGTGCGGGCGGAGACCACCGACTGGATGGTGGAGTTCCGTTCCGCCTCGGTGCCGCTGCCCACCCGTTCGGCCGGTCCGGGCGAGCGGGTGCCGAGGCAGGAGCGGGAGCCCGCGGCGCAACCGCGCTTCCCGCTGCCGCCCGGCGCCCGCCCGAACATGCCCCGGCAGCGTCCGCCGGAGAACCCCCGCTGACCCCGCCCGCCGTTCCGCTGCGTGCACGCCGGGGGATCAGGAGAAGACGATCATCGACCCCTGAGCCAGGCTCCTGGTCGCGGCCGCGTGCAGGCCGAGCCAGACGTGCCGCTCCCTGGCGAAGGGGCCGTCCGGGGCGACCGCCGGAAGGGCCGGCTCCTCCAGCTCGGTCGGACCGGTCGGAGCCGGCGGTGCGGGCGGTGGGTTGGCCGGGTCGATGCCGATGAACGGCGCCACCGCCTCCAGCTCCCGCAGCAGCCCGTGGCCGGAGCCCAGCGGACCGCCGCCGTCGAGGAGTTCGTCGTTCGCCAGCGGTGCCGCGAAGTCCACCGGAACGTACGCGCCCGCGTGGTCGTAGTGCCACACCAGGTGCGACTGCTTGGCGGTCGTCTCGAACATCTCCAGCAACTGCTCGTAGTCGCTGCCGAGCGCGTCGACCGGGGTGACCTCCAGCGCGCAGAGCTGGAGCAGGTGCGCCCGGCGCAGGAAATGGAGCGCGTCGTAGTCGAATCCGGCCACCGGCGCCACGTCCCCGGAGAGCCCGGGCATGTAGCCGTACACCGGGACCGAGGGCAGGCCTGCCTCGTGGAGCGCCTTGTCGTAGGTGGCGATCTCCTGGGCGAACGGGTTGTCGGGGCTGTGACAGAGCACATCGACGAGGGGGACCAGCCACAGATCACAGGCCAAGGGGCTCTCCAGGGACGGCGACAACCGATGGGGGACTCAGCGTAGTGCGGACCACGGGGCGCCCGGCCCCGATCCCCGCGACCGGCACCGGCGGCGCTGCGGGGCCCGGCCGGCCGCCGCGGCGCGGCCACCGGACGCGCGCACCGCGCCCGCGCACGGACGGTCCGGCCGCCCGTGCCCTGTGGCCTTCCCCGTGCACGCCGGCCGGAACCCCCTGCGGACATGCCTCGGGCCCCGGTTTCGACACCGGGGCCCGAGGGAGCGCGGGGCGCTCGACCGAGCGGACGACGAGGTTCGAACTCGCGACCTCAACCTTGGCAAGGTTGCGCTCTACCAGCTGAGCTACGTCCGCCTGTGCTGCGCGACCCACTATAGCCAACCCGGCGCGGTGCCTCCGCCCTCCCGCCCGGGGGAGGCACCGCAGGACGCCCCCGGGCGCCTCCCCAGGAGTGCCCTCAGGAGAGCCAGCCGTGCTCGCGGGCCCGGCGGACCGCCGCGTGCCGGTTGGCCGCGCCGACCTTCGCCGCCGCGGCCGAGAGGTAGTTGCGCGCCGTGCCCGGGGCCAGCCCGGCCCGGCGGGCGATCTCGGCGACCGGGGCCCCGTCCGCCGCCAGTTCCAGCAGCTCCGTCTCCCGGGTGGTCAGCGGCGAGTTGCCGGAGCTGATCGCGTCCGCGGCCAGCTCGGGATCCACGTAGCGCTCGCCGGCGTGGACGGTGCGGATGATATCCGCGAGCCGCTGGGCGGACACCGTCTTCGGCAGGAACCCCCGCACCCCGGCGGCGAGCGCCCGCTTGAGGTGCCCGGGCCGGCCGTGCCCGGTGACGATCATGGTGGCGCAGCCGGGCAGCGCCGTGCGCAACGCGCCTGCCACCGCGACGCCGTCCGCACCCGGCATCTGGAGGTCGAGCACCGCCACGTCCGGGCGATGCGCGCGGGCCATCGCCGTCGCCTCCGGACCGGACGCCGCCTCGGCCACCACCTGCAGGTCGCCCTCCAGCGCGAGCAGCGCGGCGAGCGCGCCCCTGATGAGGTGTTCGTCGTCCGCGAGCAGCACTCGGATCACCTGCTGCGCCTCCTCAGCCATCGCCCTTATCCTCCTCCGCCGGGAGCCGGACCCGAAGCCGGAACCCGCCCTCACCCGTGGGCCCGCCCTCGACCGTGCCGCCGAGCGACAGCAGCCGCTCCCGCAGGCCGGCGAGCCCGTTGCCCCGCTCACCCGCGCCGGCCGGGCTGCCGCCGGCCCGCCGCGAGTCCACTCCGTCGTTCTCCATGGTCAGTACGGCGATTCCACCCTCCACCCGCAGCCGCACGGTGCAGGTCCGGGCGTCCGAGTGCCGCAGTACGTTCGTCGTGCCCTCCCGGACGACCCAGCCCAGGGCCGACTGGAGCGACGCCGCCAGCGGCCGGCCGGCCGTGGTGTCCGTCCGGCACCTGATCCCGGCCGCCTCCAGCACCCCGCGGGCGCCCGCGAGTTCGGTCTCCAGGTCGGCCTTGCGGTACCCGCGGACCACCGCCCGCACCTCGCGCTGCGACTCGCGGGCGATCCGCTGCACCTCCACCATCTGCTCCACCGCCGCGGCCGTGTCGCGGGCGGCCAGCTGCACGGCGAGCTCGCTCTTGAGCGCGACCACCGACAGGTTGCGGCCCAGCACGTCGTGCAGGTCGCGGCCGAAGCGCAGCCGCTCCTCGGCGACGGCGAGCCGGGCCCCGGTCTCCCGCGTCGCGTCCAGCTCGTACACGGCCTCCAGCAGCCAGACCGAGAAGCGCGAGGTGAACGCCATGAAGACGCAGGCGGCCGTCGTCCCGACGGCGTAGGCGACCACCACCTCCCGGGTGACACCGGCGGCGAGCACCGCCGCGGCCGTCCCCAGCCCGCACCCGGCCGCCAGGACGACGACCCGGCGCACCCGCCGCATGGCTCCGGTCAGCGGGACGAGGGTCACCGCCGGTGTGCTGGCCACCAGGTAGACCGCGGCCTCCTCGTCGCCGGGCAGCACGCCCGCCCGGACCAGCAGCAGACCGATCAGCATCAGCACCGCCCCGAGTACGGCCGCGGCCCACAGGCGCCGGTCGGGACGCTCCCGGCGGTCGGCCAACCACTCCAGCACCTGGTCACTGGTCCCCCAGACGAGGACGCCCTGGGCGACGACCAGCAGGACCAGCAGCACGCGCAACCGGCTGTCCAGCTCCGGGGCACCCGCGAGCAGTCCCAGCAGCGTGAGCGTCCACACCGCGGCGAGGAACCGGAAGGACCACCGAGTGTAGATCTCCACCTGGGCGGCGCTGCCGAGCCGCTCCCACCAGCCCGTCAGAAGTCGAGGCGACACCCGTGTTCTCCGTTCTTTCCGCGCGTACCGCCTGTCCGGCCCGCGCCCGCAGGTACCGCGGGCCGGCGCGGCGGCCCGCTCAGCGGGCCGGCGCGGCGGCCCGGGCCCGGTGGCGTCCCGGGCCCCGCGGTCAGCTCCGGGGCTCCCAGCGGAACCACCGTCGCACAGCGAGCACCGACAGGGCCGTCCAGGCCGGCGCGAGGGCCAGCGCGGTCAGCGGTTCGGCTCCGGAGGACTCGCCAAGCCAGCCGTAGCGGATCAGGTCCATGACCGGCGTGACGGGCAGCAGTTCGCAGACCGTGGCCACCGTGTCGGGGAGCACGTCGAGCGGGATCAGCAGCCCGGAGCCGAAGAAGGTGAGCATCATCAGCGGCATCGAGGTGATCTGGGCGCTCTCGGTGGTCCGGGTGATGGCCGTGGTCGCCGCGGCCAGTGCCGTGAGCGTGACGGTGCCCAGCAGCAGCCCGAGGAGCAGCAGGACCGGCTGCTGCGGCAGGTCGATGTCCAGGGCGAGCGTCCCCGCCAGGATCAGCAGGACGCACTGCGCCAGCGCCAGCGCGGCCGACGGCATGGCGGTGCCGGCGAGGATCTCCGCGTCGGACGCCTCCCCGGTGCGGAGCCGCTTGAGCACCAGCTCCTCCCGGCGGGTGACGAAGGCGGCGACCAGGTTGACGTAGATGACCAGGATCAGCACGATCCCGATGCCGCCCGTCATCACCAGCGAGTTGGCGCCCAGCGCGCTGTTCTCGGTGGCGCTGCCCGCACTGGTCCGCATGAGGAGCACGAAGCCCAGCGGCATCAGCAGCGAGGTGAACACGGCCGTGCGGTTGCGGATCAGCAGAATCATCTCGGCCCGGCCCAGAGCCCGCAGCCGGTCCCTCCTGCGGGTGCGGGAGCGCCCCCCGGCGTCGGTCTGCGAGGCGCGGACGCTGGTCTCGGTACTCATCGGTGTGCTCCCTCTCCGGTCGGCTGCGCAGTGCGGGCGGCGGTCGGCGCGGTCCCGTGGGCGTCGGGCGCGCCGTCCGGCAGGTCGTGGTCCTGCCGGGCGATGCCGAGGAACGCGTCCTCCAGCGACCCGGAACGGGCCTCCAGGCCGGGAAGCTCCAGGTCCTGCTCGCGGGCCCACAGCAGCAGTTCGATCATCGCCTCCTGGAGGTGCTCGGTGCGCACCTCCACGCGGTCGCCCCGGACCGCAGCCGGGACCGACAGCGGCAGGTGCGCCGCGGTGACGCCCGCCGGCAGCCGGAACCGGATCCGGGCCTCCTGCGAGGCGGTGACCTCGTCCGGCGTCCCCAGGGTGACGACGCGGCCGTCCCGCATGATCGCCACCCGGTCGGCGAGCTGCTCGGCCTCCTCCAGGTAGTGCGTGGTCAGCAGCACCGTGGTGCCCTCCGCCTGGAGCTCCCTGACGAGCCGCCAGGTGTCCTGCCGCCCCTCGGCGTCCATGCCGGTGGTCGGCTCGTCGAGGAACAGCACCTCCGGACGGCCGAGCAGGGCCAGCCCGAGGTCGAGCCGGCGGCGTTCACCTCCGGAGAGCTGCTTCACCCGGACCTTCTCGCGCTTGCCGAGGCCGACCATCTCCAGTGCCTCGCCGACCGGCCGGGCACCGGTGGTCATTCCCTCCCACATCTGCGCGGTCTCCGCGACGGTGAGGTCGGTGGGGAAGCCGCCCTCCTGGAGCATGATCCCGATCCGCGGACGGACCAGGTCGCGCTCCCGGAAGGGGTCGCTGCCGAAGATCTCGACTTTGCCGGCCGACGGTGCGGCCAGCCCTTCCAGAAGCTCGACGGTCGAGGTCTTGCCCGCGCCGTTGGTGCCCAGCAGGGCGAAGAGCTCGCCGCGGGCCACCTCCAGGTCGAGCCCGCGGACGGCCTCGAAGCCGTCCTCGCCGCGCCCCTTGCCGCCGCGTCCCTTGGCCGGTCCGTAGCGCCGGCGCAGTCCCGTCGTCCTGATCACGTGTTCGCCGTTGTCCATGACTCCAGCCTCACCCCGGCGAGGGTCGCCCGGCAGTGCGTGCTGTCACGCACCTGGATGACATTTGTCAGTCCGGCGCGAGGGGCAGCGGAAAGGGAGCGGAAACGCAGAGGACCCCGGCCGACCGGCCGGGGTCCTCTGCAATGGAGCGGACGACGAGGTTCGAACTCGCGACCTCAACCTTGGCAAGGTTGCGCTCTACCAGCTGAGCTACGTCCGCACGCATCCACCCGGCTTTCACCGAGTGGCGCATCGTGCACTCTACCCGATCCCGGAGGACCGAGCGGAGTTTCAGAGCGGGTGACAGGGATTGCACACTGCGCCTCCCTCTTGGAAAGAGGGCGCTCTACTACTGAGCTACACCCGCACGACCTGCGCTGCCGGGCCGTTCCGCGGCCCGCCCTCGCGGTGTGCCCTGACTCTAGCGGACCACCCCGGGGGAAAAGCAAGTCGGCTCCGCGGAGGCCTCAACTCGCCGCGCTGAAGGCCTCGTAGACCTTCTTCGGGATGCGGCCGCGGGCCGGCACCTCGTACCCGTTGGACTGCGCCCAGGCGCGGACCGTCTGCGGGTCGGGGGCGACCGAGGTGCGGTGGTACGCCCTGCCGGAGCCGGCGCGCTTGCGGCCGGCCTCGACGAAGGGGGCCAGCGCCGTGCGGAGTTTCTCGGCGTTCGCGGTGTTCAGGTCGATCTCGTAGGACTTCCCGTCCAGGCCGAAGGCGATCGTCTCGGACGCTTCCCCGCCATTGATGTCGTCGGAAAGTGTGACCACAACGCGCTGTGCCACGGATATCGGTCCTTTCGGGGAGGATCGCCGCCCGGATCCCTGGGGCGATCACCACGCTGACGTACGACGGCGGCCGACCCGCCCGCGGCAGGTGGTTTCGCCTTTTCTCTAGTTCACTGCGAACGGTCGGGCATTGCCGTATTGCCGTACCGCAATGTGTGGGCAGTGAATTTCTACCCGCATGTCCCGCCGCAATCGCCGACCCTACGTTTTCTTCGGCGTTTCGGGCAGGGGTCCAGGGTGCCGAGATCTGAATGTGATGAGGCGTACAGGCCACCCGAAGAGATATCTACCCGCGTAGATTCTGGCGGCGGGTACGCTGGCACCGCAGCCGAATCACCGGGTGGGCGCCCCGCGCTCCGCCGGTGCACACGGCAATGGGCAGCCAAGCACCAACACCGGGAGTACCAGTGGCTCGCGTCGTAGTCGACGTCATGCTCAAGCCGGAGATCCTCGACCCCCAGGGCCAGGCCGTGCAGCGCGCGCTGCCCCGGCTCGGTTTCGAGGGCATCGCGGACGTCCGCCAGGGCAAGCGTTTCGAACTCGAAGTGGCGGGGCCCGTCGATGACGCAGCCCTCGCCCGGATTCGGGAATTGGCGGAAACCTTCCTCGCCAACACGGTGATCGAGGACTTCACGGTCCGTGTCGAAGAGGCGGCCGCCGCGTGACGGTCCCAGTCGAATCCCCCGCTCCGGCACCCCGCGTGTTCCCGGGGCGTGCTCCGCGCTCCCTGCCGCCGGGCACGCCGGATGCCGGACCCGACCGCCGCGACGGCGGACCAGTGGACGGAGGTACCCGATGACCACGCGCATCGGAGTCGTCACCTTTCCCGGCTCGCTCGACGACCGGGACGCCCAGCGGGCCGTGCGGCTGGCCGGCGGCGAGCCGGTGTCGCTGTGGCACCGCGACCCCGACCTCAAGCAGGTCGACGCGCTCGTCCTGCCCGGCGGCTTCAGCTACGGCGACTACCTGCGCTGCGGCGCCATCGCCCGTTTCTCGCCGGTGATGGAGACGGTCATCGAGCAGGCCAGGGCGGGCATGCCGGTGCTCGGCATCTGCAACGGCTTCCAGGTGCTCTGCGAGTCCCACCTGCTGCCCGGCGCCCTGGCCCGCAACGACCACCTGCACTTCGTCTGCCGGGACCAGCGGCTCCGGGTCGAGAACGCCGGCACCGCGTGGACCCGCGACTACGCCGAGGGCCAGGAGATCACCGTCCCGCTGAAGAACGGCGAGGGCGGCTACGTCGCCGACGAGCGCACCCTGGACGCCCTGGAGGCCGAGGGGCGGGTCGTCTTCCGGTACCTGGACGGGAACCCGAACGGCTCCCGCCGTGACATCGCCGGCATCACCAACGAGGCCGGCAACGTCGTCGGCCTGATGCCGCACCCCGAACACGCCGTCGAGACCCTCACCGGCCCCACCACCGACGGGCTGGGATTCTTCACCTCGGCGCTCAAGAAGCTGGTGGACGCCTGATGACCCTCGACACCACCGAGCACGCGGCCAAGAACCCCGACACCGAGCAGCCCTGGGCCGAACTCGGGCTGAAGGCGGACGAGTACGCGCGCATCCGGGAGATCCTCGGCCGCCGGCCCACCGGCGCCGAACTCGCGATGTACTCCGTGATGTGGTCCGAGCACTGCTCGTACAAGTCCAGCAAGGTGCACCTCAAGCAGTTCAGCGAGAAGGCCCCCGCCTCCGACGCGATGCTGGTCGGGATCGGCGAGAACGCCGGCGTCGTGGACATCGGCCAGGGCTACGCCGTCACCTTCAAGGTCGAGTCGCACAACCACCCCTCGTACGTCGAGCCCTACCAGGGCGCCGCCACCGGGATCGGCGGCATCGTGCGGGACATCCTCGCGATGGGCGCCCGCCCGGTCGCCGTGATGGACCCGCTGCGCTTCGGCGCGGCCGATCACCCCGACACCCGCCGGGTGCTGCCCGGCGTGGTCGCCGGCATCGGCGGCTACGGCAACTGCCTGGGCCTGCCCAACATCGGCGGCGAGGTCGTCTTCGACGCGTGCTACCAGGGCAACCCGCTGGTCAACGCCCTCTGCGTCGGAGTGATGAAGCACGAGGACATCCACCTCGCCAAGGCCTCCGGCGTCGGCAACAAGGTCGTCCTCTACGGCGCGCGCACCGGCGGCGACGGCATCGGCGGCGTCTCGGTGCTCGCCTCGGAGACCTTCGACGACCAGGGCCCGGCCAAGCGGCCGGCCGTCCAGGTGGGCGACCCCTTCCAGGAGAAGCTGCTCATCGAGTGCACCCTGGAGATCTTCCGCGAGGACCTGGTGGCGGGCATCCAGGACCTCGGCGGCGCCGGACTCTCCTGCGCCACCAGCGAGCTGGCCAGCGCCGGGTCCGGCGGCATGCGGGTCGAACTCGACACGGTCCCGCTGCGCGACGCGACGCTCTCGCCGGAGGAGATCCTCATGAGCGAGTCGCAGGAGCGGATGTGCGCCGTGGTCGAGCCCGGCAACATCGACCGCTTCCTGGAGATCTGCGAGAGGTGGGACGTCATCGCCACCGTCATCGGTGAGGTCACCGAGGGCGAGCAGCTGGAGATCTTCTGGCACGGCGAGCAGATCGTCGACGTCCCCCCGCGGTCCGTCGCGCACGAGGGCCCGACCTACCACCGCCCCTACGCCCGCCCCGCGTGGCAGGACGCCCTCCAGGCGGACGACGCGGCGAAGCTGCCCCGGCCGCGGACCGGTGAGGAACTGCGTGCCGATGTGCTCGCCCTGGTCGGTTCGCCGAACCAGGCCTCCAAGGCGTGGATCACCGACCAGTACGACCGCTACGTGCTCGGCAACACCGTCCTGGCCCAGCCCGAGGACGGCGGAATGATCCGCATCGACGACGCGACCAACCTCGGGGTCGCCGTCGCCACCGACGGCAACGGCCGCTACACGAAGCTCGACCCGTACACCGGGGCGCAGCTCGCGCTCGCCGAGTCCTACCGCAACGTCGCCGCCACCGGAGCCAAGCCCCTCGCCGTCACCGACTGCCTCAACTTCGGTTCCCCGGAGGACCCGGACGCCATGTGGCAGTTCGCCGAGGCCACCCGCGGTCTGGCCGACGCCTGCGCCGAGCTCGGCACCCCGGTCACCGGCGGCAACGTCTCGCTCTACAACCAGACGGGCGACACCGCCATCCATCCGACGCCGGTGGTCGGCGTGCTCGGCGTCATCGACGACGTCACCCGCCGCACACCGGTCGGCTTCGCCGAGGAGGGGCAGTTGCTCTACCTGCTCGGGGAGACGCATGAGGAGCTCGGCGGCTCGGCCTGGTCCCAGGTCGTCCACCGGCACCTGGGCGGCATGCCGCCGCAGGTGGACCTCGCCCGCGAGAAGCTGCTCGCCGAGATCCTGATCGCCGCCTCCAGGGACGGCATGATCGACGCGGCGCACGACCTCAGCGACGGTGGCCTGATCCAGGCCGTCACCGAGTCCTGCCTGCGCGGCGGACACGGCGCCCGGCTGGTCGTCCCGGACGGCGCGGACCCGTTCGTGCTGCTGTTCTCCGAGTCGGCGGGCCGCGCGGTCGTGGCGGTGCCGCGCAGCGAGGAGCTCCGGTTCAACGACATGTGCGGCGCACGCGGCCTGCCGCTCACCCGGATCGGTGTCGTCGACGGCACCGACATCGAGGTGCAGGGCCAGTTCACCGTGCCGCTGGCGGAACTCCGCCGGGTCCACGAGGCGACCATCCCCGCCCTGCTGGCCTGACCTGATCCCAAACGCGCCCCCGGCGCCGCCGGACCGGCGCCCGGGGCGCGTCCGGGAGCGGAACGCCGAACGGCCCGCCGCCGGCACCCTCCGGTGCTGGCGGCGGGCCGTTCGGCGTGCGGGTGCCGCGGCTCAGCGCATCGGCGGCATCATGCCGCCCGGCCCGCCCGCGCCCGGCCCGGGCTGCCCGTACTCCGGGGGCACCGGGCCGCCCGTCCGGTGCCGCTGCTGCTCCTCGTCCACCTGCCGGTAGATCAGCGCCTTCAGCCCCTCCGGGTCCGGCACGTGCTTGAGCGTCATCATGCCCTGCTCGGACGCGGACTGGATGTTGAGCGTGCCGTAGCGCATCATCCGCTCCCACAGCGACGCCTTGAAGGACACGTCGTTGATCCGGATCAGCGGGATGCTGCGCCCGGCCTTGGTCAGGAAGCCGGTGCGCTTGTACATCCGGCGGGTGGTGAGGATGTACATCGTGCTGCGCCACTTCAGCAGCGGAAGCAGCCAGAACCACAGCGAGGCGAGCGCCGCCGCGCCCACCACCACGTACAGGCCGGTGTCGCTCCACTCCTCCCCGGAGGGCAGCACCCAGATGAGCGCTCCGGCCACGATCCAGATCAGGCAGAGCACCAGGAACTCACCGACCATCTCGGTCCAGTGCTGGCGGGTGACCTGCACCAGCTCTTCGTCGTCGGCGAGATGGCGATCCGCGATAGGCATGTGCCGCATCCTGGCACACCCCGTGCCCGGCGCCTACGGGACAGCCGCACGGCGGGTGTGCCCGGTGCGCGCCCGATACGCTCCTGCCATGCCTTCCGCACGACGCACACCGCGCGCCTACGATCCCCTCCGGGTGCGGAACGCGCTCGCCGCGCAGGTCGAGACGGTGCGCACCGCCGCCCACGGCTGCACTCCCGACCAGCTCACGGCGGACTCCGGCCTGCCGGGCTGGGACGTGCACCACCTGCTGGTGCACCTCGCCGGACAGATCGACGCCGTTCCGCGGCTGCTCGCCGAACCCGCGCCCGCCGCCCGCAGGCCCGGCACCGACCTCTCCCGGTGGGCGGTGTCCACCGCGGGCATCGCTGACCTGCTGGACGCCAGGACGCGGCGCGAGGCCGTGGAGGTGAAGGACCCCGCCGCCGCGGTGGACGCCGCGGCCGAGGAGCTGGAGCCGGTGCTGGAGATGGCGGTCAGGGAGGACGTACTGCTGCCGCATCGCTTCGGCGCGATGCGCGCCCTGGACTTCGCCGTGACCCGCCTGGTGGAACTGGTGGTGCACACCGACGACCTGGCGCGTGCGACCGGCAGCCCGTTGTCGCTGGACCGCTATGCGCTGGCCTCGACCGTCCGGGTACTGGCGGACGCGCTGGCCGCGCGGGCGCCGGGCGGTGCCGTCGAGGTCCGCGTCCCGCCGTTCGCGGTGGTCCAGTGCGTCGAGGGGCCGCGCCACACCCGGGGCACCCCGCCGAACGTCGTCGAGACCGATCCGCTGACCTGGGTCCGCCTGGCCACCGGCCGGCTGGGCTGGGAGCATGCGGTCGCCGCGGGGGCGGTGTCCGCCGGCGGCCCGCGGGCGAACCTCACCGCCCAGCTCCCGGTCCTGGGCTGAGGACCGCACCGGGGCCGGTGCGGGGCGCCCGGCAACGGGGCGCGACTGGCCGACCATACAGTCCCGCGGTGACCTCGCTCTCGTAGCAAATCAGGGATTCGCAGGTCAACGTGTTCCGACCCGCACCCCGGTTCGGCAGCGGGCGCCCCGCGGTCTAGACTCGGCAGCGTGCCACGTGGTGACGGACGACTCAGCCACGACCTGCTCCCCGGAGAGAAGGGCCCCCAGGACGCTTGCGGCGTCTTCGGAGTCTGGGCACCGGGTGAAGAGGTCGCCAAACTCGCCTATTTCGGTCTGTACGCGTTGCAGCACCGGGGACAGGAGTCCGCGGGAATCGCGGTGAGCAATGGCTCGCAGATCCTCGTTTTCAAGGACATGGGCCTGGTCTCGCAGGTCTTCGACGAAACAGCCCTCAGCTCGCTGCGGGGCCACATCGCGGTGGGCCACGCGCGGTACTCCACGACGGGTGCCTCGGTGTGGGAGAACGCCCAGCCGACCTTCCGGGCCACCGGCCACGGCTCCATCGCGCTCGGCCACAACGGCAACCTGGTCAACACCGCAGAGCTCGCGGAACTGGTCGCCGGGCTGGCAGCCACCGACCGGCGGCGGGCCACCCAGGTGGCCGCGACCAACGACACCGACCTGGTCACCGCGCTGCTCGCGGGGCAGACCGACGAGGACGGCAAGCCGCTGACCGTCGAGGAGGCGGCCCCGCTGGTGCTGCCCAAGGTCAAGGGCGCCTTCTCGTTCACCTTCATGGACGAGCACACCCTCTACGCGGCCCGTGACCCGCAGGGCATCCGCCCGCTGGTGCTCGGGCGGCTGGAACGCGGCTGGGTGGTGGCGAGCGAGTCCTCTGCCCTGGACATCGTCGGCGCCTCCTTCATCCGGGAGATCGAGCCGGGCGAGATGATCGCGGTGGACGAGGGCGGGCTGCGCTCCAGCCGGTTCGCGGAGCCCGCGCCGAAGGGCTGCGTCTTCGAGTACGTCTACCTGGCCCGCCCGGACGCCGACATCGCCGGTCGCAACGTGTACCTCTCCCGGGTGGAGATGGGCCGCAGGCTCGCCGCCGAGGCACCCGCCGAGGCAGACCTGGTGATAGCGACCCCGGAGTCCGGCACCCCGGCCGCGGTCGGCTACGCCGAGGCCAGCGGAATCCCGTTCGGCGTCGGCCTGGTGAAGAACTCCTACGTGGGCCGGACGTTCATCCAGCCCACGCAGACCATCCGCCAGCTCGGCATCCGGCTCAAGCTCAATCCCCTGCGCGAGGTCATCCGGGGCAAGCGGCTGGTGGTGGTGGACGACTCGATCGTCCGCGGCAACACCCAGCGCGCCCTGGTGCGGATGCTGCGCGAGGCCGGGGCGGCCGAGGTGCACGTGCGGATCTCCTCCCCGCCGATCAAGTGGCCGTGTTTCTTCGGGATCGACTTCGCCACCCGGGCGGAGTTGATCGCCAACGGCCTCAGCGTCGAGGAGATCGGCACCTCGCTGGGCGCGGACTCGCTGTCGTTCATCTCCACCGACGGGATGATCGAGGCGACCACGATCGCCAAGCCGAACCTCTGCCGCGCCTGCTTCGACGGCGAGTACCCGATGGACCTGCCGGACCCGGAGCTGCAGGGCAGGCCGCAGCCGGAGACCGAGCCGGGTGCCGCCTCGGACGTCGACGGCGTCCGGGCCCTGCTCACCGGACCGGGCGGCGCGGACGCGCTGCGGCGTCCGTGAACCGACCTTGCAACGGAGAGACATGACTGAGCACACCGGGCAGGCCGAGGAGTCGGCCGCCGGCGGGGTGTCCTACAAGGCCGCCGGTGTCGACATCGAGGCCGGCGACCGCGCGGTCGACCTGATGAAGGAGTGGGTGCGCAAGGCACAGCGCCCGGAGTCGCTCGGCGGCCTCGGCGGTTTCGCCGGGCTGTTCGACGCCTCCGCGCTGAAGCGCTACGAGCGCCCGCTGCTCGCCTCCGCGACGGACGGCGTCGGCACCAAGGTCGCCGTCGCCCAGCGGATGGACGTCCACGACACCATCGGGCACGACCTGGTGGCCATGGTGGTCGACGACCTCGTGGTCTGCGGGGCGGAGCCGCTGTTCATGACCGACTACATCTGCGTCGGCAAGGTGGTGCCGGAACGGGTGTCCGCACTGGTCAAGGGCATCGCCGAGGGCTGCGTCCTGGCCGGCTGCGCCCTTGTCGGCGGCGAGACCGCCGAGCACCCCGGGCTGCTCGGCCCCGACGAGTACGACGTCGCGGGAGCCGGGACGGGCGTGGTCGAGGCGGACCGCGTCCTGGGCGCCGACCGCATCCGTGCGGGGGACGTCGTCCTCGGTATGGCCTCCTCCGGACTTCACTCGAACGGGTACTCCCTGGTCCGCCACGTGCTGCTGGAACGCGCCGGCTGGGCGCTGGACCGGCAGGTGCCGGAGTTCGGGCGCACGCTGGGCGAGGAGCTGCTGGAACCGACGCGGATCTACTCGCTGGACTGCCTGGCCCTCACCCGGACGGCCGAGGTGCACGCCTTCTCGCACGTCACCGGGGGCGGGCTCGCCAGCAACCTGGCCCGGGTCGTGCCGGACGGGCTGCACGCCCGGGTGGACCGCTCCACCTGGACCCCGGGGGCGGTCTTCGACACCGTCGGCCGGGTCGGCGGTGTGGCCCGCGCGGAGCTGGAGCGGACACTGAACATGGGCGTCGGCATGGTCGCGGTGGTGCCGCCGGAATCGGTGGACGTGGCGCTGGCGACCCTCGCCGACCGCGGCGTGGACGCCTGGGTCGCGGGCGAGGTGACCGAGCGCGGCGACCGGCCCGAGGCCGTCTCCCTCACCGGGGACCACGCGGCCTGAACCCGCACCGCCGCCGTGCCCCGCTCAACCCCGGGCCGCGGCGGTGGTCACCGCCGACCGGGGCACGGGCCGCGAATGGCGCGGGCCCGGAAGCGGACCGCGGCGACCCGGACGGAGCCCCTGCTGCCGGTCAGGGCCCGGACAGCACAGGAACCGGTCCGGCCGAGGGCCGGACCGGTTCCTGAGTGCTGCTGGACAGAGCACCGGGGGTGCGAGGACGCTGAGGTACGCGTCAAGCACGCCTTCGATTCTGAGAGGTCGAGTCCGACGAATGCTCGTCGTCCTCGTCCTCCTCGTTGTACCGCTCCGCGTACTGTGCGTACGGGTTGTCGTCCAGCTCATCGTCCTCGACCCGCTCGCCCTTAGGCGGCGGGTTCGATGTCGATGCGCCCAGCTCCTCGGCCAGACGCGAAAGGTCCGTCCCGCCGCTGTTGTACTTCAGCTGGCGGGCGACCTTCGTCTGCTTGGCCTTGGCCCGGCCGCGCCCCATGGCTCGACCCCCTCAACGACGGGGCTCGACGGCCCCAGAGTCTTGACACGCGTTCATGATTCAGAGCGGACCCTCACACGAGGGACCGGCTCTCAGGGCCTCAACGGTACCTGCTTCCGCCGCCGTACGGTACGCCGCCCGGTCGCCCCGGGGGGTGCCCGACGCGCCCCTTGACCGATTCTTCCCTGGTCACGCCCGATGTTACCTCAGTCGCAACGCGTGTCCCGCCCCGGGGTGGTGTGGGATGTCTCGCTTTCGGTCCAGCGCCCCGCTGCGGGCCCCGGACGGAGCCGGGCGGCCCGCGGGCCGCCCGGCTCCGTCCGGGGCCCGCAGCGGGGCGGTACACGGCCTCCCGGGGGTCCCTGGGTCGGAGCGCGGCGCCGCCAGGCGACGCCGCGCTCCGACCCGGCGGCTCAGGAGGCCGCGGGCGCCGTGTGCATCCGGTGCTCGGCGATCCGGTCCGCCGCCACTGCGGGCGGCACGCCGTCGTGGTCGGCGCGCCGGAAGATCTCCAGTGCGGTGTCGTGGATCTTCTCCGCCTTTGCCTTCGCACGGACGAAGTCGAAGCCGTGGAGCTCGTCGGCGACCTGGATCACGCCGCCGGCGTTCACCAGGTAGTCCGGCGCGTAGAGCACACCGCGCCCGGCGAGGTCCTTCTCCACCCCCGGATGGGCCAGCTGGTTGTTGGCCGCTCCGCACACCACCCGGGCGGTCAGGTGCGGCACCGTCTCGTCGCTCAGCGCGCCGCCCAGGGCGCAGGGGGCGTAGATGTCGAGACCCTCGATACGGATCAGCGCGTCGGTGTCCGCGGCGACCCCGACCTCGGGGTGCTCGGACCGTACGCGGGCCACCGACTCGGCGCGGACGTCGGTGACGACCACCTCGGCACCCTCCTCGCGGAGGTGGCGCACCAGGTGGTGGCCGACCTTGCCGACCCCGGCCACCCCGACCTTCCGGCCGCCCAGAGCGGGGTCGCCCCAGAGGTGGCGGGCCGCGGCCCGCATGCCCTGGTACACGCCCAGCGCGGTGAGCACCGAGGAGTCGCCCGCGCCGCCGTGCTCGGGGGAGCGCCCCGTCGTCCAGCGGCACTCCCGTGCGACCACGTCCATGTCCTGCACGTACGTGCCGACGTCGCAGGCCGTCACGTAGCGGCCGCCGAGCGACGCGACGAAGCGGCCGTAGGCGCGCAACAACGCCTCGCTCTTGTCGCGCGTCGGATCGCCGATGATCACGGCCTTGCCGCCGCCGTGCGCCAGGCCGGCCAGCGCGTTCTTGTAGGACATGCCCCGGGCGAGGTTCATCGCGTCCAGGGCGGCGGCCTCCTCGGGGAACTCCTCGTCGGCGTAGGCGTGGAACCGGGTGCCGCCGAGTGCGGGGCCGAGCGCGGTGGAGTGGACGGCGATGACGGCCTTGAGGCCGCTGGCGCGGTCCTGGCACAGCACCACCTGCTCGTGGCCGCCCTGCTCCGAGCGGAACAGGGTGCGCAGGGGATTGTCGGTAGGCGGTCCGTCGACGCTGACGGCGGGACGTACGTCAGTCACTGTGGTGACTCCTGTAGTCGCGTGGGACACCCTCCGGCGGGGTGGGGAGGGCCTGTGTGCAGCAGCGTACGACCTGTCGGCGCGGCGGATCGTGGCGGTGCCACTATCGGGGTAGATCGGGTGGACCGGGGGGAGACCGTGCAGGAACGGCGCCGGCCCGCGGTGCGGACGGCCTTCCCGCCGCCCCGCGGGTCGGGTCCCGCCCGCCATCGACGGACGAGTGGACCGGTCCTGAACAGTCCGGTCAGTGACGAAGGGAGGGGCGCTCCGTGGCACCTGTGCCGGCCCCGACGGTGCCCTACACGGCATATCTGCGGGTCTACGAGCCGCTGGCGGCGTTCCCCGAGCCCGAGCGGAGCCACTGGGCCCGGTACGCCGCGCGGGAGGACCGGCCCGGCGCGCAGGACGAGCTGCGCCGCTCGCTGACCGCGCTGCTGTCGGTGCCGCCGGTGCTGGTGCCGGAACGCGAGAGCGCCGACGCCTTCGTCGCCGAGGTCGAGGGTGTGACGTGCGTCTGCCCGTGGCGGACCAGGCTGCGGGGCTGGCTGGCGCTCGACGAGGCCGGTGACGAGCTGCCGCCGCCGGTGAAGGACGCGGCGGTGCCGCCGGTGCTTCGGGAGCGGGCCGTCGCCGACTTCGACCGCTGGCGGGCGGCGGACCCGCAGAATTCCGAGTCCCGGCCGTGGATCAGGACGGCGCTGTGGCACGTCCCGATCCGATGGTTTCTGATTTTCAGGGATGAAGAGCGGAATTACGGGAAGGTGCCGCAAGGCCTTGAGCTGAGTTACCGCACACCCATGGCCCAGGCCCGGCGCCGGCTCGCCCGTGCGCTGAAGTTGTTCCGCGCCGAGCTCGGCGAGGGGCCGCTGGTCGAGGGCCTGGTAGATGTGGGGCGCTGGCTGGAGGAGTTCCACCCCCGCTCGCTGGTGGAGCTGGACTACGGAGGGCTGGTGCACACCATCCCCGGGGAGCAGCTCGCGGCCGATCACTCGGCCGCGGAGGCCGCCGAGGGGCTGGCGGCCTTGCGGGATGGGGACGCCGAGCGTGCGGGCGAGCTCTTCGACGTGCTCACCGAACGCTGGCGAGCGGTGCGCGAGCGGCAGTTCGCGAGCTGACGCGGCGCCGGACGGTTCCGGGCCGCCTGTCGGCGGCGCTGGAAGCGGTGCCGGTGCGGCTCGGCGGCCGTCTGCCGCGGGGCGGTGCGCGGGGCCCGGCCGGGGGCGCGCGGCTTCCGCTGCGGTGGGCGGAGGAGCGGCGCGGACGGGGCCGGGGAGCGGCCCGGATGTGTCCGTGCTTGATCGTTACACAACTGGGCCTGCTCAAGTGATGACCAACCGTGCTAAAACGGGCTGGCGGCGTCGACGCGTCGGCACCTGGGGGCAGAACGGGATCAAGAGCGTGATTCGGGCGATCGACTCAAGCGTGACGGATGGCACTTACTCGTGCTCTTGCTCTCAAGGCCGTCCCTCGTGTCAAAATAGGACAAGGAGTCCGGGAGGGCCTCCTTGTCCGTCCCGCCAAGGACGGACACTTCGGTAATGCGTGTCTTGTTCGCTCCGGTGTGGGCTGCTCACGGTTTGTCACTGATCGTCACGGTCGCTTGACTGTCCGTTATGACATGTTCCATCGTCATCCGTCGAGCTTGAACACCTGAGAGGGCAATTCCATCGGTTTGGCCGACGCGGCTGGACGGATGGTGTAGTTGTAGTGCCGAGGACAAGCCGTTCGTCCTATAACCGACTCGGCCCGCGTCTGCCATTTCGGGCAACGCGGGTCAAGGTGCAGAATTTAGAGGAAAGAACCGTGATGGTTCGGTTCTCCCGAGGAGGCCGCTCATGACCGCTCGCACCCCTGATGCCGAGCCGCTGCTGACCCCGGCTGAGGTTGCCACGATGTTCCGCGTGGACCCGAAGACGGTGACGCGCTGGGCAAAAGCAGGCAAGCTCACGTCCATCCGCACGCTCGGTGGGCACCGCCGCTATCGCGAGGCGGAGGTGCGCGCTCTACTCGCGGGCATCCCGCAGCAGCGCAGCGAGGCCTGAACAACTTCACATCGGACGGTCCGGACACCCATTCGGGCACGTCACAGCACCAGCTCACCGCAAGAGGCGCCCCGGCTGCTGTCCCCTTAGGGCCAGGTCGTTGATCGCGTCGGACTCCGCCGGGTCCGGCGCGATTTTGCGTGTCCGCAGGCAAACGGCCCGTCAGATGCTGCGCGGGGCAGCCCGTCCGCGCCTCCGCTCCCCGGTGGCCGACTCCGCTCGTGCCGGGTGGCTTCACCGGTCGTTGGGCGGCTCCGGGGTGCTCTCGGTGCCCGTGTCCCGGGCCGGTGAGGCGGGGGACTGCGAAGCCTCGGGGGTCCGACGGGGTGGCGGCGCCCGCCCGGGAACCGGTGTCCGCAACCGCTGGTGAAGGAAGTGCAATTGCACATATTAAATTGACCGGGTGTAGGAACGAGGTTAATTTCCCCCCTTCCGAGGGGAGTTGGGTGACTCCCGTCACAGCGGCCGGTGCTTGCCCCCCTGCCCCGTCCTGCGGTATTGCAGTCCGCTGCCGGCGCGCACCTGCCGCCGTCCGTTCCAACCCTCGCATCTCCACAGCGCCGGGAACGGTGCTTCCGTCACAGCGGCGCGGGAGCCCCGTCCCGGGCGCCGGCTTCCCCGGGCTCTCCTGTGGCGCCCGCCCCGCGCTCTCCCGGCGCGTCCGGGGTCACGTCCCGCTCCGCGCCGCGCGGCGCGCAGGCGCGCGGTCCTGCCGAGGGTGTGGCGGCGGGGCCCGGCTGCTCTCCGAGCGCCGCGGACGGTGTCGATGGCGCCTCCATGGCCAGGCGCCGCAGCCGGTGGCACACCGCGCACCAGCGGGAGGCGTGCGGAAGGCCGGTGGCCGCCGAGAGGTGGGCGCGCAGCAGCGCCCCGGTCGCGTGCCGCGGGGACTTCGATGCCGGCACGAGCGTCACCCCCTCCTCCTGCACGAATACTCGCCGAGGGTAGTGCCGTCAAGGCGTACGGTGCCCGCACCGCTCCGGTCGCCGCCCGCACGGGCACGGGCCTGCGGACGGAACACACGCAGGAGGGGCCCGCATCGCGAACGATGCGGGCCCCTCCTGGTACTGCGGTCCTGACGGGATTTGAACCCGCGGCCTCCACCTTGACAGGGTGGCGAGCACTCCAAACTGCTCCACAGGACCTGGCTTTCGCTCCCGGTGCGACCGGGTGCGAGACCAGACTCTACAGCAGCTCAGGGGCGCAGTGCCAATCCGCCCGCGCCCCGGCCGGCCGGGGCGCGCCCCTCCGGCGGCTGCCCGGGCCCGTCTGCGGCCGTCTGCGCCTGCCCGGGGCCCGCGCCCCCGCTCAACGGGCCTGCGGGACGGCGGCGTCGACGGCCTTGACGATCCGCTTGTCCGAGACCGGGTGGGCCGTTCCGAGCGCGTGCGCGAAATAGCTGACCCGCAACTCCTCGATCATCCAGCGGATGTCCCGGGCCTGCTGCGGCACCGGGCGGCCCTTCGGGAACTGCTCCAGCAGCCACGCGTACTCGTCCTGCATCTCCTTGACCTTCGCCATCCGCGCCGCGTCCCGCTGGGCGTTGCCGGCGAGCTGCTGGAGCCGACGGTCGGCCGCGATCAGATAGCGCAGCAGATCCGGCAGCTTCCGCACCCCGTGCAGGGTCACGAACCCGGGGCAGACCAACGCGCCGAGCTGAGCCCGCACATCGGCCACCGACTCGCCCAGTACCGCACTGCTGCTGATCGGCGGCGACTTCATCCGGTGCTCGCAGGCCTGCCAGGCCGCCAGCACCTCCCGCACCTGGCCCACCGTCCGCACGGTGGCGTCGACCACGTCCGCGCGCACCGCGTCGAACAGCTTGCGGAAACCCTCCTCGTCCCACGCCGGACCGCCGCGGGCCGCCACCAGCCGGTCCACCGTCCCGCTCACGCAGTCCTCGAACAGCGCCTGCACACTGCCGTGCGGCGTGCTGGACAGCGCCAGCTTCTGCTGGTTCGTCAGCGTGGACCGGGCGAACTTCGCCGGATCCGAGGGCAGGTTGAGCAGGATCAGCCGCCGGGTGCCCTGCCGCATCGCCCGCTGCTGCTCCACCTCGGTGTCGAAGAGCTGCACCGACACCGACGTGCCCTCGTCCACCAGGGCCGGGAAGGCGCGGACCGGCTGCCCGCCCCGGCGGGTCTCGAACGTCCGGTCCAGGGTGCCCAGCGTCCACGAGGTCAGCCCCGTCCGGCGCATCGCGGCCGGGGCGTCGGCCGTCTCCCCGGACGCGGTGCCGGGCGCCGTACCCGCCGTCCTTGCCGACGGCGCCGTACCGGCCGCGTCGGCGGCTGCCCGGCCCCTCCGGCCGTCCCTGACGTCCCCGCGGCCCCCGGCCGCTCCGTCGCGCTTCCGGCCGGCCCGCTCGGCGGCGTCCTCGAAGGCGCGGGAGAGCGCTGCCCTGGTCTTCGGCCGCAGCCGCTCCACCAGGGCCTCCAGGTCCTTGTCCTCCGCGCCGCCCGGCACACCGGAGACGGTGCGGCCGCGCTCGTCCACCACCCGGAAGGTGACCCTGAGGTGGCCCGGGACCCTGTCCCAGCCGAAGTCGGCCGGCTGCATCAGCGTGCCGGTCATCCGCTGGAGGTCGCGGGCCAGCGCCGAGGTCAGCGGCTCCTCCGGCGGGGCCTCGGCGCGCCGGTCGCCCTCGGCTTCCAGAAAGCGCTCCGCGAAGTTCGGTGCCGGGACGCAGTTCCGCCTGATCGGCTTCGGCAGCGACCTGATCAGCTCGGTCACCACCTCCTGGCGCAGCCCCGGGATCTGCCAGTCGAAACCCGCCTGCGTCACCTGGTTCAGCACCGCGAGCGGCAGATGGACGGTCACCCCGTCGGCGTCCGCTCCGGGCTCGAACTGGTAGCTCACCCGGAAGCGCAGCGGCCCCTGCTGCCAACTGTCCGGATAGTCGGACTTGGTGACCTGCCCGGCCCGCTCGTTGATGAGCATCGACTTCTCGAAGTTCAGCAGGTCCGGTTCGTCCCGGCGACGCCGCTTCCACCACGCGTCGAAGTGCGCACCCGAGACGACGTCCTCGGGCAGCCGCTGGTCGTAGAAGTCGTACAGGGTCTCGTCGTCCACCAGGATGTCGCGGCGCCGCGCCCGGTGCTCCAGCTCCGCCACCTCGCCGAGCAGCTTCCGGTTCTCCTGGAAGAACTGGTGGTGCGTCCGCCAGTCGCCCTCGACCAGCGCGTGGCGGATGAACAGATCGCGCGAGGTCTCCGGGTCGATCCGCCCGTAGTTCACCTTCCGCTGCGCCACGATCGGCACCCCGTACAGGGTCACCTTCTCGTAGGCCATCACGGCCGCCTGCTTCTGCTCCCAGTGCGGCTCACTGTGGGTGCGCTTCACCACGTGCGCGGCCAGCGGCTCGATCCACTCCGGATCGATGCGGGCGTTGACCCGGGCCCACAGCCGCGAGGTCTCCACCAGCTCCGCCGACATGATCCAGCGCGGCGGCTTCTTGAACAGGCCCGACCCGGGGAACACCGCGAACTTCGCGTTGCGGGCACCCAGGTACTCGTTCTTCCCGGCACCGCGTCCGCCCTCCGGTGCGCTGCTGCCCCCGCTGCCCCGGCCGGCGGCCTCCTCGGTCGCCTTCAGGCCGACGTGCGACAGCAGCCCGGCCAGCAGCGAGCGGTGCACCAGGTCCGGCGCCGCGTCCTCGTCGCGCTCCTCCGCGATCCGGATGTCCATCGTCCGGGCCACCTGGCGGAGCTGCGCGTAGATGTCCTGCCACTCGCGTATCCGCAGGTGGTTCAGGAACTCCGACCGGCACATCCGCCGGAACGCCGAGGAGGACAGCTCCCGCTGCCGCTCGCGCGTGTATCGCCAGAGATCGAGGAAGGCGAGGAAGTCGCTGGTCTCGTCCCGGAACCTGGCGTGCTGCTGGTCGGCCTGCTGCTGCTTCTCGGACGGGCGCTCGCGCGGGTCCTGGATCGACAGCGCCGCCGCGATCACCATCACCTCGCGTGCGCAGCCGTTCCGGTCCGCCTCCAGCACCATCCTCGCCAGCCGGGGGTCGACCGGCAGCTGGGCCAGCTTGCGGCCGATCGCCGTCAGACCGGGAGCGCCGCCGCGCCCGCGCTTCGCCCCCCGTCGGGCGGACCGCCCGGGCCCGGACGTCGCCTCCGGCGCCTGCCCTGCCGCGCCCTGCGCGCGCTCCGGGGCCTCCCCCCTCGACCCCTCCCGCGAGGTGCCGGGCGTCTGCTCCCCCTCCACGGTGAGCGCGCCGAGCTCCTCCAGCAGCTGCACGCCGGCCTTGACGCTGCGGTGGTCCGGGGGATCGATGAACGGGAACCGCTCGACGGCGCCCAGGCCGGCCGCCGTCATCTGGAGGATCACCGAGGCCAGGTTGGTGCGCAGGATCTCCGCATCGGTGAACTCCGGCCTGGAGAGGAAGTCCTCCTCCGAGTACAGCCGGATGCAGATGCCGTCGGAGGTCCGCCCGCAGCGGCCCTTGCGCTGGTTGGCGCTGGCCTGTGAGATCTGTTCGATCGGCAGCCGCTGCACCTTGGTGCGGTGGCTGTAGCGGGAGATCCGCGCCGTCCCGGGGTCGACCACGTACTTGATGCCCGGCACCGTCAGCGAGGTCTCGGCCACGTTGGTGGCGAGCACGATCCGGCGCCCGCCGTGCTGCTGGAAGACCCGGTGCTGCTCCGCGTGCGACAGCCGGGCGTAGAGCGGCAGCACTTCGGTCCCAGGGAGCCGCCTCTTCTCCAGCGCCTCCGCGGTGTCCCTGATCTCCCGCTCGCCGGAGAGGAAGACCAGTACGTCGCCGGGGCCCTCGTCCCGGAGTTCGTCCACGGCGTCGCAGATCGCGGCGACCTGGTCCCGCTCGCCGTCCTCGCCGCCCTTGCCCGGCCCCCTGCCGCCGCCGTCCCCCTCGTCCAGCAGCGGCCGGTACCGCACCTCGACCGGGTACGTCCGGCCGCTGACCTCGATCACCGGCGCCCGCGGCCCCTCGTCCTCCGCCGCGGTGCCCTCGGCGGGCGCGGCTGCCGTGGGCACCGCGGGGGTTGCGGGGGTGCCGGTGTACCGGCCGAAGTGACGGGCGAACCGGTCCGGGTCGATCGTCGCGGAGGTGATGACCACCTTCAGGTCCGGCCGGCGCGGGAGGAGCTGGGCGAGGTAGCCCAGCAGGAAGTCGATGTTGAGGCTGCGTTCGTGCGCCTCGTCGATGATGATCGTGTCGTACTGGCGCAGCTCGCGGTCGGTCTGGATCTCGGCCAGCAGAATGCCGTCCGTCATCAGCTTCACCAGCGTCCGCTCGCCCACCTGGTCGGTGAAGCGGACCTTCCAGCCCACCGCCTCGCCCAGCGGCGTCCGCAGCTCCTCCGCAACCCGCTCGGCCACCGTGCGGGCCGCGATCCGCCGCGGCTGGGTGTGCCCGATCAGGCCCTTCACCCCCCGGCCCAGCTCCAGGCAGATCTTCGGAATCTGCGTCGTCTTGCCGGACCCGGTCTCCCCGGCGACGATCACGACCTGATGGTCCCGGATCGCCTCCAGGATCGTGTCCTTCCGCCGGCTGACCGGCAACTGCTCCGGATACGTGATGACGGGGACCGCCGCCCGCCGAGCCGCCACCCGCTGCTCGGCCTGTTCGATCTGGCCCGCGATCTCCTCCAGGGCCTGCTGCTTCGCCTCGGGTCGGCGGACACGGCGCAGGCCCTCCAGACGGCGGCCCAACCGCCGCTCGTCGCGGGGCATCAGTTCGGGGAGCCGCTCCAGCAGGGCAGGCAGGGTGAGGACAGGTGCAGTGGACATAGGGGCCACAGGATCTCACCAGAGGCCCCCGCAACGCGACTGCATTCCGTCCCGTCCCGCTCGCGGCGCCTTCCGCCCGCACCCGCCGGGGGCCGACACGGGCGCGGAGCGGGGGCCGTCGGGGTGGCCGCCGACGGTCCTCTCACGGGAGAAGCCCCTGCCGGACTGCTCCGGCAGGGGCTTCTCCCTGATGACGCGCGGTGGCTGGGGCCGGGATCGAACCGGCGACCTATCGCTTTTCAGGCGATCGCTCGTACCAACTGAGCTACCCAGCCACGCAACCCGGGGGTTGCAGCGGTCCTGACGGGATTTGAACCCGCGGCCTCCACCTTGACAGGGTGGCGAGCACTCCAAGCTGCTCCACAGGACCAGGTGTGTGCGCATGATTCTCGCACAGGTGTTGCGTGCCCCCAACGGGATTCGAACCCGTGCTACCGCCTTGAAAGGGCGGCGTCCTGGGCCACTAGACGATGAGGGCTGATGGCCCACCTGAACGCTGTGTGCAGCGCGTCGGGGACGTGAGAAGCATATGGGATACCAGGACCGTTCGCCAAAACAGGGGACGGCGCGGGGCGCCGGGCGGGGCAGGTCGGCGGACGGGCGCCGGCGCCGTTCAGTCGTCGCCGGCGGAGCCTTCGCCGGCGGGCGGGCCGGCCGCGGGACCGTCCGGGGCGTCGGAATCGTCCGGGTTCCGCGACGGGTCCGCGGAAGGGCTGCTGCCCGGGTCCGCGGATTCGCCCGGTTCCGCCGAGGGGGTCGGTCCCGGGTCCTCGTCGCCCGGTTCCGTCAGCAGGTGCCGGCTGACCTCGGCACTGGTCAGCCCCAGTCCGCCCAGTGTGATCTCGTCCCAGGCCTGGAGCTCCCGGGTGGCGTCGTCGATGTAGAGCACCGAGGCCTGCACCTTGTCCGGTTCCTCGCCCTCCACGGCCCGCAGGCCGCTGCCCCCGGTCGAGCCCTCGACCATCAACCGTGTGCCCTCCGGCAGGTCGTACTGCTTGCGGTTGTGGGTGTGCCCGGCGAGGACGAGCGGGACCGTGCCGTCGGTCTCCCTGGCCATCGTCGGGTTGTGCGCGGCGGCGATGTCCACCGGAGTGCCGGCGGTGCGCTGGGCGCGCAGCGCGGCGGCGAGCGCCCGGCCCTCCTCGCGTTCGGCGGGATCTCCGGCGGCCTCGACCGAGCGGTCCGGTGTGAACTGCGGATCGCCCCAGCCGGCGATCCGCAGACCGCCGACGTCCACCGGGACGCCCTCGTCCAGCACGTGCACGTTCTCCTTGCCCTCCAGGTACTCCTGGGTGGTCATCGAATCGTGGTTGCCGCGCACCCAGACGAAGGGGGCGCCGAGGTCCTCCACCGGGTCGAGGAAGCCGTTCTCCGCGCCGGTGCCGTGGTCCATGGTGTCCCCGGTGTCGATGATCACGTCGATCTCGTACTGCTCCACCAGCGACCTGGTGATGGCCCAGGCCGCCGGGTTGAGATGGATGTCGGAGACGTGCAGCACCCGGGTCGTCGTCGGGTCGGGCTGGAAGGTGGGCAGGGTGGACGTGGCCTCGTACAGCTTCGTGACGTTGGTCACCAGCCGGGCCAGCTCTGCCTGGTAGGTGTTGAAGTCGCTGACGATGCTGCGCGCGTCGCCGACCAGGCTCGGCGCACCGGCCAGCAGTCCGGAGAACTTCGGTTCGAGCACCGCCTTGGGGTTCCAGGTGGCGAGCGCGGCGCCCCCGGAGGCCACCAGCAGCGTCAACGCGAGGCCGCCCGCCGCGAGGGCCCGGCGCGGTCGGCGGTACACGCCGAGTCCCAGCGCGGTCGCCCCGGCCACGACGGCGGCGCAGGACCGGAGCGCCAGGTCCTTGGTGCCCTCCTCGACATCGTGGGTGACCTTGTCCTGGATGCCGCTGATCCGCTCCGGGCGGTCGATCAGCGAGCCGACCCGGTCCGGGTCGAGCCGGGTGACGTCGACGTCCAGACGCAGCGGGGCCCGGTGGCTCTCCAGTTCCAGCGCGCCCAGCGGCGCGATGTTGATCTTCGTTCCGCCGCTGAGGGACGGTCGCAGAGTCATCGTGGTGTCCATCGGACCCACCGGCTTGTGCACGTTGCCCACGACCAGCAGGCCGAGCCACGCCCCGAGCAGCGTGATCGCGAACAACCCCAGCACCCGGGCGACCGGGTGCGGGGCCGCCCGCAGCGAGCGGCCGGGTTCGAACCGGCTCCTCCCGCCGGTCCGCTGCCGGAAGGCGCCCGCGGCGCCTCGGGCGGAGCCCCCCGCACCGTGGATCGCGCGGGAGAGGCGGGCGGCGGCGGTACGGACCGGACTGACGGGGGAACGGGCCATGCGGAGCCATATGCCCCGGTCGGCACCGACTATGCCGAAACGGTCCGCTTGGGCCCCGGCCCCGTCCGGGCTCCTTGGGCCCCGGCCCCCTCCGGGCAGGCCCCGGTGCGCGGGGTACGGCCGCGCGGCACGGCGTCCCGGCGCGTGCCGGGGCGGTGGGCGGTGGCCCCGGCCGGGAGGGTCAGCCCCAGCCGAGTTGGTGGAGCCGCTCGTCGTCGATGCCGAAGTGGTGGGCGATCTCGTGCACCACGGTCACCGAGACCTCGTGCACCACGTCCTCCGCGCTCTCGCAGAAGCGCAGCGTGGGGCCCATGTAGATGGAGATACGGTCCGGCAGCACACCGCCGTACCACTCGCCGCGCTCGGTCAACGGCGTCCCTTCGTACAGGCCCAGCAACTCCGGCTCCGCAGGGTCGGGTTCGTCCTCGACGAAGACCGCCACATTGTCCATCAGCCGGGTCAGCTCCGGCGGCACCTGGTCCAGGGCCTCGCTGACCAGTTCTTCGAACGCGTCTCGAGTCATTTCCAGCACCCGGCCATTGTCCGGGACGTTCGCCCGCAGCCGCGACGACGGCGGTGGTGCACCCCCGTGCCGCGGGCCCGCGGCACGTCGTTCCGGCTCGCGCCCGTGCGGCGCCGGCACGAGCACGGGCCGACCCTCGCGCGGCGGGGGCAGGAGCGCGAGAATGGGGCCGATGTGCAGCGAAGCGGTTTCCGCCCCCGAGCCGGCGGCATGAGCGGGTCGCCCCCGGAGAGGGGAGGGCGACAGGGGCCCCCGGCCGCGGGCGGGCAGCGTCCTCCGGGTTCGAAACCGCAGCCGGAACCGCAGCAGGCCGAGGGCTCCGGGGCTGGCCGTGCCGCACCCGGTGCCGCCGCCCGCGCCCGGGAGCCCGCGTCCGACGATGCCGCCGCCCGCGCCTCGGAGCCTGCGCCCGAGGGCGCCGGGGCCGGTGCCTCGGAGCCGGTGGATCCGGACGTCGACCTCCGCGTGCCCGCCCAGCGGGCCGAGACCCTCGGCGGCCGGATGTGGCAGGTACTGGGCGTGGTCGCGGTCGGCAGCGCGCTCGGGGCGCTGGGCCGGTACGGGGTCGAGCAGTGGTGGTCCGACGGCCCGGGTGGTTTCCCGGCCGCGCACTTCGTGGTCAACGTGACCGGATGCGCACTGATCGGGGTGCTGATGGTGCTGCTCGTCGAGAGCCCCGCCACCTCGCACCCGCTGCTGCGCCCCTTCCTCGGCACCGGTCTGCTCGGCGGTTTCACCAGCTACTCCGCCTACGCGCTGGACATCGCCGGGCTGCTGGACGACGGAGCCATCGTCCTCGCCCCGGCCTACCTGGCCGGCACCGTGCTGAGCGCGCTGGCGGCCGTCTGGGCCGCGGTGCGCACCACCCGCGCGCTGCTGGCGCGGCGATCCTCCGGGCCGCAGGACGCCCGCGGCTCCCGGGAGGGGGCACGGCCGTGAACTGGCTCCTGGTGGCGCTGGGCGGCGCCGTCGGCGGTCCGTTGCGGTACCTGATCGACCGGGCGGTGCAGTCGCGCCACGACTCCGTGTTCCCGTGGGGCACCTTCGTCGTCAACCTCACCGGGAGTCTGCTGCTGGGTGTGCTGACCGGGCTCGCCTTCGGGGGCGCGGCGGGTGAGGCGGCCGGTGCGCTGCTCGGCACCGGCCTGTGCGGTGCGCTCACCACGTACTCGACGTTCTCCTACGAGACCCTGAGGCTCGCCGAACGGGGGGCCCTCGTACCGGCGGTCGTCAACGTCCTGGGCACCCTCCTCGCGGGCCTGGGTGCCCTGTACCTCGGTCTGCTGGTCACCCGGGGGCTGTCGGCCTGACGTCCCTCGGACCTTCGGACCGACGGACGTCAGGCCGTTGGGCGCCGGGCCGCTGCGGGCGCCCGCACCGGCTGCTCCTGCGGATACCGGGCCCTTCCCGGTGCCGGTCCGGTTCGGGATCGGGCGTGTCCTCGGGACCGGCTGCGGAGTTGGTCACGGTGCCCACCCCTTCCCCGTTTCCCGGAGGTACCTGCCCGTGCGCTGTCGCCGCGCCCTGTCCCGCACGACCGTCGCCGCGGTGGTGTTGACCGCGTTGAGCGGCTGCATGACCGTCGGCGCGCCCGAGGAGGACCACGACCGCGCGCCCGTCGGCCACTCCTCGAAGCCCAGCCCCGAGGGCTCCGGAAGCGTCGACGCGTGGGGACGGCACACTCCCCCCGAGCGCGCCGCCGAGGACGGCAAGGGGGCCGCGGGCGACGGGGAGCGGCGAGGTGCGAAGGCGAAGGGCGACGCCGGGTCGTCGGCGCGGGACGGCACCGACCGGGGGAGGGGCTCGGACACCGCGGAGGAGCCCGTGGTGTCGCCGACCCGCTCGAAGGACGACGGCCGCCCCGGGGCTCCGGGCCCCGGCCGGCCCACGAAGTCCGACCGGCCCGGGGGCGGGTCGTCGGAGGAACCACCGGCACCGCCGTCCGACACTCCGGACCCCGACCCCGGGGACAGCCCGAGCGACACCCCGCCCGACCCGACGGGCGGCGGGGACGGCGGAGGCGACGGCGGCGGAGGCGGGGGCAACGACGGGGGCGGTGACACCGGGAGCGGCTCCGGCGAACCCGGCGCCGGGGCCTGATCACCCGCTCCTCGCGGCTCTCCACGCGGCTCTCCACGCCGCCCTTCACCTGTCGGCCGCTGTCGGCCCCGCTCCCCGCTCGCACCGGGGCACGTCGGGAATCGGCACATCCGTGCGGTCGGGCGGGAACACACACACGGGGGCGCGCATTGAAGGAGGAGAAGGTGCGCTCGCTACCGGCGGTGCACCTCGCCGTTCGCGGCTCGCCCGCCCTCACCGGCGGCGCAGCCAGCGTGACGTCGCGCACTCCGCTTGGGGCGAGTTTGCCGAGCCTGCCGCGGGGTGCGTATGCTGGTAGATCGTTTGATCCCATTTGCCCGGCGCCCCAACCGAAGCGCGCCGTGTGGCGCGTTCCTTTGCTTAGCCGTGGGCTGACCGCACTGAGGCGGTCGTGTGCGAATCACGGAAGTTTGTGGCGCGTGCCGAACTCCGGAAGGTTCGCATTTCGCATGTCTGTTGTCACCCCTGAAACCGTTGCGCCCGAGGTCGAGCAGCTCGACAAGCAGCTCGCCGAGGACACCACGGAGCAGGCCACCGGCCCCACGTTCACCGAACTGGGCCTCCCCGACGCCGTGGTGCGCAAGCTTGCGCAGAACGGCGTCACCACCCCCTTCCCCATCCAGGCCGCGACCATTCCGGACGCGCTGGCGGGCAAGGACATCCTCGGCCGCGGCCGTACCGGCTCCGGCAAGACGCTGAGCTTCGGCCTCCCGGCCCTTGCCCGGCTCTCCGGGGGCCGCACCGCCAAGCGCCGCCCGCGCGCGGTCATCCTCACCCCGACCCGTGAGCTGGCCATGCAGGTCTCGGACGCCCTCCAGCCGTACGGCGACGTGCTCGGCCTGAAGCTGAAGGTCGTCTGCGGCGGCACCTCGATGGGCAGCCAGATGAGCGCCCTGGAGCGGGGCGTCGACGTCCTGGTCGCCACTCCGGGCCGGCTGCGCGACCTGATCAACCGCGGCGCCTGCTCGCTCGACGACGTACAGGTCGCCGTGCTCGACGAGGCGGACCAGATGGCCGACCTGGGTTTCCTCCCCGAGGTCACCGAGCTGCTCGACCTGGTGCCCGAGGGCGGCCAGCGGATGCTGTTCTCCGCGACGCTGGAGAACGAGATCGACAGCCTGGTCAAGCGCTACCTGGTCGACCCGGTCAGCCACGAGGTGGACGCCGCCCAGGGCGCCGTCACGACCATGACCCACCACGTGCTCATCGTGAAGCCGCGGGACAAGGCCCCGGTCACGGCCGCGATCGCCGCTCGCAAGGGCGGCCGCACCATCGTCTTCGTCCGCACGCAGTTGGGCGCGGACCGGGTCGCGGAGCAGCTCCGCGAGTCCGGCGTCACCTCCGACGCGCTGCACGGCGGCATGACCCAGGGCGCACGCACCAGCACCCTGAACGACTTCAAGGACGGGCGCGTCAACGTCCTCGTCGCCACCGACGTGGCAGCCCGCGGTATCCACGTCGACAACATCGACCTGG
This sequence comes from Streptomyces sp. TAA040, assembly GCF_000424845.1. Lineage (NCBI taxonomy): Bacteria > Bacillati > Actinomycetota > Actinomycetes > Kitasatosporales > Streptomycetaceae > Streptomyces > Streptomyces sp. TAA040. The sequence goes on along the minus strand of NZ_AUKR01000017.1, from coordinate 1,843 downwards.
TCCTGAACGTGGACCCGGCCGGCGACCACAAGGACTACCTGCACCGCTCGGGACGCACCGCGCGCGCCGGCCGGTCCGGCAGCGTGGTGTCGCTGGCGCTGCCGCACCAGCGGCGCCAGATCTTCCGCCTGATGGAGGACGCCGGCGTCGACGCCAGCCGCCACCTCATCGGCCGCGGCGAGGCATTCGACGAGGAGGTCGTCCGGATCACCGGCGTTCGCTCCCTCACCGAGGTGCAGGCCGAGGCCACCGGCAACGCGGCCAAGCAGGCGGCCCGCGAGGTCACCGAGCTCACCGGCCAGTTGGAGAAGGCCCAGCGCCGCGCCTCCGAACTGCGTGACGAGGCCGACCAGTTGGTCGCCCGTGCCGCGCGTGAGCGGGGCGACGATCCGCAGGAGGCCATCGCCCAGGCCGCCGAGGCGCTGGCCGCCGAGGCCGCCGAGGAGGCCCGCCAGGAGGCGAAGGCTGCCGAGGCCCGTGCCGAGCAGGAGCGCAGGGCTGCCGCGTCCCGCGAGGAGCGGAAGCAGAACGGCTCCTTCGACCGTCGGGACGACCGCCGCGGCGGCGACCGTCCGTACAACCGCGACCGCCGGGAGGACGACCGTGGCGGACGCGGCGGCTTCCGTCGCGACGACCGTCCGGGCCGCTCCTTCGACCGCCAGGACCGCGGCGGCAGCCGCAGCCAGGACCGCCCCGCGGGTCGTGGCAGCCGGGACGACCGCCGCGGCGGCGACCGTCCGTACAACCGCGACCGCCGGGAGGACGACCGTGGTGGACGCGGCGGCTTCCGTCGCGACGACCGTCCGGGCCGCTCCTTCGACCGCCAGGACCGCGGCACCGGCGGCGGTTTCCGCCGCGAGCACGACCGTCCGTCCGGCCGCGACGACCGTCGCCCGCAGGGCCGTCGGGACGAGTTCAGCGGCACCGCCGCACCGGCCGGTGGCCGCTCCTCCGACCGCCGCGCCGACAAGCCCCGCTGGAAGCGCAACGGCTGAGTGGTGACTGCGGCCCGCGGGCCGGACGACCGCCGACGCGGCCGCCCGCCCCGCAGGCCCCCGGGCCCCGGCGGACCACGCGTCCGCCGGGGCCCGGTCCGTTCCCACCCGTGTCCACCCGGTGGCCCGGCCGGGCCACCGGTGTGGCCCCGCGGCCCCTGGCGACCCATGCCTTCGAGCGACGGGCAGCAGGGCGGTTATGCTTCTGGGGCGGGCCGTTAGCTCAATTGGCAGAGCAGTGGACTTTTAATCCATTGGTTGTGGGTTCGAGTCCCACACGGCCTACCGCTTCGGGTGGGGGGGAAAGCCCCTCTGACCTGCTAGGCAGCGTCCGGGTCCGCTTCGGTGGGCTCGGACGCTGCTTCGTTTTCGCCCTCGTGCGTGAGCGATGCGTGAGCGGACGGCCTTGGATCACTCGGCACCTGTGCGGACTTGCGAACCCTGGGGATCAGGCCGGTGGCCTTTTCGGCGATCTCCCGGTCCCACTCGGGCAGCAGGCTGGTGTACGTATCCGAGGTCAGGGCGATCGTCGAATGTCGAAGCGTCTCCTTGACCGTGTGGATGTCCCCGCCACCACCGTGGGTGAGAGTGGCAGCGACGTGGCGTAGGTCACGCAAGGTCGTTGGCGGGAGGTCGGTCGCGGAAAGAATGCGGCGGAATGTGACGGAGACCGTCTCGGGGTGCAGCCAGGCGCCGTTCTCCTGGGTGAACACCTTTCCGGTGTCGGTCCAGCTGGTGGCCCACTGTTTCCGCTCCAGGGTCATTGCACGAACAGGATCGGTCCGGTTCGTCGGTCTCGTGTGTGACGTGACGTCATGTACCGGTGTGTGGCGGGGTGTCCCTGGAAA
>NZ_AUKR01000016.1:0-144418 GCF_000424845.1 Streptomyces sp. TAA040 | reverse complement strand
CCCCGGCCGCCCTGCGCAAAGCCGGCCGCCGCAGACTCGTCGAGCTCATCCGGCCCAAGGCCCCGCGCATGGCCGCCCGGCTGATCGACGACGTCTTCGACGCTCTCGACGAGCAGACCGTCACTGTGCCCGGGGCCGGCACCCTGGACACGGTCATCCCGTCGCTGGCCCGCTTGCTCGGCGCCGTCCATGAACAGCGCCGGGTCCTGGAAGCCCAGATCGCCACCCTGCTGGAGGCTCACCCTCTTTCCCCGGTCCTGACCTCGATGCCCGGCGTCGGCGTCAGGACCGCCGCAGTCCTGCTGGCCACCATCGGCGACGGCACCAACTTCCCCACCGCCGCCCACCTCGCCTCCTACGCCGGTCTCGCACCCACCACGAAATCGTCCGGCACCTCCATCCACGGCGAACACGCCCCCAGAGGCGGAAACCGGCAGCTCAAGCGGGCCATGTTCCTCTCCGCCTTCGCCTGCATGAACGCCGACCCAGCCTCCCGCGCCTACTACGACAAGCACCGCGCCAGCGGCAAAACCCACACCCAAGCCCTCCTCCGCCTCGCACGCCAACGCATCAGCGTCCTGTTCGCCATGCTCCGAGACGGCACCTACTACCAACCCCGAACCCCCACCATCACCCTCGCCGCATAACCACCACGAAACCACCCACAACGGCCAGCCTCGACTTGACGAAAAACATAGAGGCACCCCCCCGACGGGCTGGTGGTCGCCCTCGTCCCCGTGCGCCCCGTCGGCGTGCCTGCGGGCGGAGGGGCGGTCGGCACCCGGGTGGTTGCGCTGCGTCCGGGGCCTGGCGGCCGGCGTGCTGCTGCTGGCAGGCCTCGTCGCCGCGCCGCTGACCGGGCGGTTGCCCACCGGGTGCCGCGAAGCACTCGTGCGCCGCTGGGCGCGGGCGCTGACCGCCGCGCTGGGCGTCCGCACGACGGTCACCGGGGTCGCCGCGGCCGGCCCGGTACTCGTGGTGGCCAACCACGTCTCGTGGCTGGACGTCGCGGTGCTGGCGGGCGAGAAACCCGGCCGTACGCTCGCCAAGCGGGAGGTGGCGGAGTACCCGCTGCTCGGGGCCGCGGCCCGGTGCGGAGGCACCCTCTTCATCGAGCGCGACCGGTTGCGCGCCCTGCCCGGGACGGTCTCCCGGCTGGCCGACGTGCTGCGCTCCGGCCGCACCGTCGTCGCCTTCCCCGAGGGCACCACCCGGTGCGGCCGGACGCGGGGCCGGTTCCGGCCCGCGGTGTTCCAGGCAGCCGTGGACGCGGGCACCCCGGTGCAGCCGGTGGCGATCCGCTACCACCGGTCCGGCGACGGGCCCAGCACGCTCCCGGCGTTCGTCGGAGGCGACACCCTCGCCGCGTCGGTCCTGCGGGTGCTGGGCTCCCGCGGCGTGCGCGCCGAGGCGGTGCTGCTGCCGGTGCTGACGACCGGTGCGCCGTCCGACCGCCGCCAACTGGCCGGGGTGGCGCAGCGGTCCGTGGAGCGGACCCTGCGGCCCACCGCCGGTCCCTTCCGGTCCGCCGCCGGTCATCTCCGGTCCGCCACCGATTCCGTTCGGCCTGCTGCCGGTCCTCCCTGGTCCGCCGCGGTTGCCTCCCGGACCCGCCGCCGTGCCCAGGAGGCGCACGGATTAGGCTCGACCGCCATGACGGCATCCGGTGACGAGACGACGGCGCCCGGTGACGGGGCGGCGACAGCCGACGCGAAGCGGCCGGCGAACGCTCCCGGCGCTCTGCGACCCGGGCCCGGGGCCGGGGCCGGGCGGCTGACCCCCCGCCAGGCACGTCGGCTGCGTGGCGCCCTCGCCGCGGTGGTCATGGTCGCGGTGGCCGGGGCGCTGGTGGTGCGCTTCGTCCCGGAGCCCTCGCTCTTGACTCTGGGCCTCTACGGAGTCGCGCTGATCCTCTCCGGCACCGCCATCGAGTTGAGCCGGCGCGGCCGGACCAGGCTCGCCACCGCGGTCCTCGGCTGCGCGGTCGCCGCCGTGGTGCTGGGCGAGCCGCTGCTGCGGGCCGGATCTTGAGCCGGGTTCCGGCGGGCGGTCCGGTGCACGTGGACCGCGGGGTCCACGTGCCCTCCGTCCCTGCGTAGGCTTCGCGCATGACGAGCGATCTGCCCGGGATGCGGGCTTCAGACGGTGAGCGCGACCGGGTGGCGGAGCTGCTGAGGGACGCGTTCGCCGAGGGCCGTCTGAACACGGAGGAGTTCGACGAGCGCCTGGACTCGGTCTACCGGGCGCGAACCAGGGGCGACCTGGAACCGCTCGTGCAGGACCTGCCCGCCGCCGGCACCGTCGCCACCCCCGTCACCGGCGAGCGGGGCCGGGGGTGGGCCGACCGGATCGGTGGCGAGCCCACCTCGCGGGGCGGCGTCGCGGTGATGGGCGGATTCGTGCGCAAGGGCCGCTGGACCGTCAGCCGCGTGTTCACCTGCTTCTGCTTCTGGGGCGGTGCGGACATCGATCTGCGCGAGGCCCGGTTCGAGGACCGGGAGGTGGTCGTCCGCGCCACCGCGATCATGGGCGGTGTGCACATCACCGTGCCGCACGACGCGGAGGTCCAGATCAGCGGCCTGGGCATCATGGGCGGCTTCGACCAGTCGGCGACCGGCGACGGCGTGCCCGGGGCTGTCCGGATCAGGATCACGGGCTTCGCCTTCTGGGGCGGCGTGGGGGTGGAGCGCAAGAAGCCGAAGAACGCCGAGGGGAAGGCCCGCAAGCTCGACGGCGGAGGCGGCAACGAACTGACCTGACCGCCCCGGTCCGCCCCGCGACGGAGGTCCGGGCGGGGCGGGCCGGGGCTCCGGCGCGGCTCAGTCCCGCCAGCGCGGCGGGTCAGCGCCGGGCCGTCCAGGCGGCCGCGACCAGTCGTCCGGTCCGCCGTCGAACCGCACCGGGGAGCGCACGTGGCGGAGGCGGCCGAGCGGGCTCGTGCGCTCCGCGAGCCATGGACCGGGGCCGGTGGCCCCGCCGTCCCCCGGCGCCGTCGTCCTGCCCTCGTCCGGGAGCCCGTCCAGCAGCCAGGCGGCCGTGCCGGCCAGCGACAGCTCGACGATCCGGCTGCCCGCCGCGCCCGCGCGCCGCTCGCTCAGGCACCGCAGTAGCGCCGCCGCCAGCAGGTACCCGCTGCCGTGGTCGAGGGCCTGGGCCGGGAGCCTGCCGGGCTCGAAGACCCGGTCCCGCGGGACAGCACCCCCAGGGCGCCCCTCGACCACGGCGATGCCGCTCGCCGCCTGCACGAGGCTGTCGAACCCCCGGCGTCCCGCCCACGGCCCGTCGGATCCCCATGCACCGAGTCGGCCCGTGACCAGGCCGGGGTGCCGCGCCACCAGGTCGTGCGGGGCCAGTCCGTAGCGGTCCAGCGCGCCGGGCCGGTACCCGGTGACCACCATGTCGGCGCCCGCCAGCAGTTCCTCGACGACGGCACGGCCCGACCGCCCGGACAGGTCCAGCGCAGCCGAGCGCTTGCCGAACCCGGTGTCCGCGTGCGCGTCGGCGGACTCGGGCAACCACGGCGGGTCGATCCGCAGCACGTCCGCGCCGAGCAGGGCGAGAGTCCTGGTCGCGACCGGCCCGGCGATGACCCGGGTGAGGTCCAGCACCCGGAACCGCCCGTACGGGGCGCGGCGCGGAGCCGCGTCGTCCAGCCGCTCGATCTGCGGCAGTGGACGCCGTGCGGCGCTCCGGCCCTGCGAGTGGGCTGCCCACTCCGCCGGCGTCCGGACGGCCACCGCCAGCCCGCCCGCCACCTGCACGGTCCGCTCCACCTCCACGGCGCTCCGGTCGGCCAGCTCGGCCGCCACCGCCTCGACCGCCACCGCTTCCGCCGCGTCCGGTGCGGCGGACCGCTGCTCCCGGGCGGTGAGCCGCGGGAGTCCGAGGGCGGTCAGCAACCGGTCGCGGTGGTGCGGGTAGTTGGCGTGTGTGCGCACCCAGCCGTCCGAGGTGGGCCAGAATCGCGACAGCGGCGCGAACAGGGCGGGCGGACGACCGTCCACCCGCAGGTGCCGCTCGCTGGTGAACGCCGCCGCCACACCGCCCGCATCGCAGCGCACCGGACCGGGAACGGCCGCGGGGCCCGCGGCGTCGGACGCGGTGAACTCGGCCGCGGCCATCGCGCACACCTCGACGGCCGTCCGGGCGAGCGTCGCCACCGGAGTCACGGACGTCCAAACCGCGCGGCCGGTGCGGACCACCTCGGGTGCCGACCGCGGGTCCCCGCCCAGGGCGCGCCACACCTGCGTCGTGGGGTCCTCCATCCGGCCGATTTTACCACCGGCGCGACGCCGAGGGTCCGGTGGCGGGATTGCGTCCGGCAGGGTCGAGGCGGGGTTACGGGCCGTGCGGGCCGCGTGCGGCGCGGTGGGCGGAACTGAGTACCGGGCCTGAGTATCCGGGCGGATGCCGCTGTCCTCTTCTCGGGGCAGAGTCGTCGAACATGAACACGAACAGCAGAAGTCTGACCGCCTCGCTCGCCCTCGCTGCGCTCCTCGCCCTCGGGTGGCTCGCCGGGACCCTCTGGGTCGTGTCCGGCTGGCTGCTCCGGCGCTGACGGGGCGGCCCCGGCCCCGCCGCGCCGCGCGCGTCGACCCGGCCCCCGTCGGTCCTCGCCGCACGGGGGAGCCGGCCGGTGCGGCGGCCGCGTTCCGGCCGGGACGGGTCTAGCGTGGCGTCATGGGTGAGCGACGCGGAGCGGCGGCGATGCGGCGGCAGGTGCGGGACTTCGCGCTGGGCCTTCCGGGGGCGGTCGAGGAGTTCCCCTGGGGGCAGCCGGTGGTGAAGGTCGACCGGAGGGTCTTCGTCTTCCTCGGGCGCGGGCCCTTCGGTGCCGGGGCGGTGAGCGAACCGTCTGCCGGCCCCGCAGCCGAGCCGCCGTTCCGGGACGCCTCCGGGGGCGGCCCGCCGCCGCGGATCACGGTCAAGCTCGCCGACGCGCAGGTGCGCGCGCACGCGCTGTCCGCTCCCGGTGCGGCCCCCGCCGGGTACGGTCTCGGCCGTTCAGGTTGGGTGGGCGTGCCCCTGGGCGCCGCGTACGGCCCCAAGGGGGACCTGCTCCGGGAGTGGGTCGAGGAGAGCTACCGGACGATCGCCCCGGCCCGGTTGGTCGCGGAGCTGGACGCCGGATGAGGCCGCGCCGCCACCGGCCCTTGTGGAAAGTGGAACACGTTCTTAGTATCTGCGGTGTTGCATCAGTGGTGTCATACGGCTGGGGGCCACGTGGCGGCGGAGACGAGGGCGGGGGACGGCCCGCTGGCCGGGATGCGCGTAGTCGAACTGGCCGGGATCGGCCCTGGCCCGTTCGCCGCCGTGCTGCTCGCCGACCTCGGCGCCGACGTGGTCCGGGTCGACCGTCCGGGCGGTGCCGGTCCGGGGCTCGACCCCGCGCAGGACCTCACCAACCGCAACAAGCGCTCCACCGTTGTCGATCTCATGGCGGACGGGGGCGCCGCGCGGGTGCTCGACCTGGCAGAGCAGGCCGAGGTGCTGCGGGACGGGTACCGGCCCGGCGTCGCGGAGCGCCTCGGCGTCGGACCGGAGGCCTGCCTGGCGCGCAATCCGGCCCTGGTCTACGGGCGGACCCAGCCCGCCCCGGCCCCGCGTTTCTCGGGCAGCCCCTCCCCGGGGCGCACACCGAGGAGATCGTCCGGGACTGGGAGCTGCCCGACCCCGCCGTCCGCGACCTGCCCGCGCCGGGCACGTCGTGAGCGGTCCCCGGCCGTCGGCCGGTCCCGCTCCGCCCGCACCACCGAGAGGTTGCCGTCCCGTGAGCACCGAAGCGTTCGTCTACGACGCCGTCCGGACCCCGCGGGGGCGGGGCAAGCCCAACGGATCCCTGCACGGCACGAAGCCCGTCGACCTGGTGGTCGGGCTCGTCCGGGAGGTCCGCCGCCGGTTCCCCGGCCTCGACCCGGCTGCCGTCGACGACCTCGTGCTCGGTGTCGTCACCCCGTGCGGGGACCAGGGCGCTGACATCGCCAAGATCGCCGCCATCGCGGCCGGCCTGCCCGACACGGTGGCCGGGGTGCAGCAGAACCGCTTCTGCGCGTCCGCCCTGGAGGCCGTCAACACAGCCGCCGCGAAGGTGCGGTCCGGTTGGGACGAGCTGATCCTTGCCGGCGGTGTCGAGTCGATGTCCCGGGTTCCGCTGGGCAGCGACGGCGGAGCCTGGGCGATGGATCCGATGACCAGCTTCGAGACCGGGTTCGTGCCCCAGGGCGTCGGGGCCGATCTGATCGCCACCCTGGGCGGTTTCGGGCGCCGCGACGTCGACGAGTACGCGGCGATGTCCCAGGAGCGGGCGGCCGGGGCCTGGAAGGAGGGGCGGTTCACGCGCTCGGTGGTGCCGGTGCGCGACCGCAGCGGGCTGACCGTCCTGGACCACGACGAGCACCTCCGCCCGGGAACGACGGCGGACTCGCTCGCCGCCCTCAAGCCCGCCTTCGCCGCGATGGGCGAACAGGGCGGTTTCGACGCGGTCGCCCTCCAGAAGTACCACTGGGTCGAGCGCATCGACCATGTCCACCACGCCGGCAACTCCTCGGGCATCGTGGACGGAGCCTCGCTGGTCGTGGTCGGCAGCGCCGAGGCGGGCCGCCGCCACGGCATGAGGCCGCGCGCCCGCATCCGCTCCGCCGCGGTGAGCGGCGCCGACCCCACCGTCATGCTGACCGGGCCGGCGCCGGCCGCCCGGAAGGCGCTCGCCAAGGCCGGGCTCACCGTCGCCGACCTCGACCTCGTCGAGATCAACGAGGCGTTCGCCGCCGTGGTCCTGCACTTCGCGCGCGAGCTGGGCCTCCCCCTGGAGAGGATCAACGTCAACGGCGGAGCCATCGCCCTCGGCCACCCGGTGGGGGCCACCGGCGCGATGATCCTGGGCACCCTCGTCGACGAGCTGGAGCGCCGCGACCAGAGGTACGGCCTGGTCACCCTGTGCGCGGGCGGCGGCATCGGTATCGCCACCGTGGTCGAGCGGCTCTGACCCCACTGCCCGCGAATGCCGCGCTGCACGGCACGGCCCGATGCCGCGCGGGGCCCGTCTCCGCGCCCCGGCCGCCCCCGTCCGGACTTCCTCCCGGAGTCCTGGCCCGCCTCCGTTCCCGTAGACAACCGCTGGAGAACCCCGAGATGCCCGAGACCACCGCGATCCGCTGGCAGCGTGACGAGGGGGACGTCGTCACGCTCGTCCTCGACGACCCCGAGCAGCCCGCGAACACCATGAACGAGGCCTTCCTGACCTCGCTGACGGCGGTGGCCGACCGGCTGGAGGCCGAACGGGCGACGGTGCGCGGCGTGGTCGTCACCTCCGCCAAGAAGACCTTCTTCGCCGGCGGCGACCTCCGCCTGACGAGCAAGGCCGGCCCCGGGGACGCCGAGGCCGTCTTCCGCAGGAGCATGCGGGTCAAGCACGACCTGCGGCGTATCGAGACCCTCGGGGTCCCGGTGGTCGCCGCCGTCAACGGTTCCGCGCTCGGCGGCGGTCTGGAGATCGCCCTCGCCTGCCACCACCGCATCGCACTCGACACGCCCGATGCGCGCATCGGCCTCCCCGAGGTCACCCTCGGGCTCCTTCCGGCCGGGGGAGGGGTCACACGGACGGTCCGGCTGCTCGGAGTGGCGGACGCGCTCCGCTCCGTCCTGCTCCGGGGCCGTCGGCACACCCCGGCGGAGGCGCGGGAGCTGGGCCTGGTGGACGAGGTCGTCGGCGAGCCCGCGGAGCTGGACGAGCGGGCGCGCGCCTGGATCGCGATGCACCCCGAGTCGTGCCAGCCCTGGGACACCCCGGGCCACCGCATCCCCGGCGGCACTCCGGCCGACCGTGCGTTCGCCGCCCTCCTGCCCTCTCTCCCCGCCCGCCTGGCCGAGGAGACCGGGGGCGCGCCGGCCCCCGCGCCGCGCAACATCCTGGCCGCGGCGGTGGAGGGCTCGCAGGTCGACTTCGAGACGGCCCAGACCATCGAGTCCCGGTACTTCGTCGAACTGGTCACCGGCCCGATCTCCACGAACATGACACAGGCGTTCTTCTTCGACCTCCGGGCGGTCGAGGCGGGCCGCAGCCGGCCCCAGGGCCCCGAGCACCGCCCGGTCCACCGGGTGGCCGTGCTCGGCGCGGGCATGATGGGCGCCGGCATCGCCCACATCTGCGCCCGGGCCGGGATCGACGTGGTGCTCAAGGACGTCACGGACGAGGCCGCCGTACGCGGATGCGACCACGTGGCGGAGCGGACGGCGAAGGCGCTCGCCGCGGGCCGCACCACCGAGGAGGAGCGGCAGGCCCTGCTCGGCCGGATCACCCCGACGGCCGACCCGGCGGCCGTCGCGGGGTGCGACGCCGTCATCGAGGCGGTGTTCGAGGACCCGGAGCTCAAGCGCGCGGTGTTCCGGGAGGTGCAGCACCTCGTGGCGCCCGACGCGCTGCTCTGCTCCAACACCTCCACGCTGCCCGTCAGTTCGCTCGCCGAAGGAGTGGAGCGCCCGGAGGACTTCCTCGGGCTGCACTTCCTCTCCCCGGTCCACCGGATGCCGCTCGTCGAGATCGTCAAGGGGGCGCGGACCGGGTCGGACGCGCTTGCCCGGGCCTTCGACCTGGTCCGGCGACTCGGCAGGACCCCGGTGGTGGTGCACGACTCCCGCGGGTTCTTCACCTCGCGGGTGATCGGCCGCTTTCTCGACGAGGGGATGGCACTGATCGGGGAGGGGGCCGAGCCCGCCTCGATCGAGCAGGCCGCGGCCCAGGCAGGCTACCCGGTCAAGGTCCTGTCGCTGATGGACGAGCTGACGCTGACCCTGCCCCGCCGTATCCGTGCGGAGGCCCGGCGCGCCGAGGAGGAGCAGGGGCGGGAGCTGCCCCCGCATCCCGCCGAGGCGGTCCTCGACCGGATGGTCGAGGAGTTCGGCCGAGCAGGCCGCAGCGCGGGGGCGGGCTTCTACGAGTACGAGGAGGGCAGGCGCACCCGGCTCTGGCCGGGCCTGCGGGAGCATTTCACCCGGTCCGAGGTGCGGATCCCGTTCGAGGACATGAAGGAACGGATGCTTTTCGCCGAGGCGCTGGACAGCGTGCGGTGCCTGGAGGAGGGCGTGCTCACCTCGGTGGCGGACGCCAACGTGGGCTCCGTCCTGGGCATCGGCTTCCCGCCCTGGACCGGGGGAGTGCTCCAGTACATCAACAGCTACCCGGGCGGACCGGCGGGTTTCGTCGCCCGTGCCGAGGAGCTGGCCGACCGGTACGGGAAGCGGTTCGCGCCGCCCGCACTGCTCTGGGAGAAAGCAGGCCGCGGAGAGGCCTTCACGGACGGCTGAGCCGCTCCGCTCCCCGGAGCCGCCGCCCCGCCCCGCGCTGCCCCGGGAAGCGCCCCGGGAGGGACGAGCCTCAGGGGGCGACGTGCGCGGGGCCGCTCCTGCCCGAACGCCTCCCGCAACGTGGCCCGGAGCGCGCGCTGGAACGCCGTCAGCAGTGCCCGGGCGACGTGCGGCCGCATCCGGGCCGAGAGCGCCTTCATCCGCTCCCCCTGGGGGTAGGGCCCGCCGGTCGGGCCTCACCTCCTCGCGGAAGGGTCGGCCCAGCTCTCCGGTGGCCTCCCCGGCACGGCTCAGCACCACCTCGCGTGCGGCCGGGAGTGCGTCCGGCGAGATCGGCACGTCGGGCGGCCGCACTCCGAGGTGCAGCAGCCCCGGGTCGGCCCGGAAGACCTTGGAAGTCATGCCGCTCTCCGGGAACCCCGAGTAGAGCGAAACCGTTCCGTTTCGATCCGTTTGCGTTTCGCAGGGAGGCCGTCTACGCTGCACGTGTACGAAGTCGTTTCGATGAGTCGTGAAGAGTTGAGGGGCTGATGAGTACGGACCCGGTGGAGGACAGTGCCCGGCCGGCGGGCCGCGGCAAGCTGTCCCCCGAGCGGCAACTCGAGTTCTACGAGGCCGTGGTGGAGTTGCTCCGGGACGTCGGCTACGAGTCGCTCACGATGGACGCGGTGGCAGCCCGCACCAAGTCCAGTAAGGCCACCCTCTACCGCCAGTGGGGTGGCAAGCCGCAGTTGGTCGCCGCCGCGCTCGGCAACTGCGGTGCCCCCGGCCCGCCGGTCCAGCATCTCGACAGCGGCAGTCTCGCCGAGGACCTCCGGGAGCTCGGCCGCTGGGCCGGCCGAGACGCCGTCCAGGACTCCGCCCTGCTGCGCGCGCTCGGTCACGCCATGCTCAGCGACACCGAGCTCGCCCGGGCGATACGCGAATCCCTGGTCGAGCCAGAGCTCGCCGCTTTCCGGATGCTCCTCGAACGCTCGGTCGAGCGCGGCGAGATTCCCGAGATCCCGCCGGGCGCCGAGTTCCTGCCGCACATGCTGTTCGGCATCCTCCTGTCCCGGCCCATCATCGACACCAAGGAGGCGGACGAGGACTTCGTTCTCCGGTTCATCGACGAGGTCGCCCTGCCCACCCTGGGGCTCTGACCGGCCCGGGGCGTCTGGCAGTGCGCACCCCCGCCCTCGGCGGCGACCGGCGATCCGCTCCGCAGCCGCCCTCCGCTCGCGGCACCCGCGCCCGAAGCACCACCCGCGCCCACCGGCGGGCCCAGCCGGTGGGGCGGTCCAGTACACCCTCGATCTGACGGGAGCACTTCCCCGTGGCCACCTTCCTTTACTCCATCGGCCGGTTCGCCTTCCGGCGACGGCGGTACGTCGCCCTGGTCTGGGTGGCGTTGCTGGCCGTCGTCGGATTCGGCGCAGCCACCTCGTCCACCACCCCCGGGATGTCGGCATCCATACCCGGGATCGAGGCGCAGCGCGCCTTCGATCTTCTCGACGAGCGCTACGAGGGCGCCTCCGCCGACGGGGCGACCGCCCGGGTCGTCTTCAAGGCACCGGAGGACCAGCAGGTCGTCCGAGGCGAGGCCCGCACCACCATCGAGGACACGGTCGGGGAGCTCGGCTCCCAGTCGGACGTCGCCTCGGTCGTCGACCCCTTCGAGGCCCAGTCCGTCAGCCGGGACGGCACCGCCGCGTACGTCCAGGTCAGCTACACCGAAGCCCCGGGCGAGGTGAGCGAGGAGACCCAGGCCGCGCTGGAAGCCGTCGTCGAGGAGGCGCGCGAGTCCGGCCTGACGGTCGAGGCGGGCGGCACCGCCCTGGAGGTCGCTCCGGAGACGGGCAGCGGCGAGATCGTCGGCGTCGTGGTCGCCGCCCTGGTGCTGGTGCTCACCTTCGGCTCGCTGCTCGTCGCCGGGCTGCCGCTGGCCACCGCGCTCATCGGCGTGGGCATCGGGGTCGGCGGCATCGTGGCGCTGGCACCGCTGCTGGACATGTCCGCGACCACCTCCATCCTCGCGGCGATGCTCGGCCTCGCCGTGGGCATCGACTACGCGCTGTTCATCGTCTCCCGCTACCGCTCCGAGCGGAATGACGGCCACCCGGGGGAGCACGCCGCAGGCCGTGCGGTCGGCACCGCCGGCTCCGCGGTGGTCTTCGCCGGCCTGACGGTCGTGATCGCCCTGGCCGGGCTCTCCGTCGTCGGCGTGCCCATCCTGACCAAGATGGGCCTCGCCGCCGCGGCCACGGTGGCGATCGCGGTGCTGATCGCCGTCACCATGGTGCCGGCGCTGCTCGGCTTCGCAGGGGACCGCGCGCTCAGCCGGACAGCCCGCAGGGCGGCCGCGGGCAGCGGGGCGGCCGACACCGCGGCCGCCGGGGACACCGCGAAGACCGCCACCTCGGCCACGGCCGCGCCGGAGGCCGAGCAGAGGAAGCCCGCACTGGGCACCCGCTGGGCCGGGTTCGTGCTGCGCCGCCCGGTGGCGGTGCTGATCGTGGCGGTCCTGGGCCTCGGCCTCGTCGCGGTTCCCGCCACCCAGCTCGAACTCGGGATGCCGGACGACGGCCACCGCAATACCGACACCACCCAGCGCAAGGCGTACGACCTGGTCGCGGAGAACTTCGGCCCCGGCGTCAACGGCCCGCTGGTCGTCGTCGTGGACGCGGCCGACAGCGAGAACCCGCAGGGGGCCGCCGAGCAGGTGAGCAAGACGATCAGCGGCATCGAGGGCGTCACCGCCGTCACGCCGCCGGTGTTCAACCAGGCCGGCGACACCGCGCAGCTCACCGTGATCCCGGCCGAGGGGCCCAGCAGCAACGAGACCGAGGACCTGGTCCACGACATCCGGGACACCTCCTCGGGGACGGAGGCGGACACCGGCGCGAAGACCCTCGTCACCGGTGCCACCGCGCTGAACATCGACTTCTCGCAGAAGCTCAACGACGCCCTGGTGCCGTACCTGGCGCTCGTGGTGGGCCTCGCCTTCCTGCTGCTGATGCTCGTCTTCCGCTCGGTCCTGGTGCCGCTCAAGGCCGCCCTGGGCTTCCTGCTCTCCATCGTCGCGGCGCTCGGCGCGGTGGTCGCGGTCTTCCAGTGGGGTTGGCTCGCCGACCTGCTGGGCGTGGCCCAGACGGGCCCGGTGGTGAGCATGGCGCCGATCTTCCTGATCGGTGTGGTGTTCGGCCTCGCCATGGACTACGAGGTCTTCCTGGTGACGCGCATGCGTGAGGCACACGTGCACGGGGAGTCGCCGAAGGAGGCGATCACCACGGGATTCCGGCACGGGGCCCGCGTGGTCTCGGCCGCCGCGGTCATCATGATCAGCGTGTTCGCGGGATTCGTCGGCTCCGACGAGCCGATGATCAAGATGATGGGCTTCGGACTGGCGGTGGCCGTCTTCTTCGACGCCTTCGTGGTCCGGATGGCCATCGTCCCGGCGGTGCTCGCGCTGCTCGGCTCCTCCGCCTGGTGGCTGCCGCGCTGGCTCGACCGCCTGCTGCCCTCGGTGGACGTGGAAGGCGAGCAACTCGCCGTCACCGAGCCGGCCACGCCTCCGGAGCAGGCCGCCTCGGAGCCGCAGCCCGCGGGGAGCAGCCGGGCCTGACCCGGTCCCGGCGCCCAAGGCGCCAAGGTGCCCCGGCAACCGGCAACCGGCCCCGGGCCGCGGTCCGTATCGACCGCGGCCCGGGGCCGGCCGTGTCCCCCCGGGGGAAAACGCGTCGGGGCGGTCCCCGGACGGGGAGACCGTGAGTAGCCGTCAGGTCTCCCTCGTCCTCGCTGGCCGCTCCTCAGGAGCGGCCAGCGAGCCCCATTTCCGGTGGCGGCGTCGGCCACAGCGCGGTGCTGTGCGCGTCGATGAGAGCGGCGATCAAGGCAAGCGCCTCCTCGACCGGCTGCGGGGCGAGTCGGCGCCCGTCCCGCAGCCGAAGGGAGGCCAGGCCGTCCAAGGCCTCCTCCGGGCCGATGACGGCCTGGTAGGGAACGAGGCGGGCCTCCCGAATGCGCGCGCCCAGGCTGCCGCGCTCTGGCCCCGACACCTCGGCACGGAGTCCGAGCCCGGCGCACCGCCGGGCGAGTGCCGCGGCCTCCGGCAGCTCGGTCTCCGAGACCGGAAGCGTGACCACCTGAGTGGGAGCGAGCCAGGCGGGGAACGCACCGCCGTGCTGTTCGACGAGGTGCGCCACCGCCCGCTCCACGCTGCCGATCACGCTGCGATGCACCATGACCGGACGGTGCCTGGCGCCGTCGGGCCCGATGTAGTGCAGGTCGAACTGCTCGGGCTGGTGGAAGTCGACCTGGACGGTGGACAGAGTGGACTCCCGCCCGGCGCAATCGGTGACCTGGACGTCGATCTTGGGGCCGTAGAAAGCGGCCTCGCCCTCGGCCGACTCGTAGGGAAGTCCGCTGCCTTCGAGAGCCTCGGTCAGCAGGGCGACGGACCGCTGCCACGCGTCGGCCGCGGCGACGTACTTGCCCTGGCGGCCCGGGAGGGAGAGCCGGTAGCGGGTCGGTACGACGCCGAGCGCGTCGTACGCCTCGCGGATCATCTCCAAAGCGGCCCGTGCCTCCACCGCGACCTGGTCCACGGTGCAGAAGATGTGCGCGTCGTTGAGCTGGATGGCCCGTACCCGGTTCAGCCCGCCGAGCACGCCTGACGGCTCGGAGCGGTACATGCCCCCCAGTTCGGCCATGCGCAGGGGCAGTTCGCGGTAGCTGCGGGAGCGGGAACGGAAGATCACCGCGTGGTGCGGGCACAGGCTCGGCCGCAGGACGAACTGCTCACCGCCGACGTCCATCGGAGGGAACATGTCTGCGCCGTAGTGGCCCCAATGCCCGGAGAGCTCGTACAGCTCCCGCTTGCCGAGGACCGGTGAGTGCACATGGCGGTAGCCGGAGCGCCGCTCGGCGGTGCGGACGTACTCCTCCAGCGCGTGTCGTACGGTGGCGCCGTCGGGCAGCCAGTAGGGAAGGCCCGCGCCGAGCAGCGGGTCGGTGCCGAACAGGCCCAGTTCGCGGCCCAGCCTGCGGTGGTCGTGCACAGCGGTCTCCTCACTTCGGGTGAGCGACCGCAGAACGAAGCCCCGGGGCGCTCGCCCCGGGGCTTCGTCGGACATCTGTCAGCGCGCCGGGACACTCTCCGGCGTCGTCGTCACAGCAGCGCACTTCATGTCCCGAATGCTAGCAGGCCCGGCCCGGTACCGCCGAGGGGTTTTTGGTGCCGGAGCCGTCGAGCGGTTCGCGCGATTCGCGGACGCACACAAGTGTGCGGGAAGTCGCCCGAGGGTGTGTCCGCGGCGGGCGCCGTTCCGCCGAAGGGGTTCCGCCCCGGAGCAGGAACGCGTCCCCGCTTCGGGGTGCGGTGGCCGAACGGATACGGGGTGGGTGGTCGCGCTGGTGAACACGCGTCGAACGGGACATCGACGGGCTGCGGACCCGGCACCGCGTCGGGAACGCCGGGTGAGCGGGGCCGGCCTTCGAGGGGTGAAGGTCGACGGCTCTGAGAGCGTTCTCTGAGAGCGCTCTCAGGGAAGTTGGTGTGAAGTGTTGACGTCGGTGTTGCGGGACCGGTCAACTCCCGCTCCAACGCCGGTACCGGTCCCGGGACCGCTTTCACCTCATCCGCCGGGAGGCCTCATGCGCGTCACCACCGCTGACGTCGCACGTGTTGCCGGCGTCAACAAGACCACGGTCTCCCTCGGGTGCTGAACACCAATGCGGAAGTGGACGACGTGACCGTGACCCGCGGTCGTGAAGTGATCGCGGAACTGGGCTACGTGCCGAGCTCGCGGGCCGTGGGTCTGGCGCGCGGCAACAGCCGCACCGTCGGGATGCTCGTGCCCTCGTTGGCATGGCCGTGGAGGGGCGAGGTGCTCCAGGGAGCTGCCGA
Organism: Streptomyces sp. TAA040; assembly: GCF_000424845.1. NCBI lineage: Bacteria > Bacillati > Actinomycetota > Actinomycetes > Kitasatosporales > Streptomycetaceae > Streptomyces > Streptomyces sp. TAA040. Next base: position 129,228 of record NZ_AUKR01000016.1, on the reverse strand, counting down.
CACCGTCGAAGCCGCCGGCTACGGGTTGCTGCTGTTCACCTGCAACCGCGGTGGGGAGTCGGTGCAGCGCTTCACCGGGCAGGTGTCCACCCGCGCTTTCGACGGCCTGCTGGTCGTCGAGCCGGAGAACACCCTCGGCGCGATCATCGCGATCATCGCGATGCGCCGCAGGGGGCTGCCCGCCTTTCTGATCGACGATCGTGGCTGCCACCCCGAGTTCCCCTCCGTCGTGACCACCAACCACGAAGGGGGAGTCTCCGCGGCCCGGCACCTGCTGAGCGCGGGCCGGCGCAGACCGTTGGTGATCACCGAGCCGCTGCGGTTCGGCTGCGCCAGGGACCGGCTGGCCGGTTTCCGCAGCGCATGCGCCGAACACGGCATCGAATTGGCGTCCGACGTGGTCGTCGAGGGCGACTTCACCGAGCACTCCGGACATCACGCGGTGCAGCAGCTCCTACGTCGGTCCGTCGGCTTCGACGCGGTGTTCGCCCACAACGACCTGTCCGCCGCCGGCGCCCTGCGCGCCCTGCGCGCGGCGGGGCGGCCGGCGCCGGACGACGTGGCCGTGGTCGGGTTCGACGACATCCCGATGGACCGGCACACCGACCCCGCCCTCACCACGGTGCGGCAGCCGATGCGGCAAACGGGCGGGACCGCCGCCCGGGTGCTTCTCGGCCACCTCGCCGGGGTGGCGGCACCGAACCAACCTGCGGCCCCGCACACCGAACTGGTCGTCCGAAGTTCGGCCCCCGGGCCCTGACGCCCGGCGAGGCCCCCAGCTACCGCGTCCGCCCGCCCCACCGCTCACCTCAGCCCCCCACCGGCCAGGCCCCCCCGAACTCGCACCACCCGCACGTCCTGCACGAGGGCCGTCCGCGCCGCACCGGTCCGCACCCGCAGGACGACAGTCCTGCCCACCCGCAGAATCGCGTTCTTCCAGGAGTCGCCATGTCCGCAAGACCGCCTCTCAGGCTCACCACCGGAACCGCCCTCGCGTGCGCCGCCGCCCTGCTCGTCTCGGGCTGCTCCACCACCAACCCGGGGAGCTCCGGCGGCGGCGGAGGCACCGACGTGCTCACCGTCGGCATGCCCAACGGCCCGCAGACGAACAACAGCAACCCGTTCCTGGGTACGTCGCTCGGTTACCGCCACGTGATCTACGAGCCCCTGGTGATGACCAACGGCGTCCGTCCGGAGGAGAAGGGCAAGCCCTGGCTGGCGACCGAGTGGGCCTGGTAGGACAACTTCACCGAGGTCGTCTTCGCGATCGACGGCAAGGCGAAGTGGTCGGACGGCAAGCCGCTCACCGCGGAGGACGTCGCCTACACCTTCCAGCTCGTCAAGGACAACGAGGCCCTCAACGGCAACGCCATCCCCTACGACGGCATCGAGGCCGGACGGGGACACGGTTCGGCCGACCTTCGAGGGGTCCCAGTTCGTCAACCAGAGCAAGATCGTCAACACCTTCGTCGTGCCCAGCACATCTGGGAGGGCGTCGAGGACCCGGCGACCTGGCCCAACCGGGAGCCGATCGGCTCGGACCCGGACCAGCTCAAGACCTTCACCCCGCAGACGACCACACTGACGGCGACGGACTCGTACTGGAAGGGCGAGACCAGGGTCAAGGAGCTGCGTTACACCTCCTACAACGACAACAGCGCCCAGACGACGGCGCTGGCCAACGGCAAGACGGAGTGGTCGTTCGTGTTCATGCCGAACTACAAGGGTCTCTACGTCGCCAAGGACAAGGAGGACCACAAGCTGTGGTTCCCGTCCGGACTCGGCATCCACGGGCTGTGGTTCAACACGGCCCGAAAGCCGATGGACGACCCGCGCTGCGCGAGGCGATCGCGATGGTCGTCGACCGCAAGACCATCCACGTCCAGGCGCAGGCCACCCTCTACCCGGAGATCACCAACCCGACCGGTCTGCCGCTCCCCGCCGGTGAGCCCTTCCTGGCCCCGGAGTACAAGGACGCCGACGTCGAGGTCGATGTCGAGGGCGCGAAGGAGGTCCTCGACAGGGCCGGCTACGAGCTGAGCGGCGGCACCCTGAAGGACCCGTCGGGCAAGCCCGTCACGATGGCCCTCGCCGACCCGGCCGGCTGGAACGACTACATCACCGGCCTGTCGAGCATCAAGGACAACATCGACAAGATCGGCATCGAGGCGAAGGTCAAGACGCAGACCGCCGAGGCGTGGACCTCGGACGTCTCCAACGGCAACTTCGACGCCACGCTGCACTGGACCAACAGCGGCCCCACGCCCTACGACATGTACCAGAACATCATGGACGGGGAGCTGCTCCAGCCCGTCGGCGAGAGCGCGCCGCTGGGCAACTTCGGCCGCTTCGACAGCGACGAGGCGACCGAGGCGCTGCGGGGCTACGCCAACGCCACCGGTGACGAGGCCCGCACCGAGGCCATGAACACCCTCCAGCAGATCATGGTCGACGAGGTGCCGATGGTCCCCACGGCCGCCGCACCAATCGGTGCCGAGTACTCCACGAGGAACTGGGTCGGCTGGCCCACCGAGGCGAACCCCTACGGTCCGCCGCAGCCCACGCAGCCCACGCAGCCCACGCAGCCCACGCAGCCCACGCAGCCCACGCAGCCCAACGCGCTCGATGTGGTGCTGAACCTCAAGCCCGCCTCCTGAACCGCCGTTGAGATGGGGAACCGGCCATGCTCGCCGAAGCCGCAGAACACGACCGACCCGACGGGTCGGCGACCGACGATCCGGACGCGGAGCTCCAGCAGAACCTCGCCGCACTGCTCGCACGGGTCCAGCTCACCCCGCCCGAGAGGTATCTGGACGAGTTCCCGCACGAGTTGTCCGGCGGGCAGCGCCAACGCGTCGCCATCGCCCGTTCGTTGGGTGCGGACCCGCAGGTGCTGCTCGCCGACGAGCCGGTCTCGATGCTCGACGTGTCGATCCGGCTCGGGGTCCTCAACCTGCTCCGCGACCTCAAGGAGAAGTACCGGCTGGCGATCCTCTACATCACCCACGACATCGCCTCGGCAGGCTACTTCGCGGACACCACACTCGTGATGTACGCGGGCCGGGTGGTCGAGGGCGGCGACAGCGAGACCGTCACCCAGCACCCCGCCCACCCGTACACCCAGCTGCTGATCGCCTCGGCGCCGGACCCGGACCGCGTGACCGACGCGGCGACCCGGGAGGAGGCGGGTAGCGGGGAGCCGCCCTCACTGATCGATCCGCCGGCCGGCTGCCGCTTCCATCCGCGCTGCCCCAGGGCGATGGAGCGCTGCCGCACCGAACTGCCGCCCCGCGCTTCGACCTCGCCGACGGCCAGTGGGCCGCCTGCTGGCTGTACGAGAAGCAGGAGGCGTGAACCGGTGAAGTACCCCCTGCAACGGTTCGCCTTCTACGCCGTCACGGCGTGGGCCGCGATCACCATCAACTTCATGCTCCCCCGGCTGATGCCGGGGGACCCGGTCCAGGCGCTGATCAGCCGCTTCCCGGGCCAGTTGGACACCAAGGCGATCGACTCGCTGCGGGCCCTCTTCGGCCTGGACGAGAACGCCTCGCTCTGGGAGCAGTACACCGACTACTGGTCCCACCTCGTCCGCGGCGACCTGGGTCTGTTGTTCACCTTCTTCCCCACCCCGGTCGGCGAGGTCATCTCGCAGTCGCTGCCCTGGACGCTCGCCCTGGTGGGCACCACATCCCTGCTCAGCTTTCTGATCGGCACCGGGACCGGCATCGTCAGCGGCTGGAAGCGCGGCTCCTGGCTGGACGGCCTGCTGCCGGTCACCACGTTCATCTCCGCCGTGCCGTACTTCTGGCTGGGCCTGATCGCCATCTCGCTGTTCGCGGTGAAGTGGCCGATCTTCCCGGCGGCCGGCGGCTACGACAGCGCCCTGGTGCCCGGCTTCGACACCCAGTTCATCGGCAGCGCGCTCTACCACTCCATCCCGCCCGGATTCACGGTGATTCTCAGCGCGATGGCCGGCTGGATACTCGGCATGCGGAACATGATGGTGACCGTCTCCTCCGAGGACTACGTGATGGTTGCCCAGGCCAAGGGGCTCTCCGAGCGCCGGGTGATGTTCTCCTACGCGGCCCGCAACGCGATCCTGCCGAACATCTCCGGGTTCGCGCTGTCCCTGGGCTTCATCGTGCGGAGGCACTCTGCTGGTGGAGATGGCCTTCTCCTACCCGGGCATCGGATACCAGCTCTTCCAGGTGGTGGGCGCGAAGGACTACCCGCTGATGCAGGGAGTGTTCCTGATCATCACGCTCTCCGTGCTCGTCGCGAACCTGCTGGCGGACGTGATCTACTGGGCGCGTACCCACACCAGTTGTCCGGCGGCATGCGGCAGCGCCATGATCGCGATGGCGCTCGCGCTGGAGCCCGAAGTCGTCATCATGGACGAGCCGGCCACCGCGCTGGACGTGGTGATGCAGCGGCAGATCCTGCGCCAGCTGGTCCGGCTCCGCGAGGAGCCGGGCTTCTCGGTGATCTTCATCACGCACGACATCTCGCTGCTCGTCGAGTTCTCCGACCGCATCGCGATCATGTACGGCGGGCGGATCGTCGAGCAGGCCGCGGCTGCGGACATCTACCGCGACCCCCTGCACCCCTACAGCCACGGGCTGCTGCACTCCTTCCCGGCGTTGCACGGGCCGCGTCGGGAACTGACCGGCATCCCCGGTCCGCCGCCGCACCTGGCGAGCATGCCGAAGGGCTGCACCTTCCACCCCCGCTGCCCCAAGGCGTTCGAGCCCTGCGACAGCCAGGTGCCGCAGCTCGCCGCGAGGGAGAGCGACCCGAGCCGGAGCGTGGCCTGCTGGCTGCACCATCCGGCGTCCGGGGCGGACGGGGCCGGGGCCGCCGAAGACGAGCCGGGCTCCGCCGGCCCCGGTGCCCCGGGACCCGGGGAGGGGACCGTCGTGCCCGCGTTCAGGCCTGCATCCCGACGTTGATCCGCCCCTCGGTGCACACGGGTGTGCCGTTGTTCACTCCCAGACCAGGAGACTCATGAACCCCACCAGCTACCCGCAGCGGACCCCGGCACCGGCAGCCCTGACCGACCTGCCCGCGGACTTCCGCTTCGGTGTCGCCACCTCCGCCTACCAGATCGAAGGAGCCGCTTCGGCGGACGGCAGGACCGAATCCATCTGGGACACCTACTGCCGGAAGCCCGGCGCGGTCGCGGGCGGCGAGGACGGAAGCGTGGCCTGCGACCACTACCACCGCATGCCGCAGGACGTGGAGCTGATCGCCTCGCTCGGCGTGGACACCTACCGCTTCTCGCTCGCCTGGCCGCGCATCCAGCCCGGTGGCAGCGGCCCGGCCAACCAGAAAGGCGTGGACTTCTACCGCCGTCTCACCGACGAGCTGCTGGAGCGGGGCGTCGCCCCGTGGACCACGCTCTACCACTGGGATCTGCCGCAGGAGTTGCAGGACGCCGGCGGCTGGCCCGCGCGCGACACCGCCTACCGGTTCGCCGAGTACGCGGAGCTCGCCCATGAGGCGCTGGGCGACCGGGTGGAGCACTGGACCACCCTGAACGAGCCCTGGTGCGCGGCCATGCTGGGCTACGCGTACGGCCAGCATGCCCCAGGCCACACGGACTTCGGTGAGGCGATGCAGGCCGTGCACCACCTTCTGCTCGGCCACGGGCTGGCCTCGCAGCGGATCCGGCAGGCCGCGGGGGACCGTCCGCTGGAACTGGGCATCATCCTCAACCCCGGCACCGCGGCCCCGGAGACCGACAGCGAGGCGGACCGGGACGCGGCCCGCCGGGCCGACGGGCTCGGCACCCGGCTCTACCTCGACCCGCTGGTCCACGGGCGCTACCCCGCCGACGTCGTCGAGGACCTCGCCGCCCGCGGTGCCTCGCTGCCGGTGGTCGAGGGCGATCTGGAGATCATGTCGACGCTGCTGGACGTGCTCGGAGTGAACTTCTACCAGGGGCACGTCTTCTCCGGGGTCACCGAGGACGGCGCCACCGCGGACGCCGACGGGGCACCGGTGGCCCGTCCGGTCTCCCGGGGGCTGCCCAGAACGGCGATGGACTGGGAGATCGTGCCCGCCAGCCTCACCGAACTGCTGGTCCGCCTCCAGCGGGACTACGGCCTCCCGACCGTGATCACCGAGAACGGCGCGGCGTTCGACGACAGTGTGGACGCCGACGGGCGGATCAGGGACGCGGACCGGACGGCCTACCTTGCCGACCACATGGCGGCCGTCACCGAGGCGTGGGAGCAGGGCGCGGACGTCCGCGGGTACTGCGCCTGGTCGCTCATGGACAACTTCGAGTGGACCTACGGGTACGACAAGCGGTTCGGCATCGTCCGGGTCGACTACGACACCCAGGAGCGCACCCTGAAGGACAGCGCCCACTGGTACCGGGACACGATCCGCCTCACCCGGTCCGCCCGCCGACGCGGGGCCCGGACGCAGCACTCCTCCCGGCACCTGGGCGGGACCGGGAGGAGCGCGGGAAACGCCACGGTTTCCTCACAGCCGGTTCCCCGCGGGCACCGGGCGGTCCCTTGCTCCGGGCAGGAACGCAACCGCCCGGCTGCCGCCCCGGGCGCCTGCCGTGCCGTACCGGCCGGCGGTGCTCAGTCGCCGCGCAGCCGCTCCAGCTCCCGCCGGTCCCGCTTGGTGGGACGGCCCGTGCCCCGGTCCCGGCGGGCGACCGGAGCGGCGAGTTCCGGTGCCGGCGGCGGCGGGCTGTTGTCGACGTAGGCCGTCACCGCCACGCTCGCGCCGACCCGCTTGCGCACGAGCCGCGACACCACGACCACCCGTTCCAGGCCGCCCTGCCGGAGCCGCACCTCGTCGCCCGTCCTCAGCGGACGCGCGGGTTTGATCCGCTCGCCGTTGACCCGGACCTGCCCGGCACGGCAGGCTGCTGCCGCCACCGAGCGGGTCTTGGTGAGCCGGACGGACCAGATCCAGACGTCCACCCGGACGGATTCCTCGTCTGCTGCCATGGTGACGACTGTGCCACGCGCAACGCCCCGGAGGGACCGCCGGGAGGCGGCGTGCGCCCGGGCCGCGTGTCCGGTGCCGGAACGCGGGGCCCCCGACGGCGGAGGGAGCCGTGCGGCTCGCGGCCGGCGGCTCCCTCCGGGTGCGGTCGCCGACCCGCTCGGAGGGCGGGGGCGGGGACGCTCAGTCGGTCAGGCCGCGGGCCGCGCGGCGGGCCGCCCTGGCGGCGAGCCGCTCGTCGAACTTGGCGGCCTCGCTGTCCAGCCCGCCCATGTACATCCCGAGCTCCTCCTGTGCCTGGAGGCCCTCCGGGCCGAGACCGTCGATCTCCAGCACCTTGAGGTAGCGCAGCACCGGCTGGATCACGTCGTCGTGGTGGATCCGCAGGTTGTAGATGCCGCCGATGGCCATCCGCGCCGCGGCCCGCTCGAAGCCGGGCATGCCGTGTCCCGGCATCCGGAAGTTCACCACGACGTCGCGCACGGCCGACATCGTGAGGTCCGGCGCCAGCTCGAAGGCGGCCCGGAGCAGGTTCCGGTAGAAGATCATGTGCAGGTTCTCGTCGGTGGCGATACGCGCCAGCATCCGGTCGCAGACCGGGTCGCCCGACTGGTGCCCGGTGTTGCGGTGCGAGATGCGGGTCGCGAGCTCCTGGAAGGCCACGTACGCCACCGAGTGCAGCATCGAGTGGCGGTTGTCCGACTCGAAGCCCTCCGACATGTGGGCCATGCGGAAGTTCTCCAGCTCCACCGGGTCCACCGCGCGCGAGGTCAGCAGGTAGTCGCGCATGACGATGCCGTGCCGACCCTCCTCGGCCGTCCAGCGGTGCACCCAGGTGCCCCAGGCGCCGTCCCGGCCGAAGAGCGAGGCGATCTCGTGGTGGTAGCTGGGCAGGTTGTCCTCGGTCAGCAGGTTCACCACGAGCGCCGTCCGGCCGATGTCGGTGACCTTGGAGTCCCCCGGAGCCCAGGCCTCCCCGCCCAGCGGGCCGTCGAAGTTCCGGCCGTCGCTCCAGGGCACGTACTCGTGCGGCATCCAGTCCTTGGCCACCCCGAGATGCCGGTTCAGCTCCTTCTCCACGACCTCTTCGAGGGCGAGCAGCAGGCGGGCATCGGTCCACTCGTCCGTGTGGGCGCGAGGGGCGGTGGTCTGGGTCACGGGGGCTCCTGGCTCTTACGGCTGCACCTACGGGTCCGTAGGTTACGAAACCGTAGGTTACCCGCTGCCGGTCTGGCAAGGCCGGTCTCCGTCGGCTCGACAGTCGCTACGCTCCGTGATGAAGCAAGGGTACGCAAGGGGCGGGTCCGGGCACCCCGGACCCGCCGCCGAACCTCCTCAGGTGTTGCCGCGCTCCGGCCCGGCCAGGCCGGCCCGGCGGAGTGCGTCCGCCATCGCGTCGTTCGCCGGCGCCGGTGCCCGCCGCTGCTCACCGCCCCGGCCGCTCCCGCGGTTCCTCTCGTGGCCCGCGCCGCGGTTGCCGCCGCCGCGTGGCCGCACGGCGGCGGAACCCCCGCCGGTGGGTCCGCGCCCCCCGGTGGAGGCCCGGCCTTCCGCGGCCTCCGCGCCGTGCGGGTCGTCCAGGCGCAGCGTCAGCGAGATGCGCTTGCGGGGCACCTCCACGTCGAGAACCTTGACCCGGACGACGTCCCCGGGCTTCACCACCTCGCGCGGGTCCTTCACGAACGTGCGCGACATCGCGGAGACGTGCACCAGGCCGTCCTGGTGCACCCCGACGTCCACGAAGGCCCCGAACGCCGCGACGTTGGTGACCACGCCCTCCATCACCATCCCCGGAGCGAGATCCCCGATCTTCTCCACGCCGTCCAGGAAGTCGGCCGTCCGGAACGCCGGCCGGGGGTCGCGCCCCGGCTTCTCCAGCTCGCTCAGGATGTCCGTGACCGTCGGCAGCCCGAAGGTGTCGTCCACGAACTCGGCGGGCCGAAGCCGACGGAGCAGCTCGCGGTTGCCGACCAGTTCCGCCACGTCGTCCCCGGTTGTCCCGGCCATCCGCCGGACCACCGGGTAGGCCTCGGGGTGCACGCTGGACGCGTCGAGCGGGTCCTCGCCGTCCCGGATGCGTAGGAACCCGGCGCACTGCTCGTACGCCTTCGGCCCCAGCCGCGGCACGTCCCGCAGGCCCGCCCGGCTCCGGAACCGGCCGTTGCGGTCGCGATGGGCCACGATGTTCTCCGCCAGCGTCGCGCCGATGCCGGAGACCCGGGACAGTAGCGGCGCCGACGCGGTGTTGACGTCCACCCCGACCCCGTTGACGCAGTCCTCCACCACGGCGTTCAGCGAGCGGGACAGCTTCAGCTCGGAGAGGTCGTGCTGGTACTGCCCGACGCCGATCGACCGGGGGTCGATCTTGACCAGTTCCGCCAGCGGGTCCTGGAGCCGGCGGGCGATGGACACCGCACCGCGCAGCGAGACGTCCAGCTCCGGGAGCTCCTGCGAGGCGAAGGCGGAGGCCGAGTAGACCGAGGCCCCCGACTCGGAGACCATCACCTTGGTGAGGCCCAGCTCCGGCCGGGCGGCGATCAGCTCGCCGGCCAGCTTGTCCGTCTCGCGCGAGGCGGTGCCGTTCCCGATCGCGACGAGTTCCACCCCGTGCGCGGCGGCCAGCCCTGCCAGCGTGTCGAGCGACTGCTGCCACTGCTTCTGCGGCGCGTGCGGGTAGACGGTGGCCGTGGCGGTGACCTTGCCCGTCGCGTCCACCACGGCCACCTTCGTGCCGGTGCGCAGACCCGGGTCCAGGCCCATCGTGGCGCGGGTGCCGGCGGGGGCGGCGAGCAGCAGGTCGCGCAGGTTGGCGGCGAAGACGCCGACCGCGTCGTCCTCGGCGGTCTGTCGCAGCCGCAGCCGCAGGTCGATGCCCAGGTGCACCAGGAGCCGGGTGCGCCAGGCCCAGCGCACGGTGTCCGCGAGCCAGCGGTCGCCGGGGCGTCCAGCGTCCCGGAGGCCGAACCGCTCGGCGATCGCCTGTTCGTACGCCGAGGGGCCCGGCCGGTCGGCCTCGTCGGCCTCCGGGTCGAGGACGAGGTCGAGCACCTCCTCCTTCTCCCCGCGGAGCACGGCGAGCACCCGGTGCGAGGGGAGCGTGGTGAACGACTCCGAGAAGTCGAAGTAGTCGGCGAACTTCGCGCCCTGCTGCTCCTTGCCCTCGCGGACCCTGGCGACCACCCGGCCGTGCCGCCACATCCGCTCCCGCAGCTCGCCGATCAGGTCGGCGTCCTCGCCGAACCGCTCGGTCAGGATCGACCGGGCGCCGTCCAGCGCCGCCTCGGCGTCCGCGACGCCGCGCTCGGCGTCCACGAACGCGGCCGCCGCCGCCCGGGGATTCGTGCCGGGGTCGCCGAGCAGCCCGTCTGCCAGCGGTTCCAGCCCGGCCTCACGGGCGATCTGCGCCTTGGTGCGCCGCTTGGGCTTGTAGGGCAGGTAGACGTCCTCCAGGCGGGCCTTGGAGTCGGCCGCCCTGATCCGCGCCTCCAGGGCCTCGTCCAGTTTCCCCTGGTCGCGGACGGACTCCAGGACGGCCTCGCGGCGCTCCTCCAACTCCCGCAGGTAGCGCAGCCGCTCCTCCAGGGCCCGGAGCTGTACGTCGTCGAGAGTGCCGGTGGCCTCCTTGCGGTAGCGGGCGATGAACGGCACCGTCGCGCCGCCGTCGAGCAGTTCGACGGCGGCCCGGACCCGGTGCGCCTGAACGCCCAGTTCCTCGGCGATCCTGGCTTCGATGGAGACAGTTGTTGCGGTCACGCCCCGCATTGTCGCAGCAGGCGCCGACGTCGCGGGGCTCCCGCCCGGGCGTGGCCCCCTGCGGACCCGCTGCCGCTCGCGGGTCAGTCCTTGCCGATCAGGTCGGCGGGAAAGGCGCCGGCCTCCGCCGCGGCCAGGGTGAGGCCGCCCGCCAACTCGGTCAACCGCGCGACCCCCTCCGCTCCGAGGTGCTGGTAGGGGGCTCGGTCGAGCCTGTCCGTCTCGGCCTCGACCTCCCTGCGGAGGTCGGTGCCGTCCTCGGTCAGGTCGCCGCGCGTGTCGAGCAGTTCGCGCTCGCGCAGCCGGTCGGCGGCCGCGTCCCACTCCTCCGCGGTGAACCCGCGGGTGGCCAGCACCCAGCGTCGGCTCATGCCCTTCCCGGTGGCCGTGTGGCTGACCTGCGCCTCCAGCCCGGAAAGCCCCGCGCCCAGCAGCACGGCGAGGTGGCCGTCCCCGCGGTGCTCGCGCAGCAGGGTCGCCGCGTGCCACAGGGCCAGGTGCGGCTCCTCGGGCACCGGGAGGTCCGCGTGCGCCGCGTAGAGCGGCCGGGCCGGGCGTTCGCACGCCTCGGCCGCCCGGAGTGCCAACCGCGCGGCCTCGGCCACCTCCGGGGAGGAGAGCACGGGCTCGCCCAGCACCCGCCGCAGGGTGCGGTCGGCGGCCCGCAGGCGGGCGGCGAGGGCTTCCTCCGGTCCGACGATGCGCCAGGTCTCCGGCAGGTGGCGGGCGATCAGCCGGTGGGCGAAGCTGTAAAATGTCGCGGTCACGGTGCCCGGTCCGACGGCTCCCATGGCGGCGGCCCGGCCGGCGAAGTAGGCCGCACCCGTCTCGGCGACCCCCAGCTCGGCGAACTCCTCGCCCAGCTCCGGCGAGAAGTACACCGCGGAGTGCAGCGGGTTCAGGACGTTGTGGCAGCGGCGGCCGGCGCGCTCGGGCAGCGTAGTCATGGCCATAGGCTACTGATCGGTCGCTTTTCGGGTCAGGGGTGCCCCGCCGGCCGGGCGCGGCCGCCCCTGGGGAGGCCGGGGTCAGCCGTTCCAGGGGAAGGCCGGCGACCGCCCCGCCAGGAAGGCCGCCACCCCCTCCGCCGTCTCCCCGCTCCTGATCCCCTCGGCCGTCCAGCGGGCGTGCCGCTCCGCGTCGCGTGCCGGGTCCGAGGCGGTGTCGGCGAACGCCTTCGCCGCCGTCTGCGTCAGTCGCGAGCGGGACGCCAGCACCGCCGTGTACCGCGCCACCCGCTCGTCCAGGTCCGACCCGTCGTGCACCTCGTCGACCAGGCCGCCGCGCAGCGCGCGGTCGGTGCCGACGAGTTCCGCGGAGAAGAGCAGGTGCTTGGCGGTGGCCGGGCCGACCAGCGCGACAAGGCGCCGGGTGGCGGAGGGCGGGTAGACGATGCCGAGCTTCGCCGGGGTGATCCCCAGCAGGGCGTCCCGGGCCGCGAACCGCAGGTCGCAGGCCACCGCGAGCTGGCAGCCGCCGCCGACGCAGTGGCCGCGCAGCACGGCCAGCGTGGGGCGGGGGAAGGCGGCCAGCGCGTCCTCCGCGGCGACCGCGAGGGCCCGCGGCCCGCCGTCCGGCGGCGTCTCGCCGCGGAGGCTGCCGATGTCCGCTCCGGCGCAGAACGTCCCACCGGCGCCGGTGAGCACCAGGACCCGGACCTCCCGGTCCCCGGCCAGCCGGTCCAGCAGGACGGGGAGGTCCCGCCACATGGATACGGTCATCGCGTTGCGTTTCGCCCGATTGCGGAGGGTGAGCGTGGCCACGCCGTCGGCGACCGCGCAGTCCAGACCGGGTTCGGAGGATGCCATAGGCGTGATGCTATGGGCCGCGGCCCCGCGGCCCGGCGCCACCTGCCCGTCACGGGCCCGCGCGGACCCCGGACGGCTTCCCCCGGGGGCGCGCCGCACCGCCGGCGGGCAGAGTGGGAGAGAAGCCGCCGGGCGGGTACCCGCCGCCCGGATGCCGGCGCGACCGGTCGGGAGGTCGAGGGTGCGGCCCCGGCGCCCGCGGGCGACAGCAGAAGGAGTCATCATGATCGGACGCTCCGACAAGGGCACCTCCCCCGCACCGGAGGCCGAGCTGAACCGGAGCCTGGGCCGCCTCACCGCCCTGGGGGCGGTCCTGGTGGTGGCGGGGCTGGTCGGCCTCGTCTACGTGGGAGTGGCGACGCTGACCTCGGTCCTCCTCTTCGGTTGGCTGCTCCTGGTGGGCGGCGTGGTGGCACTGCTGCACGCGGTGCAGTCGCGCCGCTCGCACTACTTCTGGCTCGGGCTGATCGTGGGGGCGCTGTACGTGGCGGCCGGCGTGGTGGTCGTGCGCTTCCCCGGGACGAGCGCGGAGGGCCTGACGCTGTTCGCCGCACTGCTCTTCCTCACCGGTGGCGTGTTCCGCCTGGTCGGCGGCGCGGTGGCGCGCGGCCAGCAGATGGTCTGGACGCTCGTGCAGGGCGTGTTCGGCATCCTGCTGGGCGTCCTGGTTCTGGCCGACTGGCCGGAGAGCTCGCTGTACGTCCTCGGTTCGTTCTTCTCGCTGGCGCTCCTCTTCGACGGTCTGGGGCTGGTGGCCTCGGGGATGGGCGGGCGCCAGTTGGTCGGCATGGTCGCGGAGGAGCGGGACCGGGCGGAACAGCAGCGGACCGCCGGAGTGCGGCCTGACGGTCGGGCCTCCGGCGGGGGCGACGCGCGGCGAGGGGACGGAGAGGGCCGAGGGAGCGAACAGAAGCAGTCGAAGGATAAGCATTTCGGTCAGTAGTGAATTCGATCGGTTTCGAGGTGCCGAATATCGGTCAGCGGCTGTCCGTGGCTCGGTACGTACCAACACTCGGAGTGGTAGGCGGTGTGTCAGCAACGGCTGAGCCACGAGGTCGGCCACGAAGCAGAGGGACGATGCCGGTGACCATGGAGAGCCGCGGGAGCGCACTGCCCGAGCCGCCGACGACCGCGGTACCCGCGGAGTACGGTGGCACCTGGCGTTTCAGCGCTCCCACCGCGGACGCCTCGGTGCCGCAGGCCCGGAAGGCCGTTCGGGACCTGATCCGCCGCCGCAGAGCCCCGGTGCCCGACGAGCTGCTGCACAGCATCCTGCTGATCGTCTCCGAGCTGGTGACCAACGCCGTCCGGCACGCCGCGCTGCTCTCGCCGGAGGTCGGTGTCGAAGTCTCGCTGGGAGCGGGCTGGGTCTGGGTGTCGGTGGAGGACGACCACCCCTACCGGCCCAAGGCGCTGGCCGCGGACCCGGATCGGGAGCACACCGGTGGACGCGGCCTGCTCCTGGTGAAGTCCGTCGTCGCCGAGGCCGGCGGCTCCTGCGACGTGGAGCAGACCGCGTCCGGGGGCAAGGTCATCCGGGTCGCGCTCCCGCTGCCCCTGCTCACCTGACGGGCACCACCTGTTCAGGCGGCACGGCTACCAGCCGGCCGCGGTGCCGGTGACGGCGCGAATCCCCGGCCGGGCCGCGTCGAGCACCGTCATGAACCAGGCGGAGAAGTTCCCGTCCGCGTGCCGCTTCGCCAGTTCCTCGGGGGTCACGAAGGCCGTCTCGCCGATCTCCGCCGGGTCCGGACGCAGGGGGGCGTCCACCTCGCCGGTGAACAGGTGGTTGTACTCCCGCTCGACGAGGCCGGACGCCGGGTCGGGGTGGTGGTAGCTCACAGTGCCGGCCGCGCGCAGAAGTGCGGGGGAGACGCCCAGCTCCTCGCCGACGCGCCGGGCCGCCGCGGCGAACGGCGGCTCGTCCGGGTAGGGGTGCCCGCAGCAGGTGTTCGACCAGACGCCGGGGGAGTGGTACTTTCCCGCAGCTCGCCGCTGGAGCAGGAGCCGGCCGCGGTCGTCGAAGAGGAAGACGGAGAAGGCCCGGTGCAGCCGGCCCGGGGGCCGGTGCGCGGAGAGCTTCTCCGCGGTGCCGATCGTCGTTCCCTGCTCATCGACCAGTTCGAGCATGATCGGTTCCGCCGGAGTGTGTGCCATGTCCATCCTCTGCCTCGCTGACTGTCCAGTGTGCCCTGCCCCGATCAGGGGCAGACTTTGGCCTCGTGCTGAGCATGTCCGTGCGGCTCGAGTTGGAACGTGCAGTGCTCCACGTCAAAATGTTCGCCCAAGCACGTCCGGAGGTCGCGCAGGACCCGTTCGTGGCCGACTCCGTCCAGCACCTCCCGGCTCACCACCACATGGACGGAGAGCACCGGCATCCCGGACGTGATGGTCCAGATGTGCAGGTCGTGCAGGTCCTCGACACCAGGCACCCCCAGCAGGTGGCGCCGCACCTCGGCGACGTCGACGTCCTTGGGCGCGGCCTCCAGCAGGACGTCCAGTGCCTCCTTCGCCAGCTTCACGGTCCGGGGGACGATCATGAGGGCGATCACCAGGGAGGCGGCCGGGTCGGCCCGGTCCCAGCCGGTGAGCATGATCACCAGCGCCGCGATCACCACCGCGAACGAGCCCAGGGCATCGGCGAGCACTTCGAGGAAGGCGCCCCGGACGTTCAGGCTCTCCTTCTGCCCGCGCAGCAGCAGCGACAGCGAGACGCCGTTGAGCAGCAGCCCGAGCAGGCCGAAGAGGACGGTCGGCCCGCCGGGCACCTCGGCCGGGTGCCGGAAGCGCTCGATCGCCTCGAAGAGGATGTAACCGCCCACTCCGAGCAGCAGCACGCAGTTGAGCAGCGCGGCGAGGATCTCGACCCGGGCCACCCCGAAGGTCCGCCGTTCGCTGGTGGGACGGTTCGCGAAGTGGATCGCGGTCAGTGCCATCCCGATGCCGATGACATCGGTGGCCACGTGCCCGGCGTCCGCCAGCAGGGCCAGCGAACCGGTCAGCCAGGCGCCGACGAGTTCGGTCACCAGCAGCAGCAGCGCGATGCCGAGGGTGATCCTCAGCCGCCCCCGGTACGCCGCCGCCGCGGTGCCGGTGGTCCCTGGAGGAGGCCCGCCGTGATCATGCCCGGCACCCATGGTCCCCGCCTTTCCGTGTCGGGCCCGAGGCCCTGGAAGTGAATGGTGCGATTGTCTGCCGACCCGCCCAGTGAACTACCTGGAGGGGGTATCTGCAACGCGGCACTGAACACCGTTGTCGTGTGCTTTGAGCTGGGGTTTCGTCCCGCTGGTCAGCGCTGCGGCACGCTCCCGCGCCACCGCGCGCGACGCCGTATCGAACCGGCCCGCCGCCCCGCCCGCCCGCGGTCCGGCCGCCCTGCCCGGGGCGACGCCCGACGCGGGCCCCGAGGCGGTCGACGGCCCGCAAGCGGGCAGCGGTGAACACACGGTGAATGCTCCCTCCCGGCGATCCGATAACCTCAGCCGACGTGCAGCCCCCCTGCCGGGGCCGGGCGCACCCTTCCCGCTGCCCTGTCCGCTCCGCGGAGCGGTGGCCCCGACTTGCCCAAGGAGTGAGTTCGACTGACGATCGCCATCCTCACCGGACCGACGGCCGACGGCTCGCCGCTGGAGAGCGACCTGCGGACTCTGGGGTGCACCGTGCGCATCGCCTCGGACGGAGAACACGCGGCGGAACTGCTCGCCTCGCTGCCCGCGGGGGAGCGCGCCGCACTGGTGGACCCGCGTTTCGTCGGCCATCAGCACAGTCTGCGACTCGTGCTCGCCGATCCGCGGTTCCCAGCCTCCGCCGTGTCGGGCGCGGTGGTCGCCGACCCCTCCCGCCGCTCCGCGCTCCTCGGCGCGCTCCGGGGGACGCTCCGGCCGGAGGCCGCGCCGTCCGCGCCCCGTGCGCCGGACCGCGCGTCCGCCGGGCCGCCCCGGGACGGCGCGCCCCGCCACAGCGCGCCGCACCCCGACGCGGCGGCCGCGGCGATGGAGGTCGCGGGGGTGCCGGTGCACCGGCCCGACCTGGGCGTGCTGGTGGCACGGGTACCCGCCGACGGGACGCAGCGGGACGAGGCCCTGCGTGCGGTGGCCGCCGTCGACGAGGAGGCGGTACGCCTGCGCACCGCGGTGAAACCGCGGGACGGCTTCTTCACCACCCACTGCGTCAGCCCGTACTCCCGCCACCTCGCCCGCTGGTGCGCCCGGCGCGGACTGACGCCCAACCAGGTCACCACCGCCTCGCTGCTGACCGCGCTGATCGCCGCCGGCTGCGCGGCCACCGGCACCCGCGGCGGCTTCGTCGCCGCGGGTGCGCTGCTGCTCGCCTCCTTCGTGCTGGACTGCGCCGACGGCCAGTTGGCCCGCTACGCCCTCAAGTACTCGACACTCGGGGCCTGGCTGGACGCGACCTTCGACCGGGCCAAGGAGTACGCCTACTACGCCGGCCTGGCGCTCGGCGCCGCCCGCGGCGGGGACGACGTATGGGCGCTGGCGCTGGGGGCGATGGTGCTCCAGACAGTGCGTCACATGGTGGACTTCGCCTTCAACGAGTCGCACCGGCCCGCCCTCGCCGCCAACGCGTCATCCCGCGCCGCCACCTCGCTCTCCGGCCGGCTCGACAGCGTGGCCTGGACGGTGTGGGCGCGGCGGATGGTCGTGCTGCCGATCGGGGAGCGCTGGGCGCTGATCGCCGTGCTCACCGCGTTCACCACTCCGCGCACGACCTTCGTGGTGCTCCTCGCCGGTTGCGCGCTGGCCGCCTGCTACACCACGGCCGGCCGGCTCCTGCGCTCCGCCCGCGGTGCCGCGGCCGAGCCCGCGGCCGGCCGCTCCCTCGCCGAACTCGCCGACAGCGGCCCGCTCGCCGCGGGCGCGGCCCGGCTGCTGCCCGGCGGCGCGGCGCCCGCGGCCGCCGCCGCGGGCGCCGCACTGGTGCTCGCCACCGCCGCCTGGGCGCCCGCCGGAAGCTGGTGGCCGGTGCTCGCCGCCACCGGCTACGCGCTGCTCAGCGGGTGGGCGGTCGCGGGCCACCTCACCGGGCCGTTCGACTGGCTGGTGCCGCCGATCCTGCGCACCGCGGAGTACTCCGCGGTGCTGATCCTGGCTGCCCGCGCCGAGATGAACGGAGTATTGCCCGCTGCTTTCGGGCTGGTGGCAGCAGTCGCCTACCATCACTACGACACGGTGTACCGCATCCGCGGCGGCACCGGTGCTCCTCCGCGTTCGCTGGTGTTCGCCATCGGCGGGCACGAGGGACGGGTCCTGGTGGTCACAGTCCTCGCCGCGGCGTGGCTGGGCGCAGCATCCCTCACCATCGCGCTGGCCGCCCTCGCCGGGCTGCTGGCGTGCGCGGTGCTCGTGGAGAGCATCCGCTTCTGGGTGTCCTCACAAGCACCCGCCGTACACGACGAAACAGGAGAACCCGCATGATCGGCCTCGTGCTCGCCGCCGGCGCCGGACGGCGTCTGCGCCCCTACACCGACACCCTGCCCAAGGCACTGGTGCCGGTCGACGGGGACACCACCGTCCTGGACCTGACCCTGGCCAACTTCCGTGAGGTCGGCCTCACCGAGGTCGCGGTGGTGGTGGGCTACCGCAAGGAGGCCGTCTACGCGCGCAAGGAGGAGCTGGAGCGCACCTACGGCCTCACGCTCACCCTGATCGACAACGACAAGGCCGAGGAGTGGAACAACGCCTACTCCCTGTGGTGCGCGCGGGACGCCGTCGCGGATGGCGTCATCCTCGCCAACGGCGACACCGTGCACCCCGTCTCCGTGGAGCGGACGCTGCTGGACGCCCGCGGCGAGGGACGGAAGATCATCCTCGCCCTCGACACGGTCAAGCCGCTGGCCGACGAGGAGATGAAGGTCGTGGCGGACCCCGAGAAGGGCGTGCGCCGGATCACCAAGCTGATGGACCCCGCCGAGGCCACCGGCGAGTACATCGGCGTCACGCTGATCGAGGGCTCCGCCGCCGGCGACCTCGCCGACGCGCTCCGGGCCACCTTCGAGCGCGACCCCGACCTCTACTACGAGGACGGCTACCAGGAGCTGGTCAACCGCGGCTTCACCATCGACGTCGCGCCGATCGGCGACGTCAAGTGGGTCGAGATCGACAACCACGACGACCTCGAGAAGGGCCGGGGAATCGCGTGCCAGTACTGACCCGGCTGATCCCGTCGCCGCTGACGGTCGACATCAGGCGCGGGGCCCTGGACGATCTGGCCGGGCTGCTCGCCGACCAGCGGATCTCCCCCGGGGGGCGGCTCGCGGTGGCGATCAGCGGCGGTTCCGGGCAGGCGCTGCGCGAGCGGCTCGCGCCGGCGCTGCCCGGAGCCCAGTGGTTCGACGCGGCCGACGGCACCATCGACGGCGCCGTCCGGCTGGCGGACGAGATCAAGCGCTCCGGCCGCTACGACGCGGTGGTGGGCCTCGGTGGCGGCAAGGTGATCGACTCGGCCAAGTACGCGGCGGCCCGGGTCGGGCTGCCGATGGTCGCCGTGGCGACCAACCTGGCCAACGACGGCCTCTGCTCGCCCGTCTCCACGCTCGACAACGACGCCGGCCGCGGTTCGTACGGGGTGCCCAACCCGATCGCCATCGTGATCGACCTCGACGTGATCCGCCGGGCCCCGGTGCGGTACGTGCGGGCCGGGATCGGCGACGCGATGAGCAACCTCTCCGCCGTCGCGGACTGGGAGCTCTCCCACCGCGAGACCGGGGAGGCCTTCGAGGGCCTGGCGGCCGCCATGGCCCGCAGTGCCGGTGACTCGGTGCTGCGCCATCCCGGCAGCATCGAGGACGACGATTTCCTCGTCATCCTCGCCGAGGCGCTGGTGCTCACCGGGATCTCGATGTCCATCGCCGGTGACAGCCGGCCGGCCTCGGGCGCCTGCCACGAGATCTGCCACGCGCTCGACCTCCTCTACCCCAAGCGTTCGGCCCTGCACGGTGAACAGTGCGGCCTCGGCGCGGCCTTCGCGATGCACCTGCGCGGGGCGCACGCCGAGTCCGCGCTGATGACGCGGGTGCTCCAGCGGCACAGCCTGCCGGTGCTGCCCGGCCAGATCGGTTTCAGCGACGAGGAGTTCGTCCGCGCGCTGGCCTACGCCCCGGAGACCCGCCCCGGCCGCTACACCATCCTCGAGCACCTGGACCTGTCCACCGACCAGATCAGGGACGCGTACGCCGACTATGCAAAAACCGTCAGTAGCTGAACTCCGGCCGGTCGTGCACCCCGACGGGGTCAAGGACCGGCGCAGCGGCGAGCACTGGGCCGGCCGTCTCTACATGCGCGAGATCTCGCTGCGCTGTGACCGGTACCTGGTGAACACCAGGATCAGCCCCAACCAGCTCACCCACCTGATGATCGTGGCCGGCGCGGCGGCCGGCGCGGCCCTGTTGGTGCCGGGACTGGCCGGCGCCCTGCTCGGCGTCCTGCTGATCCAGCTCTACCTGCTGCTGGACTGCGTCGACGGCGAGATCGCGCGGTGGCGGAAGCAGACGTCCATCACCGGCGTCTACCTGGACCGGGTGGGGCACTACCTCTGCGAGGCGGTGCTGCTGGTCGGCTTCGGCCTCCGGGCCGCCGACCTCTTCCACCGGGAGAGCGACGGCACCCAGTGGCAGTGGGCGTTCCTCGGCACGGTGGCCGCGCTCGGCGCCATCCTGATCAAGGCCGAGACGGACCTCGTGGACGTGGCACGGGCCCGCAGCGGGCTCCCCGCCGTGCGGGACGAGGCCGCGACTCCGCGCTCCTCGGGCCTCGCGGTGGCCCGGCGGGCGGCGGCGGCCCTGAAGTTCCACCGTTTGGTCGGCGGGGTCGAGGCCTCGCTGCTCATCCTGGTCGTCGCGGTCGCGGACATGGTCGCCGGCGGACTGTTCTTCACCCGGCTGGGCGTGGCGGTGCTCGCCGCCATCGCCGTCCTCCAGACGGTGCTCCACCTGGTGTCCGTCCTGGCCTCCAGCAGGCTGCGGTGACCGCCCCCCCGGTGCGGGTCGGTGCGGTCGTGCTGACCATGGGCAACCGGCCCGAGGAACTGCGGGCCCTGCTCGACTCGGTCGCCGGGCAGGACGGCGACCCCGTCGAGGTGGTCGTGGTCGGCAACGGTGCGCCGCTGCCCGAGCTGCCGAAGCCGCCCGGGGGGCTTCGCACGGTCGAACTGCCGGAGAACCTCGGCATCCCGGGCGGCCGGAACGTCGGCATCGAGGCGTTCGGGCCGGGCGGCACCGAGGTGGACGTGCTCCTCTTCCTCGACGACGACGGGCTGCTGCCGGCCACCGACACCGCGGAGCTGTGCCGGCAGGCCTTCGCCGCCGATCCGGAGCTGGGCATCATCAGCTTCCGCATCGCCGACCCGGACACGGGGGAGACCCAGCGCCGGCACGTGCCCAGGCTGCGGGCCGCCGACCCGCTGCGCTCCTCCCCGGTGACCACCTTCCTCGGCGGTGCCAACGCGGTCCGCACCGCGGTGCTCGCCGAGGTGGGAGGGCTGCCGGGGGAGTTCTTCTACGCCCACGAGGAGACCGACCTCGCCTGGCGGGCGCTGGACGCCGGCTGGGGCATCGACTACCGGGCCGACATGGTGCTGCACCACCCCACCACCGCACCCTCCCGGCACGCGGTCTACCACCGGATGGTCGCCCGGAACCGGGTGTGGCTGGCGCGCCGCCGGCTGCCCGCACTGCTGGTGCCCGTCTACCTGGCCACCTGGCTGCTGCTCACGCTCGCCCGCCGCCCGTCCCGGGCCGCGCTGCGCGCGTGGATGGGCGGGTTCCGCGAGGGCTGGGCCACCCCCTGCGGTCCACGCCGGCCCATGAAGTGGCGTACGGTGTGGCGCATGACCAGGTTGGGTCGCCCTCCGGTCGTCTGACACGCCGGGTCTGAGAAAATCAGCATCCGAGCCCCTGCAGAGTGAGGACGAAAGTTTCCACGTGAGCGAGTCCACGCACGACGGTGCGGTCGCCTTGAACCCCCGCCCCTCTCCCGACGACGGCCCGTCCCCGGCCGAACTCGCGGCCGCACACGGCCTGACGGTGAGCGGAGCCCGGCCCTCCCTGCCCGCCTACGTGCGGCAGTTGTGGAGCCGGCGGCACTTCATCCTGACGTTCTCCCGAGCCAAGCTGCACGCCCAGTACAGCCAGGCGAAGCTCGGGCAGGTGTGGCAGGTCGCCACGCCGCTGCTGAACGCCTTCGTCTACTTCCTGATCTTCGGCCTCATCCTCGGGGCCAGGGGCGGAGTCCCCGGAGGCGAGCACAACTACATCCCGTTCCTGGTGATCGGGGTCTTCGTCTTCACCTTCACCCAGCAGTCGGTCCTCTCCGGCGTCCGGTCGATCTCCGGGAACCTGGGCCTGGTGCGGGCACTGCACTTCCCCCGGGCCTCGCTGCCCATCTCCTTCTCGCTCCAGCAGCTCCAGCAGCTGCTGTACTCGATGATCGTGCTGCTGGTGATCCTGCTCGGGTTCCGGCAGATCCCCCACTGGTCCTGGCTGCTGGTGCTCCCGGTGCTCACGCTCCAGTTCGTGTTCAACACCGGGCTCGCCCTGGTGATGGCCCGGCTCGGCAGCAAGACACCGGACCTCGCGCAGCTGATGCCCTTCGTGCTGCGCACCTGGATGTACGCCTCCGGCGTGATGTTCCCGCTGCACTACATGATGACGACCCGGGCCGGTGCTCCCGAGTGGCTCGCCGACCTGATCGCCATGAACCCGGCCGCGGTCTACATGGACCTGATGCGCTTGGCGCTCATCGAGGACTACTCCATGGCCGACCTGCCCCCCTACGTCTGGGCGCTGGCCTGCGGCTGGGCCCTGCTGGCCGGACTGTTCGGCTTCGTGTACTTCTGGAAGGCGGAGGAGCGTTATGGCCGTGGCTGAGACCCCCAGCATCGCCGGCACCGCGACGCAGGCCGACCGCGTCCCCACCGTGATCGCCGACGACGTGCACATCGTCTACCGCGTCTACGGCGGCAACCGCGGCAAGGGCAGCGCGGTCTCGGCGATGAGCCGGATGCTGCGCCGCCGCCCCGGCAACCGGGTGCGCGAGGTGCACGCGGTCAAGGGCGTCAGCTTCACCTCCCACCGGGGCGAGGCGATCGGCCTGATCGGCTCGAACGGCTCCGGCAAGTCGACCCTGCTGCGGGCGATCGCCGGTCTGCTGCCGCCCGAGCGGGGCAAGGTCTACACCAACGGGCAGCCCTCGCTGCTCGGGGTGAACGCCGCCCTGATGAACGACCTCACCGGCGAGCGGAACATCGTGCTCGGTGCCCTGGCGATGGGCATGTCGCCGCTGCAGATCCGCGAGCGCTACCAGGACATCGTCGACTTCTCCGGGATCAACGAGAAGGGCGACTTCATCACGCTGCCGATGCGCACCTACTCGTCCGGGATGTCGGCCCGGCTCCGCTTCTCCATCGCGGCGGCCAAGGACCACGACGTCCTGATGATCGACGAGGCGCTGGCCACCGGCGACAAGAAGTTCCAGCGCCGCTCCGAGGGCAGGATCCGGGAGTTGAGGGAGCAGGCCGGCACCGTCTTCCTGGTCAGCCACAACAACAAGTCGATCCGCGACACCTGCGAACGGGTGCTGTGGCTGGAGCACGGGGCGCTGCGGATGGACGGCCCCACCGCGGACGTGCTCAAGGAGTACGAGAAGTTCACCGGTAAGTGACCGGCCGCGCCGCGCAGTCGAGCGCGGCGCGACCGATCCGGTTGTGAAGGGTCACCGAGGCCTCCGCCGTGTGCGGGGGCCTCGGCGCGTGTGTGGCAGGCCACACCCTGCCCCACCCCCCGCGAGCGCCCCGCCGCGTAGAATGGACGTGTGTCTGATTAGTCACGGTGTGTCACTTATCTGACGGTTCGGGCTCCCGGTGTAGAAACGGAGATATGGCAGCGATGGCTTCGGGCAGTCGGCGGTGACCGCGGAGACGGACGACCCGGCCCGGGCGGGCCGGGCGGTGCTGGAGCAGGCCGGACGGGAGAACTTCCCCGTCGCTCCCGGCTTCCTGCCCCGCGCCTGGCGCGACGGGCTCATGGCGGTCTACGGCTGCGCCCGGCTGATCGATGACACCGGTGACGGCGACCTCGCCCCCGGTGGCGCGGACGCCCGGCTGCTCGGCGTGGCGCCGGAACGCGCGGGGGACCGGCTCGCGATGCTGGACGCGCTGGAGGCCGACCTGCACCGCGCCTTCGCCGCCGCGGACGATCCGTCCGCGCCGCCGCCCGGCCATCCGCTGCTCGCCGCGTTGATCCCGGTGGTCCGCAGGCACGCGCTCACCCCGCGGCCCTTCCTCGACCTGATCGCCGCCAACCGGCAGGACCAGCGGGTGAGCCGCTACGCCGACTGGGACGCGCTCCTGGGCTACTGCGCCCTGTCCGCCAACCCGGTCGGACGCCTCGTGCTCGCCGTCACCGGTACCGCGACCGCGGAGCGCGAACGCCGCTCCGACGCGGTGTGCACCGCGCTGCAGGTCGTCGAGCACCTCCAGGACGTCGCCGAGGACCTGGCACGCGACCGGATCTACCTGCCCGAGGCCGACCTGGACCGCTTCCTGGTCACCGAGTCCGACCTGGCCGCTCCCACCGCCAACGCCTCGGTACGGGCCCTCGTGGCCTTCGAGACCGACCGGACGCGGGCCCTGCTGGCCGAGGGCGACGCGCTCGTGCACAGCGTCGACGGACGGCTGCGGCTGCTCCTCGCCGGCTTCGTCGGCGGCGGGCGTGCGGCCGCCGACGCCATCACCGCGGCGGGTTTCGACGTACTGGCGGGCCCGCCCCGTGCTCCTCGGCTCGGCCGCCTGCGGGCGGTGGGAGCGACACTCTCCAGGAAAGGGATGACCGACCAGTGGTCCGTGCACCGTCCATGAACCCGCCGGTACGAGCCGCCTACGGCTACTGCGAGTCCGTCACCGGGCAGCAGGCGCGCAACTTCTCCTACGGCATCCGGCTGCTGGCGCCGCCGGAGCGCCGGGCGATGTCGGCGCTGTACGCCTTCTCCCGCCGGGTGGACGACATCGGCGACGGTGAACTGGACACGGCCACCAAGGAGTCGCGCCTCGCCGGTGCCCGCGCGGTGCTGGAGCGGATCCGGACCGGCGAGACGGCGGAGGACGCGATAGACCCCGTCGAGGTGGCCCTGGCCGACACCGTCCGCCGCTACCCGGTGCCGCTCGACGCCCTGGACGAGATCATCGACGGCGTGCTGATGGACGTGCGCGGCCGCACCTACCGCACCTGGGACGACCTCGCCGACTACTGCCGTTGCGTGGCCGGAGCCGTCGGACGGCTGTCCCTGGGGATCTTCGGCACCGCGTCCGGCGCCCGGGGCACGGCGGAGGCGCCGCGGATGGCCGACACTCTCGGCCTCGCACTCCAGCTGACGAACATCCTGCGCGACGTACGGGAGGACGCCGAGGTCGGCCGCAGCTACCTGCCCCGTGAGGACCTGGAGAAGTTCAACTGCACGGGCGGGTTCGCCTCGCCCGTGCTGTCCGCGGACGCCGACTTCGCCGGCCTCGTGCAGCACGAGGTGGCGCGGGCGCGGCGCCTGTTCGCCGACGGCCTGCGCCTCCTGCCGCTCCTCGACCGCCGTTCCGGCGCCTGCGTGGCGGCGATGGCCGGCATCTACCACCGGCTGCTGGACCGCATCGCCGCCGACCCGCACGCGGTGCTCGGCGGCAGGGTCGCACTGCCCGCCCGGCAGAAGGCGCTGGTCGCGGGCCGGGCGCTCTCCGGAGCGCAGACCCGCGCCGTCCGCCGGACGCGGCGATGAGCGGTGCCCGCCGTGCCGTGGTGATCGGCGGCGGACTCGCCGGGACGGCGGCGGCCCTGCGGCTCGCCGACTCGGGACTGCGCACCACACTGCTGGAGTCGCGGCCCCGGCTGGGCGGCCTCGCCTTCTCCTTCTCCCGCGCCTCACCCGTCGGGCGCCTCACCGTCGACAACGGCCAGCACGTCCACCTGCGGTGCTGCACCGCCTACCAGTGGTTCCTCGACCGGATCGGCGCGAGCCACCTGGTCCCCCTGCAGCGCCGGCTGGACGTACCCGTGCTGGACGCGGCGACCGGCCGGGCCGGCCGGCTGCGCCGCAACGCCGCCCCGGTGCCGTTCCACCTCGCCGGGGGCCTCCTGCGCTATCCGCACCTGTCCTGGGCCGAGCGTCTGCGGGCCGGCCGTGCCGCGCTGGCGCTCGGCCGGCTCGACCCGGACGATCCCCGCCTCGACGACCGGGACTTCGCGAGCTGGCTCGCCGCGACCGGCCAGTCGCCCCGGGCCGTGGAGGCGCTGTGGGACCTGGTCGGCGTCGCCACGCTCAATGCGCGTGCCGCCGACGTCTCGCTCGGCCTGGCCGCGAAGGTCTTCCGGACCGGACTGCTGAGCGCCCCCGGGGCCGCCGACATCGGCTGGGCCCGGGTGCCCCTGGGCACCGTCCACGACACCCTCGCCCGCGAGGCGCTGAGCGGTGCGGGCGCGGAGGTGCGCACCGGCGCCCGGGTCCGGTCCGTGGGGGCGCGGCCGGACGGCCGGTGGGAGGTCGCCGTGTCCGGCGACGAGACCCTGACGGCCGACCGCGTGGTGCTGGCCGTGCCCCAGGAGGCGGCGGCCCGGCTCCTGCCGGACGGCGCCCTCGCCGCCCCGGAGGACCTGTTGAGGATCGGCACCTCACCGATCCTCAACATCCACGTCGTCTACGACCGGCGGGTGCTACGGGCTCCCTTCCTCGCCGCGCTCGGCAGTCCGGTGCAGTGGGTCTTCGACCGCACCCGGGCCTCCGGCCTGCACGCGCTGCCCGGCGGGAGCGGCAGCCAGTACCTGGCACTCTCTCAGTCGGCCGCCGAGGAGGAGATCGACCTGCCCGTGGCGGAGCTGCGTGCGCGGTACCTGCCGGAGCTCGCCAGACTGCTGCCCGCGGCCGCCGGAGCAGGGGTACGGGACTTCTTCGTCACCCGGGAGCGCACCGCCACCTTTGCACCCGCACCGGGTGTCGGGCGGTTCAGGCCGGAATCGTGCACGCGTGCGCCGGGTGTCGCTCTCGCAGGCGCGTGGACCGCCACCGGCTGGCCCGCGACCATGGAGGGCGCGGTGCGCAGCGGACTGGCTGCCGCCCGGGAGACGCCGGCAACGGACGGGCGTCCTCAGCACGACGATCTTCAGGAGACGCCGTGAGCTTGACCCCTGAACGCAGAGGAGACCTTGTGAACCCGGTGGAACCGGCGAACGCCGGCATCGACGGGGCCGGTGTGGCCGCGCTGCTCGAACGCGGACGGACCCTGGCCATGCCGGAGCTGCGCGCCGCCGTCGGTCGCCTCGCGGCACCGATGGACACGGTCGCGGCCTACCACTTCGGCTGGATCGACGCGGACGGCCGCTCGGCCGAGAGCGACGGCGGCAAAGCGGTGCGCCCGGCCCTGGCGCTGCTGTCCGCCGAGGCGGCAGGCGCCGAGGCGCGCGCCGGTGTTCCCGGCGCCGTCGCGGTGGAGCTGGTGCACAACTTCTCGCTGCTGCACGACGACCTGATGGACGGCGACGAGCAGCGCCGTCACCGCGACACCGTCTGGAAGGTGCACGGTCCGGCACAGGCGATCCTGGTCGGGGATGCACTGTTCGCCCTGGCGAACGAGATACTGCTCGAACTGGGCACTCCGGAGGCCGGGCGGGCCGCTCGCCGGCTGGCGGTGGCCAGTCGCAAACTGATCGACGGGCAGGCGCAGGACATCTCGTTCGAGCACCGGGAGCGGGTGACGGTCGAGGAGTGCCTGGAGATGGAGGGCAACAAGACCGGCGCCCTGCTGGCCTGCGCCGTCTCCATCGGCGCGGTCCTCGGCGGGGCCGACGACCGCACGGCCGACGCCCTGGAGTCCTACGGGCGCCACCTCGGGCTGGCTTTCCAGGCGGTGGACGACCTGCTGGGCATCTGGGGCGATCCCGCGGCCACCGGCAAGCAGACCTGGAGCGATCTGCGCCAGCGCAAGAAGTCGCTGCCCGTGGTGGCGGCGCTGGCGGCGGGCGGCGAGGCCGCGGACCGGCTGGGCGAGCTGCTCACCACCGACGCCAAGCGTCAGGCCGACCCCGGCCGCGGCGACGCGGACACCGAACGGCGGGAAGGCGCCGAGTCCGACTTCGACGAGGCCGAGTTCGCCGCCCGGGCCGCGCTGATCGAGGAGGCCGGCGGGCGGGCCTGGACGGACGCGGAGGCCAAGCGGCAGCACACCACCGCGATCGAGGCCCTGGACGGGGTGGCGGACATGCCGCCGCGAGTGCGCGCGCAGTTGGTCGCCCTGGCGGACTTCGTGGTCCAGCGCCGCGGCTGACCACCGCACGCGGGCTTCCGGGGCCTCGCACCGCCGGGCCCCGGAAGGCTCTCACTCCAGCAGTCGCGCGCGGAGCCGCTCACGGGTGTCGCCGCCGACTCCGAGCCCCTCGGTGAGGTAGCGCTCGACAGAGCCCCAGGTCTCGGTGACGGTCTCGTACGCGGCCGCGAGGTACGCGGGCCGCGCGTCGAAGAGCGGCGAGAGCAGCTCGCGCACCTCGGGATCGAGCCGGTCGCGGCCGGCGGAGTTGCCGCGGTGCACCCGGTACCTGCGGTGCGGGTCGTTGGAGAGCAGGTAGTCGGCCTCGATGGCCGCCCGCTCCACCCCGAGGGCCAGCAGGGTCACCGCCATGGTCAGTCCGGCCCGGTCCTTGCCCGCCGCGCAGTGCATCAGGGCGGGCACGTGGTCGTCGGCGAGGGTGTGCAGGACTCTGCTGTGCTCCGCGGTCCTGCCCTTGACGATCTCCCGGTAGGCGCTGGTCATCCGGTCGGCCGCGCGGCCCTCGGAGAGCGCGGCGCGCAGTTCCGTGACGTTGCCGTCCCGCACCATCTGCCAGAACTCCGCTCCGTCCGCCGGATCGCTGAGGGGGATGCTGAGGTTGCGCACCCCCGGCAGCTCCACGTCCGGGCCCTCCAGGGCCTGGTCGGCGGCGTTGCGGAAGTCGAAGACGGTGTGCAGGCCGAGACCGGCGAGGAACTCCGCGTCCTCCTCGGTGGCGTGCGCGAGGTGTCCGCTGCGGAAGAGCACGCCGTGCCGTACCCGTCGGCCGCCGGCGGCGGGCAGCCCGCCGACGTCGCGGAAGTTGCGGACACCGGCGAGCACGGGCTCAGCGGTTTCGGACGTCACAGGCGCTCCCTGGCTCGGCGGGGTGGCTGGCCTCCGACGATACGACAATCATTGGGCCATTCCCCCGTGAATGTTCAGCATGCGCCCGAATCGCTTTCGGCGAGGATCAGCTCGGTGGGCCCGCGGGCCTCCTGCTCGAAGTCCTTGCCACGACTGCGGAACACGAGGTCGTAGAACTTCGCGTGTTCGGGGCCGTACTCCATCAGACGAGCTCCTTCGCCGACTGGGCGGAGACGATTCCGGGCTCCGGGATGGGAACGATGAACTTCCCCCGCCTCCAGGAAGCGGCGCTCCGTGCGGACGACCTCGGCAGTGTAGGCCCCGAGACCGGCCCCTACCTGGAGAGGTACCTCCGGGTCGGCGGGCGGTAGGCGCACTGCGGCCCCCGGACATCGCGTCCGGGGGCCGCAGCGCGCCGTCGGGAGCGGAGGCTCAGCCGCGCAGGAAGCCGATGAGCTCGGGGGCGAGCTTCTTGGGCGCCATGGCGACGGCGCCGTGGTTGAGTCCGTTCAGGGTGCGGTGGCTCGCGTCGGGGAGCACTCCGGTGAGTTCCTTCGCGGCACGCTGGAATCCGTCGGGGCTCTTGGAACCGGTCAGTACCAGGGTCGGGGCCGTCGCCGCCGACCACGGCTCGGCGGGGAGCGGCTTGCCCTGCTGGGTGTCGCCCATCACCGCGATGTCGTAGGGGAGCGTGTTGGCCAGACTCTTGAGGTCGGACCAGACACCGGGCATCAGGCGCATGGCGCCGACCATGAACGAGGGCATGCCCTGCGCCTTGACCATGAACGCCTTGACCGCGTCGCTGCGCCGGTCCTCCGCCAGGAGGGTGTCGATCTGTTCGCCGAAGCCGGCGGGCGGGCCGAAGCCGTCCGAGGTGACGGAGAACGGCGGCTCGTAGACCGCGAGCCTGTTGACGTTCAGGCCGGCGGTAGCGGCTCGCAGGGCGAGCACCGCGCCGGACGAGCTGCCGAACAGGGAGGCGGACCCGCCGACCTGGTCGATCAGTGCCGCGATGTCCTCGATCTCGCGCTCGACCGCGTACGCTGAACCGTCGGTGCTGGCGCCGCGGCCCCGGCGGTCGTAGTTGACGACCGTGAAGTGCTCGGCGAGGAGACCAGCGAGCCTCTTGGCGTCGGAGCGGTCGGCCAGGGCGGAGGCCACCAGGATCACCGCCGGCCCGTCGCCCGACGTGTCGAAGGCGATCTTGGTGCCGTCGGCCGATACCGTCGTCGATTCCACCGTGGCTGCGGTCTCACGGGTTGAAGACATCGCTTCCCTCAGATCACCTTGTGGGGCGTGCTGCCAGATCACCTTGTGGGGTGTGCTGCCGACAGTGGAGACCGGCGTCCGGCGGAAGAGTAATCGGTCCTGCCGGAATCGAGGGGTCCGGAGGGCACGCCGACCGGTGCACAACGGCGTGCCCAGACCTTCCGGACATTCTCCTGCCCTCAGGCCAGCTGGACCACGGTGCCTCCGGTCACCCTTTCCGCTTCGGGTCCGCCCCTTTCGGGCCTCCCCTCTACCCTGGGGGCATGAGGGACGGAGAGTCGGGGGCATGACCGACGGAGCCCTCCCCGGGCTGCCGCGCCCGGCGCGGGAGGTCGCCCCGGGGGCCGTGCTCCTGCCGGAGCTGCTGGACACGGCCGCGCAGCGCGAGCTCCTCGCGGCCTGCCGTGCGTGGGCGCTGCCCCCCGCCGGACTGCGCACGGTGCGGATGCCGCACGGTGGTGCGATGTCGGTGCGGCAGCTCGGCCTGGGCGCGCACTGGTACCCCTACGGCTACGCGGACACCGCCGTGGACGGCGACGGGGCGCCGGTGAAGCCCTTCCCCGACTGGCTCGGCCGCTGGGCGCGGCGTGCCGTGGCGTGTGCGGACGAGGTGTCCGGCCGGTTCGGCAGCGGAACACCCCGCCCGCCGGGCGGGAGCCGGGAGCCGGGCGGGGTCGCCTTCGACGTCGCGCTGGTCAACTTCTACGGTCCGGATGCCCGGATGGGCATGCACCAGGACCGCGACGAACACGCCGACGAGCCGGTCGTCTCCTTCAGTCTCGGCGACACCTGCGTGTTCCGTTTCGGCAACAGCGCGGGGCGCGGACGGCCCTGGGCGGACACCGAATTGATCAGCGGGGACGGTTTCGTCTTCGGCGGTCCGGCGCGATTCGCCTTTCACGGAGTGCCACGTGTGCGGCCCCGCAGCTCGCCTTCCTGGCTCGATCTGAACGGTCGGCTCAACATCACTGTGCGGAAACGATAATGCCGTCATGGCCCGTCGCGGTCGGTTGACCTGCCGGTAGTGCAAACGGATGACCGGAGGAATCACCCGTTGGGAGCTGGCGAATGGTGGCGAATATCTCAACTGCGCCCGCGTGCCCCTCTCCTGGCCCGTAGCGTGACCGGCATGCCGTGAATCGGCGTGCCGCTTCGAGCCGCACCGGAAACACCCCCACGACACTTCCAGGGACTGCGATGCCTGAATCCCCGAGCCACGCGGCGCACCAGGGACGGGGAGCCCCGTCACCCGGAGCTCCCTCGCCCGGGGCCCCTGCGCCGGCCGGCGGGCCCGCCGGACCCGAGGCGCCGCCCAGCGGCGGCCGTCCGCGCCGCCGGCCGGGCGGCGACGGAGGCGGCCGGAGTAGCGGCCGGCACGGCCGCGGTCCGGTACCGGAGTCCGCCGCCGACGCCGCGGTCCGGCGGCGGCTGGTATGTCTGGCGGTGCTGCCCGCGGGGCTGGTCGCGGTGTGCGCCGCCGTCGTGGTCGGCTGCCTGCTACGGGTCACCGGCGGCCTGGACGCCCTCGTGGACGGCGGCCCGGCCCGGGCCTGGGGCGTGCTGGGCGGTGCGCTGCTGCTCAGCTGCGCCGTCGTCGTCGGCGCCGCCCTCCGGGCGTCCTCGGAGGCCCGGTCCACGCTGGAGCGCTACGCCGCGCTGCGGCGCAACTCGGCCCGCAGCAACGCTGGAATCCACGCCCTGCTCAGCGGCCTGGATCAGGGAGAACGGCTCCGCAGGCCGGTCCACGGCCCGATGCCGCAGGCCGCCGAGGACGCGCTCGGCCTCCTCGCCCACGAGGTGACGCTCGCCCAGCGCACCGCCGAGTCGGCGGTGGTGGAGGCCGCGGCGCTGGTACGGGGCAGCGGCGGAGGCAGCAGCGAGGAGAGGGTCGAGGTCTTCGTCAGCCTCGCACGGCGCCTGCAGTCCCTCGTGCACCGCGAGATCCAGCTGCTGGACGAACTGGAGAACGAGGTGGAGGACCCGGAACTCCTCAAGGGCCTCTTCCACGTCGACCACCTGGCGACCCGTATCCGCCGGCACGCCGAGAACCTCGCCGTCCTGGGCGGGGCCGTCTCGCGGCGGCAGTGGACCCGCCCGGTGACCATGACCGAGGTGCTGCGCTCCTCGATCGCGGAGGTCGAGCAGTACCCGCGCGTCAAGCTCGTCCCGCCCACCGAGGGCACCCTGCGCGGCCACGCCGTCGCCGACGTGATCCACCTGCTGGCCGAGCTCGTCGAGAACGCCACCCACTACTCGGCTCCCCAGACGCAGGTGCTGCTGCGGGCCCAGCACGTGACGGCGGGCCTCGCGGTGGAGGTGGAGGACCGCGGGCTGGGGATGCCGGCCGGCGAGCAGGACCGGATGAACGCGCTCCTGGCCGACCCGGAGCAGACCGACGTCCACGAACTGCTCCACGACGGCCGCATCGGCCTGTTCGTGGTCTCCCAGCTCGCCCGGCGCCACGGGATCGTCGTCCAACTTCAGAGCAACATCTACGGCGGTGTCCAGGCGGTGCTGGTGCTGCCGCACGCCCTGCTGGGAGAGCCGCCGCGCGCCGCGGAGGGGACGGCGGCGCCCGCCCGGGAGGTGGCGCCCCTCGCCACCGCTCCGCCCCGCGCCCCGGCACCGGGCGGGACGCCCCTCGCACGGCCGGAACCTGCGGCTCCGCTGCCGATCCCGGAGCCGGCCGGGCTCCGAGCGGGGGTGGAACCGGCGCCCCCGGCGCGCGAGCGGCCCTCCGGCGACCGTCCCCGACTGCCCCGCCGGCGCAGGCAGGAGCACCTGGCGGCCGGACTCCGCGAGCCGCCGCAGGCGCCGGGTCCTGCGGACGGCACCCACCAGGAGCACGATCCGAACCTCATGGCGGCTTTCCGCCGCGGTGCCGACCTGGCGGAGGACCCCGCGTCCCCCGGCCCGGCCGCCGACCCGGCGCCTCCCGGCCCCGCCGGGGGCCCGATGAGTCGCAGTCCCTACTAGCCCCGCCGTCCGTGGCCACCCCGGAAGGGGAGTGCGGACGCCCTCCCGAAGGAGAAGAACGCGATCATGGTGAGCGAAGCGCCCATCGGCCACAGCACGGACCTGTCCTGGCTGCTGTCCGGCCTTGTCCAGCGCGTGCCGCATACCCGCAGCGCGCTCCTGCTCTCCTCCGACGGTCTGGTGAAGGCGGTGGACGGTCTGGACACCGACACCGCCGACCACTTGGCCGCGCTCGCCTCCGGCCTGCACTCCCTGGCCCGGAGCGCCGGAGTCCGGTTCGCCGACGGCGGCGAGGTCAGGCAGGTGGTCGTGGAACTGGACAGCGTGCTGCTCTTCGTCTCGACCGCCGGCCAGGGCGCCTGCCTCGCCGTGCTCGCCGACCCGGCCGCCGACGCGGCGGTGCTCGGATACGAGATGGCGATGCTGGTCAAGAGCGTCCGGCCGTATCTGGCGACCCCGGCCCGGACACCCGCGGGGTACTGAACCGGTGCCCGGACGGGAACGTGAACCGTGGCTGGACGACGCGGCCGGTCGGCTGGTGCGCCCCTACACCGTGTGCGGCGGTCGGACCCGTCCTGCGGCGGCCCTGGACATGCTCACGCTGGTGCGGGCCACCGGCTCGCGCTCCGGAGCCGGTCTCGGTCCGGACCACGCCCAGGTGCTGGGCCTGTGCCGCGGCCCTGTCTCGGTCGCGGAGATCGCTGCGCACATCCGGCAACCGGTGGTCGTCACCAAGGTGCTGCTCTCCGACCTGGTCGCCTGTGGCGCGGTGACCGCCCGCGCTCCCCGCCGACTGGGCCCCGAACCAACCGACCTGGACCTGCTGGAGGCGGTGCTGGATGGACTCCGGACCCGACTGTGACCCGTTCCCGATCGCGCTCAAGATCCTGGTCGCCGGCGGCTTCGGGGCCGGGAAGACCACCTTCGTCGGCGCGGTCAGCGAGATCGACCCGCTCAGCACGGAGGAACTGCTGACCCGGGTGAGCGTGGGCACGGACTCCCTGCACGGCGTGGAGGACAAGAGCACCACCACCGTGGCCATGGACTTCGGCCGGCTCACCCTCGGTGACCGACACCTGCTGTACCTGTTCGGCACGCCCGGGCAGGAGCGCTTCTGGTTCCTCTGGAACGAGCTCTGCGCCGGGGCGCTGGGAGCCGTGGTGCTCGCCGACACCCGTCGGCTGGAGCAGAGCTTCTCCGCGGTGGACTTCTTCGAACGGCGCGGAGTGCCCTTCGTGCTCGCGGTGAACGAGTTCGAGGGCGCGCACCGCTACACCGCGGCCGAGGTGCGCGCCGCCGCGGACCTCAGCCCCGAGGTGCCGGTGGTGCCGTGCGACGCGCGGAACGCCGTGTCGGCCACCGGGGCCCTCGTCGCCCTCGTCCAGCACCTGATCGAGACCGGGAGTGCCCGTGCCGCCCATGCCGTATGACCCCACCAGCCACCTGCTGCTCACCCCCGAGGACGCCGAGGCACCCACCCGGGTGCTCCGGCTGCGGGAGCTGGGCATCGGGGACGCCCCCGTCGCCGAGTTCGACGAGTTCGCCCGGAACCTGGCCGAAGTCACCGGCTCGCCCTACGCGATGGTCAACTTCATCGACGAGTACCGGCAGTACTTCGCCGGCCTCTACACGCCCGGTCCCGCCCCGGGTGTGGAGCTGGGCCCCGCCGCTCCCGCCTCGGGGCAGCCCGGCCGGGTGATGGCCCGGGACCACGGCTACTGCCCGTACGTCGTCGTGCGCCGCAAGGCGCTGGTGCTGGAGGACGTCTGCGACTACCCGCGCTTCGCCGGCAATCCGGTGGTGGACGAGATCGGCATCCGGTCCTACCTGGGAGCACCGCTCATCGACCGGACGGGCACCGCGCTGGGCACGATCTGCGTGGTGGACCAGGAGCCGCGCCCCTGGGGCCGCCAGGGACTGGAGACCATCAAGGCGATGGCCGAGGGGCTGGTCGAGCAGATCCACCGCCGGGAGACCGGAGTCTGAGCCCGCCCGCGGGCGGGCTCAGACAGAGAGAGGGCTCCGGCCTTCCGCGCCCGACCCGGCAGTGCCACCCGGCCCGGCGGTACCGGGCCGTCCGGGACGCCCGGGCCGGTCAGCCGACCGGCTCCGGGGCGCGGCACACCAGCTCCGACAGCTGGGACGACCAGTCGCGCAGGCCGCCGCCCAGCGCCACCTCACCCAGCCGCAGCCGTTGCACGTCCGAGGTCCCCGCCGGGGCGAAGATGTGGTGGGCGTCGCGCAGGCAGCGTTCCACCGGTCGGTCGGTGAGCAGGCCCGCGGCGGCGTGGATCTCCATGGCGTCCCGCGCCGAGTCCAGGGCGTACTCGGTGTTGACGAGCTTGGCGTTCATCAGCTCTGCGTCGCAGCGGGCGCCGCGGTCCAGCAGGTGCACCGCGTGGTAGGCGGTCAGCCGGGCCGTCATCAACCGGGACTGCATCTGGCCCAGCTTCATCCTGATCGAGCCCAGCTCCGCCAGCGGCGCGCCGTAGCGGCGGCGCTCCCGGCAGAAGGTGCTGGTCTCCTCCAGCAGGGCCTGATGGATGCCCAGGGAGACGGCGGTGAGGTTCGCCCGGCCGTAGAGCACGCTGGAGGAGTAGGCGACCGCGAGTCCGTCGCCCTCCCGGCCCAGGAGGTTCGCCGCGGGCACCCGGCAGTCCTCGAAGCGCAGTTCGCCGAAACCGAAGCCGTGCAGCCCCATGGCCTCCACCTGAGGGCCCGTCGACAGGCCCGGACGGTCGGCCTCCACCAGGAACGCCGACAGGCCGTCCGACCCCGGCCCGGTGCGCAGCACCACCCCGTGCAGATCCCCCACCTGGCTGTTGCCGACGAAGACCTTGCGTCCGTTCAGGAGCCAGCCGGTGCCGTCCCGGTGGGCGGTGCCGGTCATGCCGAGCACGTGTCCGCCCGAATCCGGCTCGGTCACCGCGATCGTCGGCAGGCAGTCGCCGGCGGCGACGGCGGGCAGCCAGTGCTTCTTCTGTTCCTCGCTCCCGAAGTGCAGGATCTTCGCGACGCCGAGCTGGGAGGCCTGGGCCATCGCGCCCATGGCGGCGCTCACCCGGGAGAGTTCCTCGATCACGAGGGTCTTGGCCACGTGTCCGGCACCCATGCCCCCGTACCCGGCGGGGACGGTGACCCCG
The DNA here is from genome assembly GCF_000424845.1 of Streptomyces sp. TAA040. NCBI lineage: Bacteria > Bacillati > Actinomycetota > Actinomycetes > Kitasatosporales > Streptomycetaceae > Streptomyces > Streptomyces sp. TAA040. The sequence goes on along the minus strand of NZ_AUKR01000016.1, from coordinate 93,149 downwards.
ATCCAGCCCTGCCGGGCTATCAGCCGGGAGACCTCGTGCGCGACCGCCCGTCCCGCCTCCATGGCGGGGACCTGGGGGGCGATCTCACGTTCCGCGAAGTCCCGCACCTGCATGCGCAGTTCGTGGTGGCGCGGGTCGGTGAAACAACTGTCCATGACGTGCCCTTCCGAGTGGCGCTTCCCGCTTGCCTGCCAGGCGGGTCCGTGCATCGGCAGCGGACCCGTCCCGGAACGACCGACCTCGACATCGTCCATGCCGGACCGGTGCTTCCCGGTCCGATCCGGGAGGTTGACCGAAATCCTCTCTGCAGGTCCCGGATCGGAATACGGACGGACGCGGAAGGGAATCCGCCGTCCGCGGGACGCGGCGGTATTTCCGCAGCATTACCCAACGGCACAGTCCATTCATCCCGAGGTGTGCTCCGGGGTGGTCGGACCTGGCGCAGGAAGGGGCTCGCGTACCCGGCGCGCGCGCCGCGCGGAATGTGGCGCATTTCTTTCCCGCGGGGCCACTGTGGTACCCGGGAACGGCACATCCACAGGAGGTCGTGCGTCGTGATCGAGAATTCCACCGAGATCGCCGGAACGGTGGCCACCCACACCTGGCTGCCCCCTGACCGCCCGGCGCGCGCCTGGGTCCAGATCGCGCACGGAGCGGCTGAGCACGCCCGCCGCTACACGCGCTTCGCCCGCGCGCTGACCGCGGCCGGCTATGCCGTGGTGGCCTCCGACCACCGGGGGCACGGTGACACGGCCCGGCACACCGGCGGGCTCGGGGTGGTCGGCCCCGACGGCTGGCGGGCCGTGGTGGAGGACCTGCGGAGGGTGGGTGCGCACGCCCGGGCCGAACTGCCGGGCATCCCGCTGATCCTGTTCGGGCACAGCATGGGTGCGCAACTGGCCCGCGACTGCGCCCAGGAGCACGGCGACACCCTCGACGGCCTGATCCTCTCCGGCACCTTCCGCTCGCTGCCGGGCTGCGACCCCGAGGCGGCCGAGCGGCGGCTCGCCGCGGAGATCGAGGCGGCCGACCGCGCGGTGCGCTCCGACTTCGTGCCCGAGCTGTTCGGCTCCTTCAACGACCCCTACCCGCACCGGACCGGCTTCGCGTGGCTCTCCCGCGACACCGCCGAGGTCGACCGCTACGTCGCCGACCCCGCCTGCGGCTTCCCGTTCAGTGCCGGACTCGCCCTGGACTGGGTGCGGGGCGCGCGGAAGATCAACGTGCCGGAGTCGCTCGGGCGGCACCCGCGGGACCTGCCGGTCCACGTGGCCGTGGGCGACCGCGATCCGTGCCACCAGGGGATGACGCTGGTGCACGAACTGCTGGAGGACTTCCGGTACCGAGGGGTGCGCGACCTGACCTGGGCGGCGTATCCGGGCGCCCGGCACGAGATCCTCAACGAGACCAACCGGGACGAGGTGACCGCCGACCTCGTGGCCTGGCTGGATCAGCGGTTCGCCTGACGGAGAGGGCGGGGCCCGGCCGCGCGCCCCCGCCGGCGGGCGGCTCGCCGGGCGCCCGGCCCGGTGCTGCGGCCGTATGAGTCCACCGGTTCGGTCAGACTGCTGCGGTACGTCATCGCCCGTCAGGAAACGGGGAACCAGGCCGAGAGGCGCTCGGCGACGACCCGGACGTCGACGTGGTCCTGCGCGACGTCCTCCACAGAGGGGCCGGCGGTGGAGGCAGGCGGCGGGACGGTACCGGCGCCGACGCCGTCGAGTCGCAGGAAGACGCGCATGGCGAGCCAGGCGGTGCGTTTGTTGCCGTCGACCAGCGCATGATTCCGGGCAACGGAGTGCAGTAGCGCGGCTGCCTTCTCGTGGAGGGCGGGATACAACTCGGCCCCGAACACGTGGGTCCGGGGCCGTTCGATTGCCGATGCCAGGAGTCCCATGTCACGCACGCTGTGCTCGGTACCGTTGACCACGCGGGCGACGGCCAGGATCTCGTCGATCTGGAGGTAGCGCACCTCGGTCATTTCAGGTAGTCCAGGATCTCCGCGTCACTGTCCATGAGCTCGGCCAGGACGTCATCGACCTTGAGGGCGGCCCGATTCTCGGCATCCCGGATGGCCTCGATGGCGAGTTCCTGCTTGCTGCGGCGCTCACGGCGAGCACGCTCGGTGAGCTTCGCGTCGAGGTCGTCGGGGAGTCGCAGTGTCATCGCCATGCGACAGTGATACCAGGATGGTATCTGAGCGGCGCGGTGACAGCAGCCACTCAGGGCCTCGGACCACGGACACCGGCGCTAGGTGGCCGCACGGGGGCGCGCTCCCGGTTCCGGGGAGTGGGGCGGCCGAGGGTGCAGGGTCTGCACTGCTGCCCCGGGGGTGCTCCTGTCTGTTTCGTCAACCCCGGCGGGGCTGACGTGGGGGTGTGTTCGGGTGCCGGCGAACGTCCGCATCCGCAGCGGGAGAGGCACCCGTCGGGGCGGACGACCACCCACCGCGGCAGCCTGACCGAACCGGTGAACCCGTGCGGCCACAGCACTAGCGCAGGAACCCTCCGATCCGGTGGCGCAGCGACGCCGGGTCGAGCCCGTGCGCGGCGAGGTGCTCCGCCACCTCCCCGTAGCGCCGCAGCTCCCGCCGCCCCACTCCCAGGCTCAGCAGCCGGTGGGGCACGTCGGCCAGTGCCTGGGAGACCACCGCGGCCGACGTCCCGGCCAGCAGGGGTTCGACGAGCACCACCCGGGGACGGTCGCCGGCGGCCACCCGCAGGGCCCGGGTATCCAGCGGACGGGCCGTGGCGACGTACAGCACGGTGACGTCCAGCCCGGCCGTGGCGTCCAGGACGGCGTCCAGCACCGGCCCGACGGCGAGCACCACGGCCGCCGTCGGCGAGCCGGTCCTGACCGGGTGCAACCCGCCGCCCACCGGGCGGGCCACCGCGTTGGACTGCTCCGACAGGCGCACGTGGACCCGCTCGCCGTCGGCCGCGGCGGCCCGTTCCAGCAGCGCCTCCGCCTCGTCGGGGTGGCCGGGGACGTGCACCGTCCAGCCGTCGAGGGTGTCGAGCAGGGCCACGTCGCCCGGTGACATGTGGGTGTACCCGCCGGCGGGCCAGTCGTGGGACGCCGCCGCGCTCACCAGCACCCCGGACGTGCCCTGGTGGCCGAAGTCCAGTTTCAGCTGCTCGAAGGGGCGCTCGACGAGGAAGCTCGCGAAGGTGTGCATCAGGGGGCGCATTCCGGTGAGGGCGAGCCCACCGCCCGTTCCGATCAGCAACTGCTCCCTGATGCCGACGTTGATCACCCGGCCCGGGTGCCTGCGGGCCGCGTCGGCGAAGCCGTCGGCGCCGATCTCCGCGAGTACCAGGGCCAGTCGTTCGTTTCCGTCCAGCAGCCGGGAGGCCACCCGGGTGAAGCGCTCTCGCATGGTGTCCACGGGGTGGCTCCCTTCAGTTCGTGGGCGCGGACCGGACGGTCCCGTCCCGGGGTTCGACGTGTGCGACGACGGCCAGCGGCCGTCCGGGGTGGGGCGCGGTGGCGGCGGTGTGCAGCGCGGCGTGGTCGCGGCCGTCCACCGTCCGGGTGGTCCAGCGCGCGGCCCGGAACCGCTCGGCGATCCGGTGGCCGTCGGTGTGCCGGGCGGAGGCGTTGTCCACCACCAGGACGTGCAGCGACTCCAGGCCGGTACCGCCGGCGTAGTCGACGGCCTCGTGGTTGCTGCCCTCGTCGAGCTCCGCGTCGCCGGTCAACACCCAGACCCGGGGTCGGTGCCGCCCCTGGGCGCGCAGACCGAGGGCTGTGCCGACCCCGAGGGGCAACCCGTGGCCCAGCGAGCCGCTGCTGATCTCGACCCCCGGGACCAGGGTCCGGTCCGGGTGGTGGCCCAGCGGCGAGTCGTAGGCCCCGAAGCCGGCCAGCCACTCGCCGGGGAAGAAGCCCTTCTCCGCCAGCACCGCGTAGTGGGCCATCGGGCCGTGCCCCTCGGAGAGCAGGAACCGGTCCCGGTCGGGATCGTCCGCGGTGTCCGGCGAGACGCGCAGCACCCGGTCGTAGAGGACCCAGAGCGCGTCCAGGGTGGAGGTGGCCGCGGGGCCGTGCTTCTCGGCACCGGTCATCAGCGCCATCAGGCCCGGCAGCCGGGCGTAGCCGGGGGAGTTCGTGGGGTCCGCGGGGGAGGGCGGAGGTCGCCGCGTCGTCGTCATGCGACCAGCCTGATACTTCAACCAGACTTCAAGTCAAAGGGCGGCCAGGGGCGACCGGTAGGCCTCCTGCCGCCCGGACGCCGGCGGGCGCCCGGGCGGCAGGAGGCCTACTGGCCGGCGGCGAGCGGCAGCCCCGCGGAGAACAGGTCCGGTGGTCCGGGGCGTGCGTAGAACCACCCCTGAGCCGCGTCGCAGCCCAGCGCGCGCAGGTGCTCGGCCTGCTCGGCGGTCTCCACTCCCTCGACGGTCACCGAGAGGTCCAGCACATGGGCGAGGGAGACGATGCCCTCCACGATCTTCAGGTCCACCGGATCGGCCGGGTGGTGCTGCAGGCCCTGGGTGAAGGAGCGGTCCAGCTTGAGCGTGCTGGCGGGCAGCCGGCGCAGGCTGGCCAGATTGGAGTAGCCGGTGCCGAAGTCGTCCAGCGCGATCCCCACCCCGATCTCGGCGAGCTGGCGCAGCGGCTTCAACTGGTCCTCGTCCGCCTCGATCATGGCGCTCTCGGTGACCTCCAGGCACAGAGAGTCCGGCGGCAGCCCGGCGTTCCGCAGCACCCGCAGCGTGTCCGAGACCAGGTCCGGATCGTGCAGTTGCCGAGGCGAGAGGTTGACATTCACCCGCAGCGGCCGGGTGCCGCCGATGCCGCGAACCTGCCACTCGCAGGCCTGCCGCACGGACTCCTCCAGCACCCAGCGGCCGAGCGGCACGATGAGGCCGGTGTGCTCGGCCAGCGGGATGAAGCGGTCCGGTCCGAGCACTCCGTGGCGGGGGTGCTCCCAGCGCACGAGGGCCTCCGCCCCCTCTACGGAGCCGTCCGACATCCGCACCAGCGGCTGGTACTCGATGAAGAACTCGCAGCCCTCCAGCGCGGCGGGCAGCCGGTTGGTGAGGCTGTGCCGGCTGATCGCCCGGGCGTCCGAGTCCGGATCGGCCACCTCGAAACGGTTTCCGCCCCGTGCCTTGGCCCGGTACATGGTGATGTCCGCGCTGCGCAGCACCTCGGCGGCTGTGCGGTCCGCGGTCGGTCCCTCCAGCACGCCGATGCTGGCCCGCACCGACAGCTCCCGGCCGTCCACCAGCACCGGGGTGGAGAGAGCTTCCAGGGCCCGCGCGGCCAGGTCGAGGACCGCGTCCGGCGACTCCGGATCGCTGACCAGGGCGACGAACTCGTCCCCGCCGATCCGGGCGACCAGCTCGCCCGGCGCGTTGACGCAGACCTGGAGCCGCTCCGCCACGGCCACCAGCAACTGATCACCCACCGCGTGCCCGAGGCTGTCGTTGACGGTCTTGAAGCCGTCGAGGTCGAGGTAGCACAGTCCGAAGCGGGCGCCGTCGCCGTCCCGGGCCAGCGTCTGCTCCAGCCGCTCGAAGAAGTACGTGCGGTTGGGCAGTTCGGTGAGCGCGTCGTGGGTGGCTTCGTACCGCAGCCGCAGGTTGAGCAGCCGCCGCTCGGTGATGTCCTCCATCAGGGCGAGCATGTAGCGCGGTGCGCCGTCCGGATCGCGCAGCAGCGACACCGTCAGGTTGGTCCACAGAACCGTTCCGTCAGGACGGTGGTAGGGCTTCTCCGCCTGGAAGTGCTCCCGCTTCCCGCTCACCAGGTCGCGGTACTGGCGCCAGACGGTGGGCCCGTCGTCGGGGTGCACCCAGGAGGTGACCTTGCGGGTGCGCAGTATCTGCTCCGACCCGCCGAACATCCGGGTGAGCGCCGAGTTGACGTTGACGACCGTGCCGTCCAGCAGGGCGATCCCGATGCCGATCGTCGCGCCCTCGAAGACCGCGCGGAACCGCGTCTGGCTCTCGTGCAGCGCCCGCTCGATCTCGGCCTGCGCGGTCAGAGCCGCCCGGGACAGTGCTTCCTGCTCCGCCCTGGTGCGCTCCTGGAGGGCACGGGAGAACCCGGCCGCGATCGCGTGCTGGAGCCGGGCGCAGCGGGCCCTGCCCTCCTCCGGCGGCAACTCCGCCGGGTCGGAGCAGTACAGCAGCAGGTACGCGTCCACCACCCCCAGGATCTGCGGCAGCGCTTCCGGCGACGTGCAGTGCGCCGCGACCAGGGCCGACCCCACCGCGCGGCCGGGTCCGGGGTCGAACGGGCGGGCGTGCAGGGCGGAGCCGAGCTGCCCGGCCAGCGGCCGCAGGTGCTCCTCGAACTCCGAGCGGGTCATGCAGGTGGCTGTGGTCGGGTACACCGCCCTGCTCCAGATCGTCGCGAACCTCCGCAGGCCGTCGCTGTGCCGAGGGTGCGGGGCGTCCGCCGGGCCGGGGCCGTCCGCGCCGGCGGGGCCCTGCGCGGGTGCTCTCACGCCGTGCGCCCCACCCCGGCGAAGCCGGTGAAGACCACCGGGTCCTCCTGCTCGTTGGAGCCGTCGGGACGCCAGTTGGGCATCGACACCAGGCCCGGCTCGACCATCTCGAAACCCTCGAAGAAGCGGGTGATGTCGGCCTTGGAGCGCATCAGCAACCGGGAGCCGACCTTGCGGTACACCCCCGAGATGTCCCTGCCCTGCTCGTCGGTCCGGGGGCCGCTGTCGGTGGACGCGTGCGTGAGGATGAGCATGCTGCCCGGGGCCAGCCGGTCCCGGATGGTCCCGATCGCCTTCCAGGGGTCCTCCTCGTCGGCGACGAAGTGCAGCAGCGCCACCAGGAGCAGCGCGACCGGCCGGTCCAGGTCCAACAGCCGGCGGGTCTCCGGGCTGTCCAGGATGTCCCCGGGCGACCGGAAGTCGGCGGCGAGCACCGTGGCCCGGTCGGTGCCCTCCAGGACCGCCCTGCTGTGGGCGACGGCGACCGGGTCGTTGTCCACGTAGACGACCAGGGACTCCGGGCTGGCCGCCAGGGCGACCTCGTGCACGTTGCCGAACGTCGGGATGCCGGAGCCGATGTCGAGGAACTGGGTGACGCCCTCCTGCACCGCGTGGCGCACCGCCCGGCGCATGAAGGCCCGGTTGGCCTGCATGATCTTCGGTAGCCCCGGGAACGCCTTGATGGCCTGCCGTGCGGTGTCCCGGTCGACCTCGAAGTTGTGGGAGCCGCCCAGGTAGTAGTCGTATATCCGCGACACACTCGGCTTGGACAGGTCGATGCCCTCGGGGGCCCATGCCGGACGTTCCATGTGGCGTGCTCCTCATCGCGGTCGTCTGCGCATTGACGTTCGGGGGATGAGGCTACTGACCCGAAGTGGGTGGGAGTAAGTACACGGAGACCCAACCCCCCGATCCTGTCCCAGTGTTGAGCTATATGCCCGTTTCGCCGGGGCAGAATCGCAGGCGGGGGAGCCGGGTCTTCCGCGCGGCGCCGACCGCCGCTGCGCGCCCGCCCGCCCGCGCGCCCCGCGACCACCCGCGATCACCCGCGCCCGGGCGCGGGCCGGAACCGGGAGGCCGCCCGGCGTCGAGCCTCTCCCGGGACTCCGTCGGCGTCCGGAGCGCGACCGGCCGGTTTCCTCCGTACCTTGCCGGGATACCCGGGGGTCGGACACCGGAGGTGACCGACATGCCCGACCGGCGCGATCGACGTGCCGGGCATACGCCGGAGCGGGATCACCGCCTGTGCGGCGCCCGTGCCACCGCAGGCCCGGCGCCGGCACCGCCGCTCCGTCCCGCTCCCGGCCGCTCCGGCGGCCCGGAGTCCAGCAGCGCACCGCACGAACCGCACCGAGAGGGGACGATGCCGATGCTGGGCCACCTTCTGGCCGGCCTGCTGGGGTACCTCCTGATCGCCCTGTTGACCGCCCGCCTCGGCTACGGGGTCGAGCGCAGCCGCATCATCAGGGAAGAGGGCCGCCACCATCCGGGCGACGACCCGCTGGAGCGCTTCCAGGAGGTCGGCAAGAACGTTGCGGCGGTCCAGGCCTTCGTCTACGGACTGTGCTGGCCCGTGGTGGTGCCGGTCTACCTCGGCTACCGCGCTGTGGCGCTGACGATCACCGCGAGACCCCCGCGCACCGGGTACGAGCGCGCCCGGCGGTCCGAGGCGCTGCACGCGCGAATCCGGGACCTGGAGCAGTCACTGGACATCCCCGAGGTCCCGGAACCGGACGTCGGCCCCGCGAGCCGGCCCTCCCGGGATATCTCGCCGCTGCGCACGGCCCACGGGCCCTCGCCCCGCCACCGACCCGGTGCCCTCCGCGCCGCGTCCCGACCGACCGCGTCCCGACAGGGAGAGGGTGAGCTGCGATGAGTGAGCGTCCACCGGAACAGGACCGCTCCGGACTGCTGGGCCGCATTTTGCCGCGTACCGGCACTGAACCCGTCACGGCCCGCAGCCCCCTGCGGCTGCGGCTGCTGCTGGCCCTGTGCTTCACTCCGCTCTTCGCCGCGGGCGCCGTTCTCTTCTGGACGTGGTCCGGGAGCGCGACCGCCTCCGAGACCCCGGCTCCCGATTCGCTGCGTACCCTGGCCTGGATCTGCACCGGTCTGGCGGTCTTCGCGCTCGTGGACCTGCTGATCGTGCTGCGGCGGCTGCGGCGCGACGGCGGGCACTGACCGCTCCGGCATGTCGCGGAGCGCGGCGGGGGCTGCTGGGAGTGAGCCGCGCACGCCCGGGTACTCCGGAACGGCCGGCCCCCGGGCCGGCGCGGGCGGCGGCGCAGTGGCCGCCCGTAGGCCACCGCCCGGCGCACGGTCGCCGGGCCCGTCGTCGAGGCAGGAGGCGCCATGTCGCACACAGAGGAATCCATTGAGGTCGACGTCCCGGTGACCACCGCGTACAACCAGTGGACGCAGTTCGAGGAGTTCCCGCGGTTCATGGAGGGCGTCGAGCGGATCGACCAGGTCTCCGACACCCGCACCCACTGGGTCACGAAGATCGCCGGTGCCGAGCGGGAGTTCGACGCCGACATCACGGAGCAGATCCCGGACGAACGCGTGGCGTGGACCAGCGTCGGTGGGGGGCCCAAGCAGGCAGGCGTGGTCACCTTCCACCGCCTCGACGACAGCCGCTGCAAGGTGATGCTCCAACTGGACTACGCCCCCGAGGTGTTTGCCGAGGGCGTGGCCGACGCGCTCGGCCTCGTCCGTCGCAAGGCCAAGGGCGACCTGGGCCGCTTCAAGGAGTTCATCGAGGACCGCGGAGCCGAGACCGGCGGTTGGCGCGGCGCGGTCTGAGCCGCCTCCCGCAGCACCGGTGCGGCCCGTGCGCCGTCGCGTGGCACCGCCGGGCGCGGACGGTGCGCGGCGACCCTGCGGTTCCGCCCGCAAGGTCGCCGCGGTCCGGTGGTCAGAGCGACACGCCGCGCTGCCGCAGGTAGGCCAGTGGGTCGATGTCCGAGCCGTAGCCGGCCCCCGTGCGCAGCTCGAAGTGCAGGTGCGGGCCGGAGCTGTTGCCGGTACTGCCCGAGCGGCCGACGGCCTGCCCGGGGTCGACCTGCTGTCCCGGCCGCACCGAGATCGCCGAGAGGTGCGCGTACTGGCTGTACCGGCCGTCGTGGTGCTTCAACACCACCTGGTAGCCGTAGGCGTCGGCCCAGCCCGCGGATTCCACCCGCGCGCGGGTGACCGCCCTGACGGCGGTTCCCGTCGCCACGGGGAAGTCCACCCCGGTGTGGTAGCCGGACGCCCAGCTCGCCCCCGACGCCCGGTACGCGGTGCTCGGCGAGACGCCGCTGACCGGTGCGGTGAACTCGGCGGTGGCGGGCTTGGCCTGCTCCGTGGTGGCCTTGTGCTGCTCCTTGTCGGGCGTCGGCTTCTCGGCCGGCTTCTTCTGCTCCGTCTTCTCCTTCTCGGGCGCGGCCATCTCCGGTGCCGACCGGGAGGGTTGCGCACCGGAGTCGGCCCCCGCGCCGCGCAGGCTCAGGCGCTGGCCCGGGAGGATGAGGTCGGGATCGTTCCCGATGGACGTCCGGTTGCGGTCGTAGAGGGCCCGCCAACCGCCGTCCAGCTCCTCGGCCTGAGCGATCCCGAAGAGCGTGTCCCCACGGGCCACCCGGTAGCTGCTGCCCCGCGCGTGCTCCTGGACGGCGGGCTCGTCCCGCTCGGCTTCGGCCTGCGGCTTCGCCGGCCGGGCGGTGGCCGTGCGGGTCTGCGTGGAGGTTCCCGCGGTGTTCTCCCCGCTGTCGCCCCGCGTCAGTCCGGCGCGGACCGAGCAGTCGGGCCAGGCGCCGGGCCCCTGGCTGTTGAGTACCTTCTCCGCGACCGCGATCTGCTGCGCCTTGGTGGCCCGGTCGGCCCGTGGGGCGTGCGCGGTGCCGCCGAACTCCTGCCAGGTGGACTGCGTGAACTGGAGCCCGCCGTAGTACCCGTTGCCCGTGTCGGTGTTCCAATTGCCGCTGCTCTCGCATGCGGCGACCTTGTCCCAGGTCTCCACCGGGGTCGCCTGGGCATGGCCGATACCGACCAGCGGCAGCGCGATGCCCGCGCCACCGGCCGTCACGGTCAGCGAGGCGCGTGAGACCGGGCTGGGCTTGTAGCGGCGGTGTCGTCCTCGGCCTGCCATGGCGGCCTCCCCCATTTCCCGGTGCATCCGGCATTCGGTCAACAAATGCCCGCCACAGGGAAGTTGGCAAGCGCATCAAAGGTATTGCGGTGGGCCCGGCAGGGCAAGCGGTTCGCGGTCACTCGCTCACTCAGGGCCAGGAAGCTCGATGTCCTGGGTGAGTGCGCGGAGTTCGGCCGCGCGGTCGGCGGAAGCCTCGTCCGCATACACCTCGCAGGTCAGGCGTCTGCCCGGGGTGAAGTCGTGCTCCAACTCGAACAACCGGATCTCCCTGCCGTCGGCGAGCAGGAAGGCGTGCTCGTACACCGAGCAGAAGGCGCGGTGTGCGGCGCTGCCCAACGGCTGGGGAGCCCGGGTGATCTGGTGGCGGCGGGCGGTCGAGAGCAGCCGGAGCACCTCCTCACCCGGGCGGTTCGGATTGCTGGCGCGCCGCAGCAGCCGTCGGGCGTGCTCCGCGGAGCCCCGCTCCTCGAAGACGCGCGGCCCGGCTGCCGCGCTGGTGCGCGAGCCCGGCTCCTCGAACTGCTTGCGGAAGGTGTCCGGGGCGGACGGCAACCGGAGCGGCGCCGGCTCCCCGCCCATCCGCATGTGCACCCGCAGTTCGGCGGCGCGCAGTGCCGCCTGCTCGGGGTAGAGCTCGAAGGTGAGCCTGCCGTCCCCCTCGGTGTCGTGCTGGAGCTCCCACAGGGTCCGGACGCTGCCGTCGCGCAGGGTGAAGGTGTGGCGGTAGGACCGGCAGTGGGTGCGCGGTGGCGGGGCGTTGTGCTGCCGCCAGGAACGCAACTGGACGGAGAAGGCGACGGCGGCCGTGAGCCTGACGGCCAGTGCGTCGCTGATCTCGAACGGATTGTGCGCCCGGCCAAGCAGCCGCTCCAGGTGCTCGGCCGGCACCGCGCTGCCCGCTCTCTGTGGGGCGTTCTGCATCGGGCACCTCCCAACCTCTCGCCGGTCCTCTCCCTTCTGAATACCCAAAGTAGCCGGAAACCGTGCACGAAAAGTGAGATTGGCTGAGTTCCCGCCCCGTATTCCCGCTGTGAGCTGCTCCTTGGTGTCGTGCGCCACGTCGGAGGCGTTGTTACTCAGAGTGATGAATATGGGGAGGCTTCGGCGGCCTGTCCTCGCCCGTCCTCTCGCACCGGCGCGCACCGGCGACGCGAGGCACCTCTGCCGGTGTCCCGTGCGCCCGGCGACGGGGGCGGATGCTCAGCGGCCCCGCACGGTCAGCGTGTCGAGCAGCCGTTCGGTGGCCGTGGCGACGTCCGCGACCGCCTTCTCGAAGGCGGCGGCGTTGTGGGCGGCCGGAGTACGGAAGCCGGAGACCTTCCGTACGTACTGGAGGGCCGCGGCGTGCACGTCCTCCTCGGTCACCGACTCGGCGAAGGGGGGACGCAGGGTCCTGATGCTTCGGCACATTGCTCGACGGTACGCCGCCGGCCTGCCGGTTCCCGCACGCCGCGGGCATCCGTACGCACCGCGGGGCCGGTGCCCTCGGCCGCCGGCTCCGCGGCCGTCAGCGCCCGGGCGGCCGGAGGAACACGCAGTCGCCGCAGACGCCGCCCCCGGGCACCCGGTAGTAGAGGCAGCAGGTGGTCCGCCGGAACCCGCGGCCCTCCAGGGTGCCGGTACCCCGCAGCGGCGGCCGGGCGAGCAGTGCCGCCGCGAGCCGCCCGGCCCGGGCGGCGGCCTCCGGCCGTCCCTCCCGCAGGCAGCGGGCGGCGAACTGCTGCACGGCACCGCCGAGGGCGGAGGCGGCGTTGCCCCACAGCAGCCTTTCGGCCACCGGGGCCGCCCCGCGCACCGCCCCCGCCAGCGGTCCGAGGTGGCACCGGACGATCCGTTCGGACAGCCCGTCGGCGACGTCCCGCTCCGCGGGCGGCCGCCACCCGTCCGGTCCCGGCGAGCATCGCCCCGGCCGGCCGGGAGGCGGCCGGTCGCCGCCGGGGAGCCAGAGGTCCTCCGGTGCGCTCGCCTCCGGGTCCCAGTGCAGCCTCCCGGGGTCCAGATCCGGCGCCGGGGCGCCGAGGACCGCCGGGGCGAGCCCGATTGACCACAGACGGGCGGCCAGCCCCAGGTGCGCCAGGGAGGCGGCGACGCGGAGCTCGGACGCCCCGGTCCGGGCCGCCACCAGCTCGACCCGGCGGCGCACGGCCTCCGGATCGCCCGCGTACACCCGCGCCAGCGGTACGGCGCCGGCCGGCGCCGTACCCGTCCGCAGCGCGAAGAAGCCGCTGCCCTCGTCCGATCCCGTCATGCTCCCAGCGTCCCACCGCCCGTTCACAGCGATGAGACCGCCCGCCGCGCACCGGCCGGCACACCGCGCGAGGACGCCGCCCGCCGGCGCCGCGTCAGCCGTGGTCGACCAGCGCGGCGTGCCCCTGCACCCGGGCGCAGTGCGCACAGCAGAAGAACCGGCCGACCGCCTCCACGCCGTGCCCCAGGACGCGGCAGCCGCAGTTCTGGCAGACCGGCGCCATCCGCTGGGTGGCGCACTCCAGGCTGTCGAAGACGTGCACCGCCCCCGGCGCGTGCACCTCGAAAGACATCGCGTAGTCGTTGCTGCATACCTCGCACACGGCCATGCCTGCTCAGTCCTCGTACCACTGCGTCGCGAAGGCCGGGCCCCGGGCCGACGGCCCCCGGTTCGGCCGCCAGCATGGGCCCGCGATCCGCGCCGTACCGGGGCGGCACCCGACGACCGGGCGCGCGCCCACCCACCCGCCCGGCCCAGTCAGCCCGTGGCCGTCCTCCGCTCCCCGCCGCGGGCCGGGGCGGCTCCCGCCGCGGGCGGTGCCGTGCCGAGGGGCGGGCCCGGGGTTTCACTGGGGGGATGGACTGCCTCTTCTGCGCCATAGCCGCCGGGCAGGAGCCCGCCCACCGGGTCCTCGAGGACGACGTCGCCAGCGCGTTCCTGGACGTCCGGCCGCTCTTCCCCGGACACACGCTGGTGGTTCCGCAGCGGCACGCGGAAACCCTCACGGACCTCGCGGCCCCGGACGTCGGCCCGTTCTTCGACCGCGTCCAGCGGGTGGTGCGGGCGGTGGAGCACGGCACCGGGGCGACCGGTTCGTTCGTGGCCGCCAACAACCGGGTCAGCCAGTCCGTTCCGCACCTGCACGTGCACGCCGTGCCGCGCAACCGCGGTGACGGGCTGCGCGGGTTCTTCTGGCCGCGCACCCGGTACCGGGACGAGGCACACGCCGCCGACACGGCCGCGCGGCTGAGGGAGGCACTGGGCGAGGGCTGAGCGCAGGGCCGCCCCGAGCAGCGCCGGGCGGTCCCGGACCGTGGCGCCCGGGGCGACGGCGTCAGCCCAGCATGGCGAGCACCGTCGCCACGGTGTCGGCCTCGGCGGCGGGCTTGTCCGTGCGGTAGCGGAGCACCCGCGCGAAGCGGAGTGTGACGCCCGCGGGATAGCGGGTGGAGTGCTGCACCCCGTCGAACGCGATCTCCACCACCAGCTCCGGCGGCACTCGCACCCCCCAGGACTCCCGCTCCACCGCGATCTCCTGGAGCCGCGCGGTCTGCTCGCTCAGCAGGACGTCCGTCAGGCCCTTGAAGGTCTTGCCGAGCATCGCGAACGAGCCGTCCGGGCGGCGCGCACCGAGGTGCAGGTTGGAGAGTGTGCCGGTGCGGCGGCCGTGCCCCCACTCGGCACCGAGGACCACTAGGTCCAGGGTGTGCACCGGCTTCACCTTCACCCAGGACGCACCGCGCCGACCGGCCCGGTAACCGGCGTCCAGGCCCTTGACCACCACCCCCTCGTGGCCGCGGGAGAGGACCCGGGCGGCGAAGGAACGGGCCGCCTCGCGCGCGGCGTCGTCTGCAGGATCGGGCACGGTCCGCCGCTCCACCCGCCACTCGTCCGGTACCACCTGCGCGAGTCGGCGGTGCCGCTCGGCGGTGGAGGACGCGAGCAGGTCCTCGCCGTCGAGGGCGAGCAGGTCGAAGAACCTCGCGGCCAGCGGCAGGGAGGCCCGGGCGGCACCCACGTCCAGGCGGGACCCGACGCGTCCGGCCACCTCCTGGAAGGGGCGTGGACGCCCTTCCGGGTCCAGGGCGAGCACCTCCCCGTCCAGCACAGCCCGGTCGGCGCGGAAGCCGCGGGCGGCCTCGACGACCTCGGGAAGCCGGTCGGTGATCTCGTCCGAAGTCCGCGTCCAGATCCGGACCTCCCCGCGGTCGAGGTGCGCCTGGACGCGGATGCCGTCCAGTTTCTCCTCGACCGCGCAGGGCCCGACCCGGTCGATCGCCGCGTCCAGGTCGGGAGCGGACTGCGCCAGCATCGGCTGCACCGGCCGGTTGACCGTGAGCCGGAACACGGCCAGCGCCTCGGGGCCGTCGGCCAGCAGTGCCCCGGCCACCGCGCCCAGCGAACCCGCGAGCATCACCGCGTGCCGGACCGCCTCGGGCTCCGCCCCGGTCGCGGCGGCCAGCCCCTCGGCGGCCAGGGCGTCCAGTGCCCCCTGGCGCAGTTCGCCGCCGAGCAGCCGGATCAGGAACCGCTGCTCCTCCTCGGTGGCGCTCCCCAGCAGCGTGTCGAGCAGCTCCGTCCGCTGCCGCTGGGCGCCCTTCCCGGACACCGCGGCGATCCGTTCCAGTAGCGCGTCGGTCTCCGGGACGGTGAGCTCGGGGTTCGCCGCGGGCTGCCGGGACTCGGTGAGGGTGCGCCGGACGATCCCCGTCCGGCGCTGCGGCAGCCGGCCCGCGAGGTAGGTGGTGACCAGGGCCGCCTCCCCGGTGTCGGCGGCGCGGAACAGTGAGGCGAGGAGGGCGACCTTCTCCGAGCGGGCGGAGGCGGCGGTCACCGCGGCGGACGTCCGGGCGAGTTCGGCCAGCAGCATGCCCCCCATCCTCGCCCGGGGCGGCCGGTCCCGCAGGTCGCCCCGGCCACGGGGCCCGGGACCCGGCCGCGCCGGGCGCCCCGGCCGGTCGGCCGGGACGCCCACCCGAGACCCACCGCGGTCAGCGAGGCGCCGTACTCCGCGCAGAGCACGAGCACGCCGGGGACGACGTAGGACAGGTAGGCCGTTCCGGTGCGGATCGCGCCCCCGAACAGGTAGACGAGGACCAGCATCAGCATCACCGGCAGCACCAGCGAGACCATGATCATGTCGGTGCCGCCGATCTCGGGGTGTCCACGATGGCCCTGTACCGCTACGTCTCGTCCAAGGACGAGCTGCTCGTCCTGCTGCGGGACGTCGCCGTCGGCGTGCCGCCGCCGGTTCCGGAGCACGTCACCGGGCGGCGGGCGGGCCTTGCCCACTGGGCCGGCGCCTACCGGGCGGTGCTGCACCGGCATCTGTGGGTGCTGCGCGTCCCGGTCACCGGCCCGCCGGTCACACCCAGCGGTGTGCACTGGATGGAGCAGGCGCTCCGCTCGCTGGCGGACACACCTCTGGACGAGGGGGCCAAACTGGGCGTCGTGATGCTGGTGGACGGGTACGTGCGCAGCGAAGCCGCGCTGATGGCCGACCTGGAGGCCTCGGCCCGTGCCAACGTGACCACCGTGCCCGAGGCCACCGCGGCCTACGGGGAACTGCTCGTGCGGCTCGCCGACCCTGGGCACTTCCCGGCGGTCGCCGCGGTGCTCCACTCGGGTGTGCTCGCACAGTCCGGAGCACCGGACGAGGACTTCCGGTCCGGCCTGGAACGGGTGCTCGACGGCGTCGGCGCACTGATCGAAAAGGGAGGAAACGATGAGCGAGCGTGAGGAGGCGGCCCGCGACCGCGACGAGACGGGGCGGGCCCGCAACGCGCGACCCCGGGACGGCCTCGGCCGTCCGCTGCCGTACGGGGCGCCGGGCGTCCCACGGCAGCCGGAGGGCGTGCCTCGCTCGCCGGAGGAGACGCTGCGGGAGGCTCAGGAACTGCTGGACGGCGGGATGCCCTTCCACGCCCACGAGGTGTTCGAGGACGCCTGGAAGTCCGGCTCCGAGGAGGACCGCGCCCTGTGGCGGGGTCTGGCCCAGTTGGCGGTGGGGCTCACCCACGCGGCCCGCGGCAACAGCCGTGGTGCGGGGTCCCTGCTGCGCCGGGGGGCCGCGAGTATCGCCGAACGGGCCGGGGATCCGCCGTACGGGATCGACCTCGCAGGTCTGTGCGCATGGGCCGGTGACGTCGCGGACGAGTTGCCCGCCCGCTCCGCGCCGCCGTCCGCAGCGGAGCTCGCGCCCCGCTTGCGCGGCTGACCGCGCGCTCCCGTGGTGCGCCGCAGAGGCCGCGGCGCCACCGCTCCACCAGACGCGCCGACCCGCGCCGGAACGGGGAGCGTCGTGAGCGGCCGCCTCAGTCCGGCGGCCTCACGGCGCGGTCCCGGGTCGGCTCCGACCACTCCGCGTCCGTGCTGCCGGGGACGGTGCGCTGCTCGGCGGCCCACTGTCGGACGAGGGCGGTGTAGATCGGGGTGGCGGTGGCCCGGGGAACCGTTTCCCCGGGCCCCGGGGGCCCGGGGGGTGCCGGAGGGTCGGGCGGTGCGGCGGACTCGGTCGTGGCGCTCTGCTCAACGGTCACATGCTGTCCAACGGCCCGGCCCGGCGCGGAGTCACGCCCCGCCGCGCCCGGCACGGCGGGGGAGGCGGGATCGCCCGGGAAGGGGGACGCGGCAAGTGCCAGGAACCGAAGCCGGCGCGGTGGTCCGGCGCGAGGGACGTGCCGGCGGTGGGGCAGCCGGACCGCCCGCCGGCTGCCGCTGCACGCCGGCGCCGTTGACGCGCCGCCTGCTGGCGCTGGACGCCGCGTACGGCGCGGCCACGGCCGCGCCGTACGCGCGGCACGCCGTCCGGGAGGTACGGGTGGCCCGGCACCTCGGCGGGCGGTGCGGGAGGCACCCCGCGCGCCGACCGGACGGCGCCGCCGCGGACCGGTCCGAGCTGCTGGCCGCCGCGGGCTGGGTGCTGTTCGACGCCGAGGACCATGCCCGGGCCGACGCGGTGAACCGGGCGGCCCTGCGGCTGGCCCTGGACTGTGGTGAGCCGCGGACGGCCCAGCTCGTGCTGACCACGCTGAGCATGCAGCGGGAGCACCTCGGCCGTCCCGCGCCGGCGGCCGCCGCGGCTGAGAGCGCCGCCACGCTGGGCCGTCCCACCAGCAGGGTGCGGTCGGTCTGCCACCTGCGGCTGGCCCGCTGCCACGCCGCCGTCGGCCGCCGCTCCGGCGCGCTCGGCGAACTGGCCCGGGCCCGGCACCTCTTCGAGGAGGGCCCGGACGACCGCGACCCCGCGTGGACCTGGTGGATCGACCGCTCCGAGCTGGACGGTCACCACGGTGCCGTCCTCGCCCGGCTGGCCGGGACAGCACCGGGAACGGGCCGCCAGGGGGTGGCCGGCGCGGCCGCCGACCGACTGGCGCCGGTGGTGGCGGAGGCCGCCGGGGCGGCCTACCGGGCGGTGTTCGCGGCGGACCTCCTGGCCGTGCTGGTAGGGGCCGGGGCCCGGCGCGAGGCGGAGTCGCTCGCCTGCTCCCTCCACCCGGCCGCGGCGCGGGTCGGCTCCGTGCGGGCGGTGCGCGCGCTCGCCCGTGCGGCCCGTGCCGCCGAGGCCGACCCGCGAGCCCGGACGGGGCTCCGGGACGCCGCCCATCGGCTGGGCGCCCTGTTGCCCCGGCACGGCGTTGTCGGGCTCGCTCCCGCGGGCGCAGCGCCCACACCCGTTCGGCGCGCCGCGGGTCGCCGCGGTTGAGGAAGCGGCCGTGGCCCACCCCCAGCGCGGCCAGCTGCGAGCCGTGGCACAGCATCGCGGCACGTTCGCGGGCCCACTGCGCGTCGTCGAGCACGAGCGTGCGGTGGACCCTTACGCCGTACCGCGCCGCGAATCGCCGGTAGGCGGGCCCGAAGGTGGTACCGGCGGCGAGCGCCGGGGCGTCAGCGCCGCCGCGGCAGCACTCCGGCGCTGCCGCGCTTGCTCCGGCCGGGAAGCGAAGAACCGCAAGAGCGCAAAGAGACTTTCGCGAAGAAGTCTTCGCGGTTGGGTCTGTGCGGTGTGACTGACGCGATGAAGGGGCCGGACGGCCCGAACCGTGAAGAGGAATCCGTTGTCCTGGACGCCAAGGGGCTGCGCGCCATGGCGCATCCCGTGCGGGTGCCGCTGGTGGGACTGCTGCGGAAGTACGGCCGAGGGTCCTGATCTCCTCGCCTTCGATGCCCCGTTTGGCGCGGTACTGGTCGTCTTCGCGGTCAGTGGATTCGGGGTCGGCTTCGTCAACCCAGTGCTGGGGGCCGTCCTCGTCGAGCGGGTGCCGCGCCGGATGCTGGGTCGGGTCAACGCCCTCGGTGACTCGCTGGCCTGGGCCGGTGTTCCCCTCGGTGGCTGCTCGCCGGAGTGGCGGTGACCGCGGTCGGACTCGCGCCCGTGCTGCTCGCCTGCGGCGCCGCGTACTTCCACGAACCTGGCCGGACTTCGGCCGGAGTGGTGCGAGATGGACCGTACGCGTGGGCGGAGGGGGGCTGTGAAGCCGCATTCCGAGGAAGGCGCCTCACGGAGCAGTGCGAACGCAGTGACTTGACCTTGGCGGGAGGGAGGCGGATACTCCAGCCCTCTCCTCACCTCTTCTGCCTCACCCGACTTCACAGACCCCGGCAAGCCGGGCACCTCTCGACTCGCGGGAGCACGGCGGCCCGCCGCCGAGTCGTCGGCGGCAGGATGGGGAAGCCGCACCCGCCGTGCCGATCCGAGGGAGCCTCCCATGCCCGACACCGACCGCGGTGCTCCCGCGCCCGACCGCGGCGCGCTGGGGCTGGCCAAGCTGCTGGCCGTGTCGGGGACCGCGCACTTCCTCGTCCCGCGGCCGTTCGACAGCATCGTTCCGCGGGCCCTCCCGGGCGGGCCCCGGGGCTGGACCCGTGTCAGCGGAGCGGCGGAACTGGTGCTGGCCGCCGGTATCGCGGCACCGGCGACCCGCAGGGTCGCCGCGCTCGGTGCCGCCGCCTTCTTCGTGGCCGTGCTGCCCGCGAACGTGCGGATGGCGTACGACTGGCGGCACCGGTCGGCGCCGCTGCGGGCGGTGGCGTACGGGCGGCTGCCGCTCCAGATCCCGCTGGTGCTCCGGGCCCTTTCCGTGGCGCGGCGTGCGGGGCGCCCCGCCGATCGGTGACAATGCGGGTATGCCACGACACGCCTCGCGCCCCGCCGCCCGTACCGCGCCGCGCCGCGCGGAGCCCCGCTCCTGCCCGTGCGGTCGTCCGGAGGCCCACCGGGACTGCTGCGGCCGGCTGCACCGCGGCACGCGCGGAGCGGACACCCCGGAGGAGCTGATGCGGGCGCGATACAGCGCCTTCGTGCTGCGGGACGAGGCGTACCTCCTCCGCAGCTGGCATCCCGGCACCCGCCCCGCCAGGATCGACTTCGACGCCGGCCTGCACTGGCGGGGCCTGGAGGTTCTGGCGAGCGGCGGCGGAAGCCCATTCCACACCGAGGGGACGGTCGAGTTCCGGGCGCGCTACGCGGCTGTCGGCGGGCCTGGGGAACTCCACGAGAAGAGCCGGTTCGTCCGGCACGAGGGCGCCTGGGTCTACCGCGACGGCACCGTGCTCGACTGAGCAGACGGCCCGTCGTTCCTCCCCGCCGCGGCGCTTCCGGCGAGGGGTGCGGGGGCGGCAGGTGCGAGGGGCCCGCGGCGCCGGTGTGGAGCGGCAGATGGCCGCGCGAGTGAGGGAGTGGGGATGCGGGCAGGACACGAGCTGGTCGTGGTGGGATCGGCGAATGTCGACCTGGTGGTCGGGGTGGAGCGGCGCCCGGGGGCCGGGGAGACGGTCCTGGGCGGCGACCTCGCCGTGCACCCCGGCGGCAAGGGGGCGAACCAGGCGGTGGCAGCGGCCCGGCTGGGCGCGCGTACCGCCCTGCTGGCCCGGCTGGGGGACGACGATCACGGCAGGCTGCTGAGCGGTTCGCTCGCCGCGGACGGGGTCGACCTGTCGGCCGTGCTCACCTCAGACGCGCCGACAGGGGTGGCGATGATCACGGTCGACGCGTCGGGCGACAACAGCATCGTGGTGTCGCCCGGAGCCAACTCCCGTCTGCTGCCCGCCGACGTGCACGCGGCCCGTGACCTGCTGGCGGGGGCCGCGGTCGTCTCGCTCCAGTGGGAGATTCCGCCGCGGACGGTGGCAGCTGCAGCCGGGGCGGCACGCCGGGCCGGGGCGCGGGTGGTGCTCAACCCCTCGCCTCCGTCGGAACTCGCCCCCGGTGTGCTCGCGGCGGCGGATCCGCTGGTGGTCAACGAGCACGAGGCCCGGATGCTCTGCGCCGGGACGCCCGGTGGCGCGGCCGACGACGATCCGGCGAGCCGGGCGGCTCTGCTGCTGGCCTCCGGTCCGCGGTCGGTCGTGGTGACGCTCGGGCCCCGCGGCGCGCTGGTGCTCGACGACCGCGGGCCGTCCCGGGTGCCCGCGCCCCGGGTGGACGTGGTGGACACGACCGGTGCCGGGGACGCGTTCACCGGCGCGCTGGCCTGGCGGCTGGCCGTCGGCGATGCGTTGCGCGAGGCTGTCCGGAGGGCGGTCCGGGCCGGGGCGTTCGCGGTCACCCGGGCCGGTGCGCAGGATTCGTTCCCCACCGAGGAGGAACTGCGGGCGCTGCGCTGAGCCGCCCCGCCCCGGCGGCGGCCCGCGGGGGCGCCCCCGCGGCGGAGGCGGTACGGAGGCACCGGCCGTGCAGCCCCCGCACCGCTCACGCACGACGGGCGTTCGCTCAGCCCGCGAGGCCCGCCTTGATGGCCGCGGTGAACTTCACGACGCGCTCGGCCTGGACCCGCGCGGCGAGCCGGGTGGTGTCGTCCACCGGGTTGGTGCCCTGCGCGTCCACATGCGAGGTGCCGTACGGGTTGCCGTCGGCGAACTTCGACGCGTCGGTGTAACCGGGGGCGACGAGGATGCCGCCGAAGTGGTGCACGGTGTTGTAGAGGGCGAGCAGGGTGGACTCCTGGCCGCCGTGCGCGGTGGCGGAGGAGGTGAAGCCGCTGTAGACCTTGTCGGCCAGCAGTCCCTGGGCCCACAGGCCGCCCAGCGTGTCGATGAACTGCTTCAGCTGGGCCGCGACGTTGCCGTAGCGGGTGGGGGTGCCGAAGATCACGGCATCGGCCCAGAGCATGTCGTCGGGGGTGGCTTCCGGAAGGTCCGCGGTGGCGGCGGCGTGCTCCGCCCACGCGGGGTTCGACTCGATGGCCGCCCGCGGCGCCAGCTCGGTGGCCTTCAGCAGGCGGACCTCGGCCCCGGCCTTCTCCGCCGCCGCGGTGATCTCCTTGGCGATGGTGGCGATGGTGCCGGTCGAGGAGTAGTAGATGACGGCGAGCTTGACGGATGCGGTCATGGTGCGATGCCTCCTGGAGGTGGTCCTCGGTGGGCGGGCCCGGGGCGGGGCCGCCCACCGAGGAACGGGTACACGTACGAGGCGCGAGCATGCGTGAACGCCGCGCGTTCTTCCGACGCGACGCGCGCAGAGGACCGCACCCAGTAAGTTGAAGCTTAAACCATTACGGCCGTACTGTCCTCCCGATGCGCCGCGGCCCCCTCTCCGTCCCCGCGCGTCGCGGCCCGCCTCCGCGCCGCCGGAGGGCCCGTCACCCGCGGCCCGGACGTCCGGCCTCCTCGCGCCCGCTCAGTCCTCCCAGCCGCCAGTGGTGACGCTGCGTTCGGTGGAGAAGCTGCCCCAGGTTCCGTCGGGGAGCCGGGCCCTGAGCTTCACCCGGTAGCGGGTGCCCGTCTCCTCGGTGACGAAGAAGCGGTACTCGGCCTTCCCCTCCGGGGCGTCCGCGCCCCAGGCCAGGGTGGTGGCGAACTCGCCGTCCAGGTGGATCTGGTACTCGGGCACCGTTCCGCCGGTGTCGGGCGGGGTCCACGAGAGCTCCAGGTAGTGCCCCCGGTCCCCCTTCTCGCTGCGCACCGCGAAGTCCGCGGGTGCGGTGGCGGCGTCGTCCGAGGCGCCGTCCGAGGTGGTGAGGTGCACGGTCCCGCTCGCCTCGGAGGAGTTGTCGGCGCCGTCCCTGGCCTTCACCGTGAAGGCGTAGTCGGTTCCCGGGCGCAGGCCCGTCACCAGGGTGGACGTCTCCCCGCCGCCGACGCTGTGCACGCGGGCGTCGCCCTGGTAGACGTCGTAGGACGTCACCTCGTGGTTGTCGCCCGCCGCCTGCCAGGTCAGCCGGGCCGCTCGTGCCCCGGCTGCCTCGCCCCGGAGCCCGGTCGGGCGGGTGGGCGCTTCGGCGTCCTCACTCGCGGCGTCCAGGGTGGTGACGGAGGCGGCCCGGCTGCCGCGGGAGAGGCTGCCGTCCTTGCCCCGGGCCTTGACGGCGAAGGTGTACTCCGTCTCCGGTTCGAGGCCGGTGACGTCCACCATGTAGCGGCCGCCCTCGACCTCCTCGACCTTCTCGCCCTGCCGGTACACCTCGTACCCGGCTATCTCCGCCTCCTCGTCGACGCGGTTCCACATGACGTGCACCGCGGTGGAGCTGCTCGCGTGCACCGTGAGACCGGCCGGCGGTTCGGGAGGGGCGGCCTCCGGGCCACCGGCGCCGCAGGCGGTGAGCAGCAGGAGTCCTGCGGTGAACAGCGCGGTGCGTGGGCGGGTCCGTACCACGGTGGGGCCTTCCGTCCGACGGTGTGCGACCGGATTGGTCTAGACATATATGGCACAGTCGGGGAGGCACATCAAGGGGTGCGCCGGACCGCCTCCTCTCGTCCGTGGGCCGGGGCCGGGCGGGACGCGGCGGACGCCGGGCCCGTCACATCCGCTCGAAGCCGCGCATCCGCTCCCAATCGGTGGTCGTGGACTCGAAGGACTCCAACTCCGCACGTGCGGCCTGGGCGTAGTGCCGCACCACCTCACTGCCGAACACCTCCGCGGCCGTCGCGCTGCTCTCCCACCGGTGCAGGGCCTCGGTGAGAGTGGTGGGCAGCCGAGGCACCGACGGGTCGGCGAGGGCGTTGGCGGTGTGCGGTTCCGGCAGCGGCAGTTGCCGGTCGATGCCGTGCAGCCCGGCGGCCAGCGCCGCGGCCACCGCCAGGTACGGGTTGGCGTCCCCGCCCGGGACCCGGTGCTCGATACGCAGCGAGTGACCGGCACCGACCACCCGCACCGGGCAGGTCCGGTTGTCCCGGCCCCATCCGATCCCCGTGGGGGCGAAGGCGCCGGGGCGCAGCCGCTTCCAGGAGTTCACGTTGGGGGCCATCAGCAGGGCGAAGTCGGGCATGCAGGCGAGCTGGCCCGCCACGAAGTGCCGCATGAGCCCGGACATCCGCTCCGGCGCGGACGGCTCGGCGAAGACGGCCGAGCCGTCCGCCCCCCGCAGCGACAGGTGCAGATGGCAGGAGTTGCCCTCCCCGTCGTCGAACTTGGGCATGAAGGTCAGCGCCCGGCCCTCCTGCGCCGCGATCTCCTTCGCGCCGTTCTTGAACACCACGTGGTTGTCGCAGGTCCGCAGGGCCTCGTCGTAGCGGAAGACGATTTCGTACTGGCCCGGGTGCACCTCGCCCCTGGCGGTCTCCATCCGCAGTCCCGCGCGGACCATCTCCCGGCGGATCCGGCGGGTCAGCGGCTCGATCTCGGACATGCCCTGGAGGGCGTAGTCGACGTTGTACCGGGTTCCGGTGCGCAGGCCCTGGTAGCGGGCGTCCCAGGCCTGCCGGTAGTCCTCCCGGAACACCAGGAACTCCAGTTCGGTGCCGGTGAACGCGGCCAGCCCCCGCTCGGCCAGTCTGTCGAGCTGGCCGCGCAGCACCTGGCGCGGCGCCACCGCGACGGATTCCCCGCCGGGCCAGCGGGTGTCCGCGAGCACCAGTGCGGTGCCCGGGTCCCAGGGCAGCGTGCGCAGGGTCTGCGGGTCGGCGTGCAGCACGAAGTCGCCGAAGCCGGTGTTCCACGCGTCGATGGAGTACCCCGGACCGGTCTCCATCTCCACGTCGGTGGCCAGCAGGTAGACGCAGGCGCCGAAACCCTGTTCGGCCGCCTCGTCCAGGAAGTGCGCCACGGACAGCCGGCTGCCCTGGAGACGGCCCTGGAGGTCGGGCACCGCCACCAGCACCTCCTCCACCAGGCCGGTCTCGGCGTCGGCCCGTAGCTTCGCGTAGCGGTCCGCGGCGGTCACGACCGCCGCTCCCCGGCCGCGGCGAGCGGATTGCGGACCGTGCCGTGGACCAGGTCGAATCCCTCGTCCCGCTCGGACCGGTCGTGGAAGGCGCCGCCGAGCAACTGCTCGCGGTTGAGCGCCACCCGGTCGAACTCCTCCGCGAAGAGCCCGAAGTCCTCCGCCCGATCAGCGAGTTCCGGGAAGCGGCGGTGATAGGAGAGGATCTCCTCCCGCACCATCGTCCAGAACTCGCCCTCCGGGACCGCGAGGTGTTCGGCCACCATGGGTGCGAAGAAGCGGAAGTGGCCTGCGAACACCGCGCTCAGCAGCGAGTGGGCCAGCTCCCCGGCAGGCCAGCGCAGCAGCACCCGCTCGGCCCGCTCGCTGAGCGAGGCGTACTCCGGCCGCTCGCCGGGCAGCAGGTTCACGTCCTCCGCGAAGTCCTTCACCGCGATGCCGACGGGTGTCTCCCGGGCGTCGTAGAGGACCACGGTGTTCTCCCCGTGCGGGCAGAACGCGACTCCGTAGCGGTAGAGATGGTGCAGCAGCCCCGGCAGCAGCGCGTGCAGGAAGCGCTCCAGCCACTCCCGCGCGCTCAGTCCCGACCGTGCCACCAGCTCGGCGGCCAGCGCCCGCCCGTCGGAGCCGACCTTCAGCAGCGCCGCCATGGTGCGCGCCCGCTCGCCCTCGGCGAGCAGTGCCGCGACCGTCTCCCGCCACACGGCGCCGAGCAGCTCGTGGTAGCGGTAGGGGGCGTCCCCGACGGACTCGTAGAGCGGATGCCGTACCGCGACGGCGGCCACCTCGCCCAGGGGGTGGAAGCGCAACTCCGCGCCGAGGTAGGGGTCCTCGGCACGGAGCCGGTGCAGCCAGGCACTGATGTCCGGCGCCGCGTGCGTGGGATCGGTCGAGAGGCCGCGCCACACCAGGGTGTTGCGTATCCACAGCGGCACCTTGACGTTGCGCCGGTCGGGCCGGTCCACGTTCGCCAGGGTGCGTATCGACTGCAGGGGGCGGTACCGGTCCGCGCTCTCCCCGAGCCGGACGAGCCGCCCGTCGGCCAGATCGGCCGGGAACAGCGTCTCGACGGCCTCGTCCCAGTGGAAGGGGTGGACCGGCAGCCAGTGGTAGTCCTCGGGCGCGTGCCCGCTGCCCGCGCAGGACGCAGCCAGCGCGGCGCCGAACCCGGCACGGGTCCCGGGGTCCAGCTCCTCGTCCAGCAGCACGGCCTCGTCCAGGCCGGGCACGCCGGACCACCGGGCCAGATCGTGGTGGACCGCGGCCCACACCAGCCGTACGTCGCCGGCGGCCTCCGGGGCGTACGCCGCGGCGTCCGAGGCGGCGAAACCGAGCCGGCCCTTGTTGAGCAGCATGCACGGATGGCCGTTCTGGTGCGCCTCCAGCGCGAGGTGGTCGAGGTCGGCCAGCGCGGCGGCCGTGACCGGCCGGTCGAGCGCGAGGGCGTCGGCCCGGCGGGTGGCCGTCAGCTCGCGCAGCACCTCGGCGGTGGTGGGGCCGTCCCAGCCGAGGCCGGGCCGTGCGTCCAGCAGCAGCCGCTCCGGGCCCGCCTCCCCCTCTCCCGCCGCGGGCTCCGGTGTGCGGCGCAGGGTGTCCGGGTCCAGCCGCCAACTGCCGAAGGTGCCGCGCACGGCCCGGAAGGTCCAGCGGACCCCGCCGTCGAACTCCAGCCGGTAGGAGCCCGCGTCGCCGCCGCCCCCGACGGTGCCGCCGGGACGGGGCTCCGCAAGCGGGACGAGCAGCTCCTCGTAGGCGAACTCCTCGATCGCCTTGATGAGCAGGCGACGCCCTGCGGTCTGCCAGGCGGCACGGGTGGGGCGGGTCATCGGGTCTCCTCGACGGGGTGTTCGCGGGTCACGTGGGCCGGTACGGGATCGGGCGCGGCGGCCGGGGCGCCCGCGGCGGCGAAGCCGCCGGCCGCGGGCGCGGGAACGCCGACCGGGCCGCCGGTGGTCCGGGCCGGGTCCCGGGGGCGGGACGGACGGGGCAGCGAGAGCAGGGCCGCGGCCAGCAGCACCGCCCCGGCCAGTGCCAGGGGCAGCGCCGGGTCGCGGGCGACGGCGGCGGCGGCTGCCAGCGGCGCGACGAGCATGGAGGCGGAGCGCACGGTCTCCACCACGGTGAAGGCCGGGCCGCGCGTGCCGGTGGCCCGGAACATCCGCAGTTCCACAGCGGCCTGGCCGAAACCGAGGCCCACGCCGAACAGCACCCGCGCGGCGGCCAGCTCCGCCACGGTATCGACGGCGGCCTGCCAGAGCAGTCCGGCGGCGGAGACCGCCAGGGCGAGCGGCAGCAGCCACCGGCCCAGCCGGTCGTGGCCGCGGCGGACGAGGGGGAGCACCGCCAGCGCCGAGACGCTGGGCAGGAAGAACAGCACCGCGGCGCCGGTCGCTCCGCCTCCCAGGGGGTCGGCGTACGCGGTGAAGAAGGGCCGCACGACGCTGCTGGCGAAGTCGAAGGCCATCCCGAGAAGCGCCGCTCCGGCGAGCAGCGGGAGCAGGCGGCGGAGGGCACCGCGCCCGGCCGGCCGGCCCGCCGCCTCGGGGACGGGGGAGTCCTCGTGGTCGCCCGCGGTGGGCGGCGGAGCGGCCAGGCCGTCCAAGGCCCGCCAGACCAGCCAGGCCAGCGCGAGGTCGAGCAGGGCGAAGGCGGAGATGCCCAGCCGCGGCTCGGGCAGCGCCAGGACGCCCGCGCCGGTGACGGTGGCCGCGACCGTCGCCAGGTGGAAGACGACGACGATGGAGCAGATGCCGGCCAGCCGGGCGTGGTCCGGGTCGGTCCCGGCCGTCGCGGCCGCTCGGGAGTGCTCGGCGATGAAGGCCGGGTAGGAGAGCAGCAGAGCCGCGTTGGTCGCGACGGAGGCGGCCGAGAGCGCGGTGAAGGCCGCGTACCCCGGGGCCAGTCCCAGGGCGAGGTCGAGCAGCGCACCGGCGCACAGTCCGGTCAGCACCAGCCGGTGCAGCGGCCAGCGGCCGGCGGCCAGCCCCCACAGCGGCAGGGCCGCCAGCCCCACCAGGCGGCAGATCCACAGGTAGACGCCGGTCGCCTCCGGGCTCGTGACGCCGTACAGCGTGTCGAAGAGCTGGGGGAGGAAGGGGGTCAGCGCGGTCTCCGACACCAGGTACAGCCCGATGACGGCGATCAGCACACCGCGCGACCGCACCGTCCCGGCTGCAGGGCCTCCGGCGGCCGCCGTCCCGGCCGTCACCACCGCGTCCCGCCCGCGGGCCCGGCGCCGGGCCCGGCCGCCGGATCGGGCGCGCCGAAGGTCGTCCAGGCCGCGCGGGACGGCACGCGGAGCACGGTGCGGCCCGCGGCGGCGTTCAGGATCGTCGCGGCCCGCCAGGCACCCAGCGTGAGGTCCGGCGCGCCGACGCCGTGCGTGTGCATCTCCGCGTTCTGCACGAAGAGGGTGCCGCCCACCCTCGGGTCGAGGGCGACCCGGTACGCGCCGTCCACCCGGTAGCGGCCGTGCTCGTCCCAGTCGACGAGTCGGTGCGCGCCGTCGAGGAATGCCGGGCGCTCCGGCGCGTAGCCGGTGGCGGCGACGACGGCCGAGGTGCGGACGGTGAACTCGCGGCCCTGCCGTCGGTGCCGGCAGGTCAGCAGGTAGCCGTCCGGGGCGCGTTCGGCTGCCGTGACCTCCACCCCCGGGTGCAGCGCCGCACGGGGCGGTCCGCCGCCGATGGTGCGTTCGTACAGCTCGTCGTGGATGTCGCCCAGCGTCTCCTCGCTGACCCCCTTGTAGAGCTGCCACTGCTCCCGTACGAGGTCCGCGCGGTCCTTCGCGCGCAGCGTGCGGAAGTAGCGGACGTAGTCCGGGGTGAACTGCTCCAGGCCGATCTTCGAGTACTCCATCGGCGCGAACGCCTGGGTGCGGGCCAGCCAGCGGACGTACGGTCCTCCCGCTCCTGTGCCGTCCTGCTGCCGGATCAGGTCGAGTGCCACCTCGGCGCCCGACTGCCCGGCACCGATCACCGTGACGTCCTCCGCATCGGCGAGCAGGGCCCGGTGGGCGCGGTAGTCGGCGCTGTGCAGCACCGCGCCGCCCGGGTGGGCGCCGTGCTCCCCGAGCAGCGCGCGCAGGGGCGCGGGCACCTGCGGCCGGGTCCCGACACCCAGCACCACCTGGCGCGCCAGCACCCGGGACGCCCTACCGTCCGTGGCGCGATGGGTGACGGCGAAGGCCCGCTCCGTCTCGTCCCAGTCGAGGGCGACCACCTCGGCGTCGAAACGGCAGGAGGGCAGCCGCTCGGCGACCCAGCGGCAGTAGTGGTCGTACTCGCGACGGGGGATGTGGAACCGCTCGGAGAAGAAGAACGGGAACATCCGGTCGTGCTCCCGCAGGTAGTTCAGGTACGACCAGGGGCTCGTCGGGTCGGCCATGGTCACAAGGTCCGCCAGGAAGGGCACTTGGAGCACGGTGCCCTCCACGAGCAGTCCCGGGTGCCAGCTGAACGCGGGTCTGGCGTCGAGGAAGAGGGTGCGCAGGCCGTCCGCCCGGTCGGCGAGCGCCGCAAGGGAGAGGTTGAACGGCCCGATGCCGACGCCGAGCAGGTCGTACGGCCTTGGTGCGGTCGGTGCGGTCAACGCTCCTCCTGCGCTAGGGGGTTGGGGAGGTCGATGTAGACGGACTGGGTGTGCACGTCACCGAGCAGCTCGTCCAGGCCGTCCACGCAGGTGAGGTGGTTGGCCTTGCAGCGCAGGGTCGGCGCGTCGAGCAGCAGGTCGAGGAGCCCGCGGGCGCCCGGCTCGGCGGCCCGCAGTGCGGCGAGTTCGGTCCGCAGGACCCGCAGCAGCTCCCGCTCGTCGGCCAGTCCCAGCGCGCCGAAGGCGCCGACCAGGCCGAGGAGGTTGTTGATGCCGAGGTAGTAGCCGACGCGTTCGTCGACGAAGGCGTCCTCGAAGACCAGGTCCACGCCCTCGGTCGCGCCCGGGAGCAGGCGCTCCAGCTCCTCCGCCCGGGAGGCGGCGAGGTAGTAGCCCTGGCTGTCGCGGTACCAGCCGACCCGGGGGAGTCCGTCCGTGCCGAGCGCCACCAGAGTGTTCTGGTGGTGGGGTTCGAGCGCGATCCCGTACCGCGCCCGGAGCCGGACGAGCGGGACGGCGAGCACGCGCAGGTAGCGGGTCAGCCAGAGGGCGGCGGCCTCCCGGCCGTCCAGCCCGTGCGCCGCGGCGGTGCGCGCCACCGCCTCGGCGAGCAGGGCGCGGTACGGCGGAGGGCTGCCGTCCCCGGGGCCGGTGCGCTCGGCGACCAGCCCGGCCACGCACACCGCGTCCCGCGCCCCGCCGGTGAAGGGATTGTCCCGCAGCGCGGTCTCCAGCCCGGTCTCGGCCGCACCGGGACCGGCCGAGACCCAGGAGTGGTCCCGCAGGATGCCGAACTCCGGGTGCTCGGCGGCGAGCCAGCCCGACGGGCCGGTGGCCAGCAGCCGGGCGGCCCGCACTCCGAGGCGCATCTCGCCGCGCAGGTTGTTGCGCCGGGAGTTGGTGATCCGCATCCCGAGCGAGAGCTTGAGCATCGCGGGCGCGTCCGGCCGGTGCACGGTGCGCAGCGAGGAGGTGGGCCACCAGGCCGGGCCCGCGGGCCCCAGCGGTCTGAGCAGTCCGCGTGCCAGCAGCTCTGCGGCGGCGGGCCGCTCCAGGATGTCGCGGGCCTGCCAGGGGTGTGCCGGCATCGGCAGCATACCCGCGGGGAGCGCGGGCAGCTCGGCGTCCGTCGCGATCGCGTGGAGCAGCTCGGCGGTGCTCCTGCCGTCGGCGGACTCGCCGACCGCGGAGTCCGGGTGCACGGCGAACCAGTGCAGTGCGAACGAACCGCCCAGCTCGGGGGAGTAGGCGCGGAGTTCGGCCTCCGAGGCCTCTTCGCGGCTCTTGGGGGCCGGATGAAAGGGGTGGCCGAGCAGGAGTGCCTGCTCGCCCTGGCGAAACGGCTGTCGCCAGGCGTCCTCGGGAGCGGCCGACTCGGTGCGCCGCGCGGTGAGGTGGACCGCCGTGCGCTGGGCGGAGCCGAGTACCCGGCCGACCGCGTCGGCGCCCGTGTGCGGGGGACGGCCGCGCCCCGCGGTGGTCTCCCGCACGGCCGCGGCGGCCAGCAGCGCGATGTCCGCGGCGGCTGCGGCGCCGTCCGCGGCGGGCCCGCCGTCCAGCACGGCGGGCCCGAACCGGTGCCAGCCGGTGGCCGACCGGTGCCGCACGGGTACGCGGACGCGCAGACCGCTGTGCGGGAGGTCGAGCAGCAGGTCGGCACCGGCCGCCGGCACGTCGGTGCCGGTCTCGCGCACGAAGGCACGCAGCAGGGCCTCCGCCGCGGCGGCGTCGGCCGCCCGCAGCGGGTCGGGCAGGTCCAGCGGGTCGGGCCCGCCGGGCGCGGGCCCCGCGCCGGGCGAGGGCGGCCCGACGGGCCTCGGCGGCACAGCGCCGAGGGCGGTTTCGGGTGTCTCGGTCAACGGTCTCTCCGGTGGTCTCGGGGGCTGCCTTCAGAGCATCAGCCGCTGGGCGACCGGGTGGCCGAGGAAGGCGTGCATGGCGAACTCCCAGCCGTAGGAGCCCGCGTAGGGGAACACCACCAGGTCGCCGGCCCGGATGCGGTCCACCCGCACGTCCCGCAGCAGGGTGTCCTCGGGCGTGCACAGCTCGCCGACCACCGTCACCCGGACGTCCTCGGCGCTCGGCCGCGGGCACTCCTCGGCCCAGTGGTCGACCGGCAGGACCGCGATGTTGTGCACGATCTCCCACGACGTCGGGAGCTGGAAGTGGTTGATGCCGCCGCGCAGCATCGCGAACCAGTGCCCGTAGGAGGACTTCAGGTCGGTGACCTCGGCCGCGTACCAGCCGCAGTCGGCCACCAGGTAGCGTCCCGGCTCCAGCACGACCGTGACCCCCTCCGGCGGGGTGACCTCGGCGACGGCCGCGCCGAACGCCGCCACGTCGAACGGCTCCTCTCCCTCGAAGGCGACCCCGATGCCGCCACCGACGTCGATGTGCCGCAGGTCCACCCCGTGGGCCGTGGCGGTGGCAGCGCTCCACTCCACGCACCAGCGCAGGTAGGCGGCCTGGGACACGGCGTCGAGGTTGTTCGAGGCGGCGTGGATGTGGAAGCCCACGAGGTCGAGTCCCGGAAGCTTGCGCACCGCTTCCAGTACCTCGGGCACCTCGGGCTCGGCCACGCCGAACTGGGAGGGCTCCCCGCCCATCTGGAGGGAGCCGATGACCGGGATTCGTTCCGGGTTCACCCGCAGCGCCACCCGGGCCGTGGTGTCCTCGTCGACGGCGATCCGGCTGATCCGGTGCAGTTCCAGCAGGCTCTCGGCGTTGATCGCCGCCACTTCCGCCCGCACCAGGTCGGTCAGCACCGGCACCGACTTCGCCGGCCCGGCGGCCACCACCGGCAGGGGGCCCGTGCCCTGCGGCAGTACCTCCAGGGCGAGGGCGAGTTCGGCCTGCGAGGCGACCTCGAAGCCGTCGACGTCGCTCGCGAGGCCGCGCAACACGCCGGGGAAGGAGTTCGCCTTGACCGCGTAGAACACGGATGCCCAGTCGGGGAGCGCCTCCCGCAGGCTCCTGGCCCGCCCCGCGGCGGTGTCCGCGTCGTAGAGGTAGGCGGACACCGGCTCGGGGCCGCGGCTCAGTTCGGTCAGCCGGTCCCTCAGGTGTTGCGGCAGGGAGGCGGTGGGGTGTGCGACGCGCGGTGCGGCGGAGGGCGGGAGCTGGATGGACACGGAAGCTGCCTCGTTCGGGGGTGGGGGCCGTGCGGCCGCACGGACTCGGTCGGGGCCGGCGTGCGGGCGGAATGTGCCCGCGGTCGCCGTCGCGGAGTGCTGCGGCGGGTCAGGGGCGCAGCTCGCGCACCACCATGTGGTGCGGACGCCAGCCGGGGTACGGCTCGGTGGTGCCGACCCGTGTGAAGCCGTAGCGGTCGTACCGGTCGAGCACGACGCGGTTGCCCTCGGCGACGAGGGCGGCGGCCCGCTGCTCGGTCCGTGGGGAGAGGAACTCCTGGACGAGGAGGACGCCGGTCCCCAGGCGCTGCCAGGACCCCCGTACGAGTAGCTCGCAGAGGGCGACCGTCCGTCCGGGGTGCTCCCGGACGAACTCCGGGTCGGGGGCCGGCGCCAGGCCCTCCCACCACAGGGTGTCCGGGGGCAGGGTGTAGCCGTAGAGATAGCCGGCGACCTCCTGTCCGTCCAGTGCGGCGACCAGCAGGAAACCGGGACGGGCCGCGTGCCGGGCCAGCCGGTCGGCTATCGGCGGGTCGCAGTGGTCGGGCAGCCCGAGGTCCTCGGCGTGCACCTGTACGTAGGCGCGGGCCCAGCGTTCGGGATCGCGTGCCACCGAGGCGCCGTCGTGGTGCTCGGTGCGCAGGCTCGTCGGGGCCTGCACGGCGGATCCGGTGGATCTGGTGGTCACGGTTCTCCTCGTGGCTGCGTCGGCGTGCGGGTGCGGTGCGGGTGCGGCTTCGGGCGTGTCGTGCGAGGACGGGGTGCGGTCCGGGGGGCCGGGGTCACGGGGAGGAGGGGGCCGCGCCGCCCGGGTCGGCGTGTCCGGCGTGTGCGCCGGCCGGCCGGCAGGAGGCCGGAGGGGCCGCTCCGGCTGCCGGACCCTCCGGGTGCGCCGGCGGGGTGTCCGCAGGGCGACGGGAGGCGGGGACGCGCTCCGCCGAGTCCTCCACGATCCGCGCCGCCTGCTCGGTCACGAGTTTGAGCAGCGGGCACAGGTCCTCGGCGGTGGTGCGCGGATGGAGCAGGGTCGCCTTCAGCCACAGCCGCGGCACTCCGTCGCCGTCCGTCGTCCGGGCCCGGCCGAGCACCGCGCGGCCGTCGGTGAGCAGCCGCCGCCGGATCTCGGCCACCAGCGCGTCCCCCTCCTCGTCCGGCATCCCGTCGGCCGCCGTCGGACGGAAGAGTACGGTGCTGATCCCCACCCCGCCCGGGGGGCGCCGCAGCGCGGGGTGGGCGTCGACCAGGTCGGCGAACCGCCGCGCGGTGTCCACGCAGTGTTCGACGAGCCCGGCCACGCCCGAACGCCCCAGTGCTCGCAGAGTGGTGGCGATCTTCAGGACGTCCGGGCGGCGGGAGGTGCGCAGCGAGCGGCCGAGCAGGTCGGGCAGTCCGGCCTCGGTGTCGTCGTCGGCGTTCAGGTACTCCGCGCGCAGCGAGAGAGCCTCCAGCGTCCGGCCGTCGGCGACGGCGATCAGGCCGGCTGCTACCGGCTGCCAGCCCAGCTTGTGCAGATCCCAGGTGATCGACACGGCCCGCTCGATACCGCGCAGTTGCGGGGCGAGCGTCTCGCTGAACAGCAACGGCCCGCCGTAGGCGGCGTCCACGTGCAGTTCGGCACCGTACCGCTCGACCACCGCGGCCAGTTCGGGCAGCGGGTCGATCAGGCCCTCGTCCGTCGTGCCGGCGGTGGCGACGAGGAGGGCGGGTGCGCCGTCGAGGGCGGCGAGCCGTCGGTCGACGGCGCCGGGGTCGATGCGGCCGCCGGTGCAGGCGACCGGCAGGGGAGCGGGCAGGCCGAGCAGCCAGCAGGCGCGGCCCACGCTGTGGTGCGCGTTCGTTCCTGCCAGTACCCGCAGCGGTCCCGCCCCACGTGCCTGGGCGCGCTCCCTGGCGAGCAGCAGGGCGACCAGGTTGGACTCGGTGCCGCCGCTGGTGATCAGCGCGTCCGGTGCCGGGTGCCCCGGATAGGTGAGGGCGGACAGCGCGCGGGTGACCTCCTCCTCGATCACGGCGGAGGCCGGGGCCTGGTCCCAGGAGTCCATCGACGGGTTCAGCGCGGAGGCGGCCAGGTCCGCCGCGGCGGCCAGCGCCAGCGGCGGGCAGTGCAGATGGGCGACGCAGTGCGGGTCCGAAGGGTCCGCCGCCCCCTGGGCGGCCGCGCGCACCATGTCGTACAGCGCGTCCCGGCCCCCGATGCCTACCTCCGGCAGTACCGGTGCGCACAGCTCCCGGGTGCGTGCGGCGACCGTGTCGGGGCCGCCCGCGGGGAGCGGACCGCCGCGTGCCGCGGCACCGTCGGCGAGGGCGTTCAGCGTGACGGCGGTCAGTGCGCGCAGGGCCCGCACGTCGTCCATCGCGGCGGCGGTGTCCTGGGGTTCGGTCATGCGGCACGCTCCACATCGGTCGGGGCGTCGGGGCGGTGCGGGGCGGTGTGCGCCCGCGGACCGGACCGGACGGACGTCGCGGCGGAGCGACGGCGGCAGCAGAGGCGCGCGGTGCGGCCGGCCGGCTCCCTCCGGGCATCCGGGCCTCCGGCGGAAGCGCCGATCACGGGCCGCCCGTACCGCGGTGCGGCGTGGGGGCGGGGGGCACGCAGCATGCGCGGTTTCCTTCGGTGACGGTCGGGGGCGCAGATCCAGCACACGGGTGCGCCGGGTGAACCCCTCGGAGAACACCCGACGCACCCACAACAACGTTAGGTAAGCCTAACCTTATACTCCGCTCTCGTCCGTCGAAGTGTGGGGCGCATCGGCGCACGGCGGGCGCAGGGCGACACCGGGGCGCGCGAAATCCGGGCACGACTGCGCGCCGGGCACGCACACGCCGGTGCCCAGCGCGGGAACCCGCGCCGGGTCACTCCCTGCTGAGGGGGATCACCAGCAGGTTGCCGGTCTCCTCGTCGTGCCGCACGCGGGCCCGCAGCCCGAACACCTCCCGGAGCAACGTCTCGGTGAGCACCTCCTCCGGGGCGCCCGAGGCCACGATGTGGCCGTCCTTCATCGCGATCAGCCGGTCCGCGTACCGGGCGGCCAGTGCCAGGTCGTGCAGGACGAGCACCACTGTCCGCCCGGTGTCCCGGTGCAGACGGCGCACCAGGTCGAGCACCTCGACCTGGTGCGCCAGGTCGAGGTGGTTCGTCGGTTCGTCCAGCAGCAGCAGTTCCGTCTCCTGCGCCAGCGCCATGGCGATCCAGGCCCGCTGCCGCTGGCCGCCGGAGAGCTCGTCCAGTGTCCGCTCGGCCAGATCGTGGGTACCGGTGGCCCGCAACGCCCTCTCGACCACCGCCTCGTCGGTGCTCGACCAGCGCCGGTACCAGGTCTGGTGCGGGTGCCTGCCGCGGGCGACGAGGTCTGCCACGGTCAGCCCCTCGGGTGCCGCCGGCGACTGCGGGAGCAGGCCCACCAGCGAGGCCACCCGGCGGGTGGGCATCCGGTGCACCGGCTCGCCGTCCAGCAGCACCTGCCCGCTCACCGGCGTCATCAGACGGCCGAACGCCCGGAGCAGGGTGGACTTGCCGCAGCCGTTCGGCCCGATCACCGCGGTCACCGAGTTGTCCGGGACGTCCATGTCGAGCGCGTGCACGACCGGCTCGCCGCCGTACGAGAGGGTCAGCCGCTCGGCGCGCAGCCGTACGGACCCGGTGGATGCGGAGGGCTGGACGGCTCCCGGCGCCGGGTGGTCGCGGGACGGGGCGGGGCGGTTCCGGGTGGTGTCGGTCACGAGCTGCGGGCCTTTCCGCTCCGGACGAGCAAGTACAGCAGGTAGGGAGCCCCGAGCGCGGCGGTGAGGATGCCCACCGGGAGTTCGGTGCTGCCGAACGCCGTCCGTCCGAGCACGTCCGCCCAGACCGTCACGGCGGCGCCGAGGAGCGCCGAGGCCAGCAGCGGGGGAGTCCCGGTACGCAGCAGCCGCAGGGCCAGTTGCGGAACCGCCAGCGCCACGAAGGCCACCGGCCCGGCGGCGGCGGTGGCCGTCGCGGTGAGCAGTACGGCCGTGAGCAGCAGTGCGGTCCGGGCGGAGGTCATCCGTACCCCCAGGCCGCGGGCGGTGTCCTCGTCGAACGCCATCGCCCCGAACTGGAGGGAGAGCAGCAGCGCCGCGGGCAGCAGAACCGCCAGCGCCCACGCGGTGGGCCGGACGGTGTCCCAACCGGTGGCGTTGAGACTGCCGTTGAGCCAGACGAAGGCCCGCCCGGCGTCAACGATGTCCGCCTTCACCAGGAACCAGGAGAGCATGCTGGAGAGCACGGCGTTGACCCCGACACCGATCAGCAGCACCCGGTAGCCGGTGATGCCCTGCCGGACGGCGAGCAAGTAGATGACCACCGCGGTCGCCAGACCGCCGCCGATCGCCGCGGCCGGCACGCCGAGATCGGCGGCGGGGCCGCTGACGCTGCCGTTCGCCCCGCCCAGCACGATCACGGCCACCGCGCCGACGCCCGCGCCCGTGGTGATGCCCAGGATGTCGGGGCTGGCCAGCGGATTGCGGGCGATGCCCTGGATGAGTGCCCCGGCCAGCCCCAGGGAGGCACCGACGAGTGCCCCCACGACGGAGCGCGGCAACCGCAGCTCCAGCACCACGAGGCGCGCGGCCTGCTCGCCGCCGCCGAACAGCACCTCGACCACCTCGGCCACCGACAGCCCGTAGCTGCCCCGCCCGCTGTTCACCACGACGCCGGCGAACAGCACGAGGGCGATGAGCAGCGGCACGGCGAGGGTGCGCGGACGCCAGACACCGGAGACCGCGCCGAGTCGCACCGGCACCCGCCCCGGGACCGCCGGCCCGTGCCGCCGCCCGCGCGGTCCGGACCCGCCCGGGTCCGTGCCGCCGCGGGCGGCCCGCTCCTTCGCCCGGGCGCGTGCCGCACCGGGCCCCGCGGCGCTCACAGCCGCACCGGCCGACGGCGACGGACGAGGTACACGAACACCGGACCACCGATCAGCGCGAGCATGATTCCGACCTGGAGTTCCCCGGGCCTGGCCACCAGGCGGCCGAGCGTGTCGGCGGCCAGCATCAGCGCTCCGCCCAGCAGCCCCGCGTAGGCCAGCACCCACCGGTAGTCGGGCCCGGTGAAGTGGCGTGAGAGGTGCGTGGCGATCAGCCCGACGAAGCCGATCGGACCGCAGACGGCGACCGCGGCGCCGGTGAGCAGGGTGATGGCGGCCATGCCCAGGACCCTGGTCGAGCCCAGCCGCACGCCGAGCGCCTTGGCGACGTCCTCCCCGAGCGAGAGGGCGTTGAGCCCGGGCGTGTTCGCTGCGGCCAGCAGCAGGCCGAGCACGACGAACGGCAGGATCTGGAGCGTGAGGTCCAGTGGCCTGCCGCTGACCGAGCCGACGGTCCAGAAGCGGTAGGTGTCCAGCGCCTGCCGGTCGAGGATGACCATGCCCGCGGTCAGGGCGGTGAACAGGGCGTGCGCCGCGGCCCCGGCAAGAGCCAGTGTCACCGGGGTGGCCCCGTCGCGTGCCATCGTCCCGACCAGGTGGACGAGCGCGGTGGCGAGCAGCGCGCCGAGGAAGGCGAACCAGACGTAGCCGTAGAGACCGTTCACCCCCAGCAGGAAGATCGCCGCGACCACGCACATCCCGGCGCCCGCGCTGATGCCCAGTACGACGGGGTCGGCGATCGGGTTCCGGGTGTGACCCTGCATCAGCGCGCCCGCCACGCCCAGGGCGATGCCGGCCACCGCGGCGAGTGCGGTGCGCGGGGCCCGCAGTGAGCGGACGATGATGTCGCCCTCGGTTCCGGACGGCGACCAGAGGCCGTGCCAGACCTCGCCCCATCCCAACTGCCGGGACCCGAAGGCGAGGCTGAGCAGCACGGTCAGCGCGAGCAGGCCGAGCAGGAACAGAAGTCCCGTCCAGCGCCTGCCCGCGCGCGGCGACGCGCTCTGTCGCCGGACCCGGACCCGGGTCGGCGCAGGTAGCGCTTCTGTCACGATCCCCTCCGCGGTACCGCATGGCTGATTAGGTGAGCCTATCCTTACAGCGCACTCACTCATGAGAGAAGGGACCCTCGATGAGAGCCCGCTGGCTCACTCGATTCGGCCGCACCGCCGGAGCCGCTGCCGTAACCGCTGGACTGCTCGCCACCGCCGCCTGTGGAGGCGGCTCGGACAAGGATACGGACGACACCGGCTCCTCCTCCGCCGCCTCCGACTCCGCGTTCCCACGCACGGTCGAACACGCCATGGGCGAGGCGGAGATCAAGGAACGGCCGCAGCGGGTCGTCGCTCTCGACATGACCTTCGTCGACGCCACCCTGGCCCTGGAGACGCCCGTGGTGGGCTACACCACCTTCGCCTCCCCGGACGAGGAGCTGCCCGCCTACTTCGGCGAGGACGCGGAGGAGTACGGCAAGGAGGCGACACCGGTCGGCATGCTGGCGGAGCCGGACCTGGAGAAGATCACGGCCCTGGAGCCCGACCTCATCCTCTCCGCCAAGGTGCGGCACGAGAAGCTCTACGACCAGTTGAGCGCCATCGCCCCCACTCTCTTCACCGAGGACACCGGCGCCACCTGGAAGGAGAACCTCGGCCTGGTGGGCGAGGCCCTCGGCCAGGAGGAACTCGCCGAGGAGAAGGTCGGAGCCTTCGAGGAGCGCGCGCAGGCGATCGGTGACGCGGTCCGTGAGAAGGACGGCGGCAACCCGGAGGTCTCCGTGGTCCGGTTCGTCGACGGGCCGACGCGGCTCTACAAGGAGGACACCTACATCGGTGTCCTCGTCAATGACCTCGGTTTCGACAAGCCGGCGGACGCGCAGGGCACCGGCTTCAACGCGGACGTCTCCGAGGAGCAGATCAAGAAGGTCGACGCAGACGACATCTTCGTCACCGCCTACCCGGACCCGCAGGGCGCCTCCGAGAAAAGCCGGGACAAGTACACCTCCAACCCGCTCTGGAAGCAGCTGAAGGGCGAGGTGCACGAGGTCGACGACATCACCTGGATGATCGCCGTCGGGCTCTACGGCGCCCACGAGGTTCTCGACGACGTGGCCGACACCTACGGGGTGGACGCCGCCCGCTCCTGACCGCCGGACACGGGCCGGGCCGTGCGGGGGCACTCGGCGCACAGGTGCTCCGCCCCCAGCGTGTAGCGGAAGCAGCACCCGGTCCGCCGGCGAACCGGCGGCGGGCCGTCCGGTCCGTCGCCGCCCGCCGCCCACCGCCCACCGGCCCAGGTGCCGGCGGGCGCGGCGGAATCCGGTAGCCGGCCCGGCCGGGGAAGGGGGGCGTGCCGCCCGGCAGCAGGAGCCCGGCCTCCCGTGCGGCGGCGTCCCGGTCACCCAGCAGACCGCCGAGGAAGGCCAGTCCCTCGGCCGGTTCGTCGGTGGCGGGAGCCCACAACCCGTGCCCGCGGCGGCGCACCAGCGGCGCGAACCCCGCAAGCACCGGGCCCAGATGTGCGGCGACCGCGGCGCGGAGTTCGGCCCGCAGGGCCTCCTCGTCCGGCACGGCCCGCACGCCGGGAAGCCTCGTGGCCGGATCGCCGGCCAGGCAGCTCATCCGCGCGGGCAGCACGGAGAGTGTGCCGCCCAGCTCGTCGTACGCGCTCTCCTCCGGGGCCGGCCACGGGACCCCGTGCTCCAGATACCACGGACCGCTCATGGCGGGGACGGCCACGAAGGCGTACTGGTGGAGGAGTTCGGTGGCAGCCACGTCGCGTCGCGGCACCCTGCCGAAGGCGGCCGCCATCCGCGCGGTCTGGAGGCGCACCAGCGCGTCGAGGAGCGCCGGGTCCGCGGCGAGCCCGCCCCCGGTGAGCGTGGCCTCCGCGGGCGGTGGGCCGACCGCGAGGCGTACCAGCGGGGACGCCGCGCCGAACCGCCGGTAGACGCCGTCGAGCAGCGCGCGGTACGAACCGGGCGCCGCCTCCGGCCCCTCCAAATCGTCGGTGCGGGCGGTGGACGGCGTCAAAGGGACCTCCTCGCACTGCGGGCGCGCTCACCCTAAGGGCTCTCCCGCGTCCCGTGGCAGGCCCGTGAGCGCCGTCGGGGCCGTTCGGAGTAGCCGAACGTAACCATCACCCCCGGGCTCCGTTGCACCGCGCAGAGATGATCACCACAGTCGACTCTGTACGGAGCCCGTGAGCTGATGAGTAGAAACCGCACGCAGAAGGGGCGCCGGCACCGCCGGGTCAACCGCACACCGCGCCCCGTGACCCGCGCCCGGCCGTCGCAGGCGGCGGGCGCCGAGGAACTCCGGTCGCCGACCGGTGCCCCGGCCGCCGCCGGGTCGCCGGACCCGGCCGGCACCCCCGTCGCCGTCCCCGCCGTCCCCGCCGTCCCCGCCGTCCCCGCCGTCCCCGCCGTCCCCGCCGTCCCCGCCGTCCCCGTCTCTGTCGCCGACGTGCCGGCGGTGCCGGAGCCGGCGGAGGAGCCCCGTCCGGAGGCGACCGCCGTGCCGCTGAGCCGCACCGCGTCCCGCACCTGGCGGCAGCTCCGGGAATGCGGGGAGGCCGGTGCCACGGTGGCCGACCTCAGCGCGGCGGTCGGGTACCAGCCGCCCACCATCGCCAAGCACATCGACCAACTCGTCGGCCACCGGCTGATCCAGCAGCGTGACGGCCGCTGGTTCGCCCGGGAGGCGGCACCGGCCGGACCGTAACCCCGCCCCGAAGCGGCGGGTTGCCGGAACCGTACGAGGGTGCGGGTCCGACGGTCGTCCGCGCCTCTGGCAGTCGGAAGTGCCGCCGGAGACGGGGACGGGCCGCTCACTCGCAGAGCGCCATCCCGGCCTCGATGGCTGCCCCGAGGCTGAGCCGGGTGCCGTCGGACTCCGGATCGGTGGCCCAGACCGGGTCCGGGGCGGGGTGGTCCGTCTGCGCGTCGCCCGTGAGGCCGTACTCGGCCCCGTCAGTGGCGAACGTGACCTTGCCGCCCCGGCACCCCAGAGTGCCCTTCTCCACGGTGAAGGGCCACGGGTCGACCTCCTCCGCCGTCACCTCGCGGGTGGCCGCGGGCTCCTGCGTCGCGGACCGCTCCTCCTCCGGAGGCGGCGAGTCGTCGGGCTGGGCGGTTCCGCAAGCGGTGAGACAGGCGAGGAGGGCAGCGGCGGTGAGAGCGTGGCGGCGGTTCATGGCGGTCAGGGTGGCGCAGCCGGACCGCCGGGACACGGAAAGTGATCATGCTGTGACGTTCTCCCGCCTGGCATACGCCGTAGAACGGTGCTTTTCGGTCGTCCGCCGCCCGCGAGGGCCCCTCCCGTACCGCCCTCCCGCCTCGCCGCCGACCCGTGCGGGCGGCCGCCCGGCAGCCGGAGCCACGCCGCCGGTTTCGAGACACCCGCACCGGGCTACCCGGCCCGCCGGCCGTACCGGCCGCGACGGATTTCCGAGCCGCCCCGCGCGGCGGAAGAGGAGGTGCAGCGTGACCAGTCCGCGACCGCCGGGAGGCCCCGGCCCCACTGACCCCGACCCCGTGCCCCCGGACCCGGGCCCGTCCCCGGGGCCGCCGGCGCCCGAACCGGGCCCCTCTCCGGGACCGCAGCCGGGCCCGGGACCGGTCCCGCCCGCGCCCCCGGGGCCCGGGCCCGGGCCGGGCCCCGAACCGCAGCCCGCCCCGGGCTGAGCCGGCGCAGTCGCCCGCCTCGGCGGAACGCATCGGGGGAGGGCGGCGGATTGGACGGCCGCATTCCGGGCACTGGGAACCGGACCTTTGCACGGAACCACGTCACAGCAGGAGGTCGAGTCGTGGGCGTTCGCAGGCTCCTCCGTAAATGGCCGGCGTACCGGCAGCTCACCGGGACGGACTTCCTCGGCCGGGGGAGCGCGGTGACCTCCGAGTACACCGAGTCGCTCCGCCCCCGGACCGGGACCGCCGACCGGGTCGTGAAGTCGATCTGCCCGTACTGCGCCGTCGGCTGCGGCCAGCAGGTCTACGTCAAGGACGAGAAGGTGGTGCAGATCGAGGGCGATCCCGACTCGCCGGTGAGCCGGGGCCGGCTCTGTCCCAAGGGCTCCGCGACCCTCCAGCTGACCACCGGCTCC
The DNA here is from genome assembly GCF_000424845.1 of Streptomyces sp. TAA040. NCBI lineage: Bacteria > Bacillati > Actinomycetota > Actinomycetes > Kitasatosporales > Streptomycetaceae > Streptomyces > Streptomyces sp. TAA040. Next base: position 50,786 of record NZ_AUKR01000016.1, on the reverse strand, counting down.
TCCCGGCGGCACCAGGTGCTCTACCGGCGGCCGCACGGCACCGGGTGGGAGCCGCTCGACCTGGACACCGCGATGGACATGGTGGCCGACCGGGTGATCGCGTCCCGACGGGAGGGCTGGGAGTGGGAGCAGGACGGGACCCGGGTGGCCCGCACGATGGGAGTGGCGAGCCTGGGCGGGGCCACCCTGGACAACGAGGAGAACTACCTCATCAAGAAGCTGCTGACGGGACTCGGCGTGGTGCAGGTGGAGAACCAGGCGCGGGTCTGCCACAGCTCCACCGTCGCAGGCCTCGGCACCTCCTTCGGCCGCGGCGGCGCGACGACGTTCATGCAGGACCTCCAGAACTCGGACTGCATCGTCATCCAGGGCTCGAACTACGCCGAAGCGCACCCCGTCGGCTTCCAGTGGGTGATGGAGGCCAAGGCGCGCGGAGCCCGCGTCATCCACGTCGATCCGCGCTTCACCCGCACGAGTGCTCTCGCCGACCGGCACGTGCCGATCCGGGCGGGCACGGACATCGCCTTCCTCGGCGGCGTCATCCACTACGTGCTGAGCCGTGAGAAGGACTTCCGGGAGTACGTGAAGGCGTACACGAACGCCTCCCACCTCGTGAGCGAGGAATTCCTGGACACCGAGGACCTGGACGGCGTCTTCTCCGGTTACGACCCGGAGAAGCACGACTACGACCAGCGGTCCTGGCAGTACGCCGGCTCCACCGTGCAGGCCTCGGCGGGCGACCGGGACAGCCTCTTCCAGGAGCGGATCGAGAACGACGCGGACCAGAAGGAGGAGCACGCGGCGGGAGGCGCGGAGAGTCACGGCTCCGGCGGAGCGGTCGCCGCCGCCGATCCCGAGCGGGACGACACGCTGACCGACCCGCGCTGCGTCTACCAACTGCTCAAGCGGCACTACGCCCGCTACACCCCCGAGATGGTGGAGCAGGTGTGCGGCGTGCCGCAGGACGCGTTCCTGTCGGTCTGCGAGGCCCTCACGGAGAACTCCGGGCCCGACCGCACCAGCGCCTTCGTCTACGCGGTGGGCTGGACGCAGCACACCGTCGGCGCGCAGTACATCAGGGCCGCGAGCGTCCTCCAACTGCTGCTCGGCAACATCGGGCGCCCGGGCGGCGGCATCCAGGCGCTGCGCGGCCACGCCTCCATCCAGGGCTCCAGCGACATCCCGACGCTGTACAACCTGCTGCCGGGCTACCTGCCGATGCCCCACGCGCACGCCCACCAGGACCTGGAGGCCTTCGTCACCTCCAGCCGCACCGGCAAGGGCTACTGGGGCGAGATGCGGGCGTACTTCGTCAGCCTGCTCAAGTCCTACTACGGGGACGCGGCCACCGCGGAGAACGACTTCTGCTTCGACCACCTGCCCCGGCTCACCGGTGACCACAACCACTACTCCACCGTGCTCGCCCAGCTCGACGGCACCTGCAAGGGCTACTTCCTGATGGGGGAGAACCCGGCCGTGGGATCCGCCAACGCGCGGCTGCAGCGCCTGGGCATGGCCGAACTGGACTGGCTGGTGGTGCGGGACTTCTCCCTCATCGAGTCGGCGACCTGGTGGCAGGACGGGCCGGAGATCGACACCGGCGAGCTGCGGACCGAGGATGTGGGCACCGAGGTGTTCTTCTTCCCCGCCGCCTCGCACACCGAGAAGTCCGGCACCTTCACCAACACCAACCGCTGGCTCCAGTGGCACGACGCGGCCGTCGAGCCGCAGGGCGACGCCCGCAGCGACCTGTGGTTCATGTACCACCTCGGCCGCCGCATCAAGGCGAAGCTGGCCGACTCGGACGATCCGATGGACCGCCCGGTGCAGGACCTCACCTGGGACTACCCGGTGGAGGGACCGCTGGAGGAGCCGGACGCCGCGGCGGTGCTGGCCGAGATCAACGGCTACGGGCCGGACGGCGCACCGCTCAGCGCCTACACCGAGCTGAAGGACGACGGCTCCACCCGCTGCGGCTGCTGGATCTACTGCGGGGTGTACGCCGACGGGGTCAACCAGGCCGCGCGCCGCAAGCCGCACACCGAGCAGGAGTGGACCGCCCGGGAGTGGGCGTGGGCCTGGCCCGCCAACCGCCGTGTCCTGTACAACCGAGCGTCCGCCGCCCCGGACGGCACGCCGTGGAGCGAACGGAAGGCCTACGTCTGGTGGGACGCGGAGGCGGGTGAGTGGACCGGCCACGACAACGCCGACTTCGTTCCGGGCCGACCGCCCGACTACGTGCCCCCGGAAGGCGCCCAGGGCTCCGCGGCCCTGCGCGGCGACGACCCGTTCGTCATGCAGGCCGACGGCAAGGGCTGGCTGTACACGCCCGCCGGGCTCGTCGACGGGCCGATGCCCACCCACTACGAGCCCCAGGACTCGCCGTTCCCCAACGCGCTGTACCCACGGCACGCGCGGTCACCGGTGCGGCAGCTCTACTCCCGGGAGGGCAACGAGTACCACCCCAGCGGCGACGAGCCGGGTGCGGGCGTCTACCCGTACGTCGTGACCACCCACCGGCTGACCGAGCACTTCACTGCCGGCGGGATGAGCCGGTGGACGCCGTTCCTCAGCGAGCTCCAGCCGGAGTTCTTCTGCGAGCTGTCGCCGGAACTCGCCGAGGAACGGGGGCTGGAGCACAACGGCTGGGCGACGATCATCACCGCGCGCAGCGCCGTGGAGGCCCGGGTGATGGTCACCCGGCGGATCAGGCCGCTGACGGTGCACGGCCGGGCCGTGCACCAGATCGGCCTGCCCTTCCACTGGGGCGCGAACGGCCTCGTCACCGGGGACGCGGCGAACGAGCTCGTCGCCATCTCCCTCGACCCCAACGCCCACATCCAGGAGGACAAGGCGCTGACTGCGGACATCCGGCCCGGCCGCCGCCCGCGCGGCCCCGCCCTGCGTGACTTCGTCGCGGAGCACCGACGCCGCGCGGGCGTCACCACGACGACCGGCCGGGACCCGGACGTTCCCGGCCGTCCCGACGCGCCCGACGGCCCAGCTGCCAGCGGCAAGGAAGGCACGACGTGAGCGACCACCTCTTCAGCGGCCCCGAGTCCGACCCCGCCGGCGACTCCGGGTACCCCGACGCCCCGCCCCGGGTGGGCTTCTTCACCGACACCTCGGTCTGCATCGGCTGCAAGGCCTGCGAGGTGGCCTGCAAGGAGTGGAACGCGATTCCCGAGGACGGCCTCTCGCTCAGCGGCATGTCCTACGACAACACCCAGGAACTGGGCGCCTCGACCTGGCGTCACGTCGCGTTCATCGAGCAGCCGGCGACCGCCTCGCCCGAGCCGCCCGCCCCCGAGGGCCGCACCCGGCTGCCGCTGACGGCCGAGGAGCCGGCGGGCGGGGGCGGCTGCGGTTCCTCCGCCGAGGGCGCCGGCTGCGCCTGCTCGTCAGACGGGGCGAGCGCTTCCGGCGCCGTCGCGGACCCCGGCTCGGGCGACATGCGGTGGCTGATGTCCTCCGACGTCTGCAAGCACTGCACGCACGCCGCCTGCCTGGACGTGTGCCCCACCGGTTCGCTGTTCCGCACCGAGTTCGGCACCGTGGTCGTGCAGGAGGACATCTGCAACGGCTGCGGCTACTGCGTACCCGCCTGCCCCTACGGCGTGATCGAGCAGCGGCCCCACGACGGCCGGGCGTTCAAGTGCACCATGTGCTACGACCGGCTCGGTGCCGGACAGGAGCCCGCCTGCGCCAAGGCCTGCCCCACCGAGTCCATCCAGTTCGGGCCACTGGACGAACTGCGGGAGCGGGCCGCGGCCCGGGTCGACCAGTTGCAGGAGGCCGGGGTGTCCGACGCCCGGCTCTACGGCCACGACCCCGGGGACGGCGTCGGCGGCGACGGCGCGTTCTTCCTCCTGCTGGACGAACCCGAGGTCTACGGCCTTCCGCCGGACCCGGTGGTCACCACCCGGGACCTGCCCGCGATGTGGAAGCACGCCGGACTCGCCGGCCTGTCGCTGGTGGGCGGTCTGCTGGCCGCCTTCGGCGCGGCCGGAGCGCTGCGGAGGGGGACGGGACGATGACCGACGACCGCCACGAACGGCTCTCCTCCCACGAGCAGTCGCCCTCCCACGCGGAGGGCCACCTGCCCGCGCACCGTGACGTGTCGGGCCGGGAAGCCGCGCCCGAGTCGCTGTGCGGGGGCTCCGGCCCGGCAGCCGCGGCCACCGCGGAGGGCGGACCGGCCCCGGAGTCCTCGGGCGGCCGGCGCAGGCGTCGCGGGGGCAGGCGGGGCGAACAGGCCATGGTGCCGCGGGCCGAGTTCCGCAGCTACTACGGAAAGCCGGTGATCAAGGCACCCGCCTGGGAGGCGCGCGACATCGCCGGGTACTTCTTCCTCGGCGGCCTCGCCGGAGCCGGATCGGTCCTCGCGGCGGGGGCCCACCGCACCGGCCGCACCCGTACCGCCACCGGCCTGAAAGTCTCCTCGCTCGGCGCGGTCTCGCTTGCCACCGCGGCCCTCATCCACGACCTCGGGCGCCCGGCGCGGTTCGCCAATATGCTCCGGGTGTTCAAGCCCACCTCGCCGATGAGCGTCGGGTCCTGGCTTCTCGCGGCCTACGGCCCGGCCGCCGGGGCGGCGGCGGTCACGGCCGCCACCGGCCGCCTGCCGCGGATCGGCGCGGGCGCCACCGCGGCGGCCGCCGCGCTCGGCCCCGCCGTCGCCACCTACACCGCCGTACTGGCGGCCGACACGGCCGTCCCGGCGTGGCACGACGCGCACCGTGAGCTGCCCTACCTGTTCGCCGCCTCGGCCACCGCGGCCGCCTCCGGCATGGCCCTGCTGGTGGGCCCGAGCCGGGAGGCCGGACCGGCTCGCGCCGCGGCGGTGATCGCGGCGGCCGCCGACGCGGCGGCCGACCGGGCCGTGGAGCGGCGGCTGGGCGAGGTCGCCGAGACCCTCCGCACCGGGCGGGCCGGGCGGCTGATGCGCGCGGCCCGGGTGCTCAACGCGGCCGGCGCAGGCGTCGCGGCGCTCGCCGGGCAGCACCGGGTCGCCGCGGGCCTGGGCGGTGCCGCGCTGCTCGCCGGTTCCGCCTGCACCCGCTTCGGCGTCTTCGCCGCGGGCATCGCCTCCGCGGAGGACCCCCGCTACACCGTCGGCCCGCAGCGGGCGCGCCGCGCCGAGCGGGAAGCCGCGGCGGCGTCCCCCGCGCCGTCCGGGTCGGAGGCGGAGGACGGGACGGAACCGCCGGGCCGCTGAGGCCGGTGCAGGACCGGGCCGCCGTGGGCCGGGGCCGCCGCCCGCGAGGAGCGGCGGCCCCGGCCCGTCCCTCTGCGCGGCCATCGGGTGAAGGGGCACCACGTCGGAGCGCCGCCGGGCGCGGCCCTGCCCCGTTCCGGTGGCCGCCTCCGGAGTGCCCGTGAACAGCCGGCGGACGGTTGGGTGGGTGGCCCTCCCGGGCTCCGACGTGCGTGCTCCGGAGGGCTGCCCGGCCTGCCGGACGCTGCGCCCGGGGCACGCCGGGCGCACGGCGCGCGGGGCCTCCCGATCGCCGCTACGGTGGTCGGGAAAGTGCTTGGTGGCCGCCGGCAGGCGGCGGGTGTTCCCGGCACCGCAGTCCCGCGGCATGCCGGGGTCCGCCCCGTTCCTTGCCCGAGGGCGTCGGACATCCACAGGACCAGAAAGGGTGCCGTTCATGCGGAAAGCTGACCGCACCGACCTTCGGGAGCCCTGCGCCGATCTCCGGGACCCGGCGGAACTGGCCGAGCGGATCGCCCAACTGGAGCAGGCGGTGGAGTCGCACGCCGTGATCGACCAGGCCATCGGCGTGGTGATGACCGTGGCGGGCTGCGAACAGGAGCGGGCCTTCCTGGTGCTGCGCGACGCCTCACAGCGCAGCAACACCAAACTGCGCCTCGTCGCCCGCCAGGTCACCGACTGGGCCAGAAGCGGCAGCATCGACCCCCGGCTGGCTCAGCTCCTCGCCGAAGGCCTCTCCCAGCGCTGCGGGGGACGCATGGGTACTCGGGGCCGCTCCGGCTGAAGCCCCGCCCGGGCGCTGGGCCCCCGCCCCGTACAGTCCGCTGCCCCCGCCCCGTACAGTCCGCCCGCGGGCGGCACGAATGTCGCGGCAGCACTCCGATCTCTGTCCCGGCCGCGCCCGTCGATCCCGCGCCCCGGCCCTGCTCCTCCGGAACGATCCGTCCCGGCTCCCGATCGACGAGATGCCGCGGAAGCCGGGACGGGTGGGACGGACGGAGCGGCCGGGTAGCACGGGAGGGTTGGGTTACTTGTCGAGTGCCCGCTCCAGGTCGGCCTTCCTCATCTGCGACCGGCCCCTGACGTTGCGGCGCTGCGCCTCGGCATAGAGCTGGTCGTACGTGGGCCCGCCGGAGCCCTTGTGGGAGCGCTCGCCGCCGCGCACCGGCGCCGGCTTGTCCTTGGTCGAGGTGCGGCTGGCGGTCGCGCTCTCACCCGACTGGGCACGTTCCTTGTTGACCGTGCGGGCGGCGATCTCCTTGGCCCGTGAGGTGCTGGTGCCGCGCTCCTCGGCGCCTTCCTTGACGTGCTCGTACTGCCGTTCCCGCTTGGGGGAGGAACCACTGGGCATGATTGATTCTCCTTCTCGGTGGGGCGTGGGCGGGTGGTGGCGCGGGTTCGCCACAGGCCGCGGTCTGTCGAACCCGCGCCCGTCAGGGCCGGCCGCCCACTCCGGTGGCGGCCTCGTCCAGCCGGTCGGCGGCGCTGCCGCTGCGGAGCGTGGGGGTGGGCCCGCCGGAGCCGTGCCGCAGGCCGCACAGCAGCGCGGCCACTGCTTGCGGGCCGGTGCGGTGGGGCTGCCAGTCGAGTTCCTCGCGGGCCCGGCCGGTCGCCAGCAGCGGCAGCCGCAGCAGCGTGTCGAAGAGTTGCGGGGAGGCGGGGACCATCCGCAGCCGCCACGCGGCCGCGAGCAGCGACCGCACCGGCAGTTCGGGCACCCGCACCGTGCGGGCCTCCAGGAGCTTCGCCAGCTCCGCTGCGTCGAGCGGCTGCTCGCCCGCGAGGTTGAAGGCACCGCGCACCGGACGGTGCACCGCCCGGGCGAAGGCGTCGGCGACGTCGTCGGTGTGGACGGCCTGGAAGCGCAGCCCCGGCACGTCGGGCACGAAGGGGACCACTCCCGGACGGAGCAGCCGGTTGGGCAGCAGCGGTCCCGCGAACAGCCGGCGCTGCTCCATCGCGGCCTGCTGCTGGAAGACGAAGGCCGACCGCATCCGTACCACCCGAACTGCCGGGTGCGCCTCCTCGAAGATGTCGAGGAGCCGCTCCACGTAGGCCTTCTCCCGGGAGTAGGCGGCGGTCGGCCAGCCGTGCGTCGGCCACGACTCGTCCACCGGCCGGTCCGGGTCGGCGGCGTCCCTGGGGGAGTACGCGGCGACCGACGACGCGACGGCCACGGCCGGCACCCCCGCCGCCGCGACGGCGCGGAGCACCCGCTCGGTGCCCAGCACGTTGGTGCGCCAGGTGATCGCGGGCGCGTGACTCGGCTGCATCAGCCAGGCCAGGTGGATGACCGCGTCCGCGCCGCGAAAGGCCTCGGTGAGCGCCTCCGAGGCACGCTCCCTGCCGATGTCGGTGCTCAGCCAGTGCGTTCCCTCCGGCTGCCACCGCGGCGGCCTGCGCGCGACAGCGGTCACGGAGGCGACCTCCGGGTCCGCGGCGAGGGCCCGCAGCACCCCGGTGCCGACGTTGCCGCTGGCTCCGGTCACCACCACCCGGACCCCGGTGCCCGGCCGTTTCGATGCGTGCGCCATGTCCGTCCCCTTTTCCCGGCCGCCGGCTGTGCGGGCGCCCGACTCGTGCGGAGTTACCCCGCGCCTTCCCGCGCATGCGGCTCCCGTCGGGCCCGCCTGCGCCGTGCGGCCCCGGCGGGGCCGGGGCCGCACGGGGCCGGCCCGCTCAGGGCCCCTGGCGGTCGCCCTTGCCCATCTGGTGGGGCGAACCGTGCGGCGGACCGTGACCGGGCTCGGGCGAGGTGGCCGGTGTCACCGGTGACCCCGTACGGCGCCCTGCCGGCGCTCCGGTGCCCTCGGACGAGCCGCCAGGGGAGGGCGTTCCGCCCTCCCGCAACTGCCGGACACGGCTCTCCAGCAGCAGCTTCACCCCGGCCCGGTCGGCGTGGGCCCGCTCATGGGCGAGCAGTTCCTCCAGCTCCGCCTCCTCCAGGCTGCGGATCCGGTGCTCCACGGCGTTCACCGGCAGCTCGTCCCAGTCGGCGAGCGGAAGTGCGTTCTCGCTGCTCATGGTCGTCCTCCTCGGTACTCGGCCGGGTGGCGGGTCAGGCCGCCGGCCGGCTGCGGTTGCGGTGGGCGGCCACGCAGGTGGTGAACATCCGGAGGAAGTCCTCCAGCGCCGGGTCGCCGGAGCGGTCGGTGACGACTCCGGCGTTCTCCACGAGCCCGCCGGCGCCCACCGGAGCGGTGTGGTCGCGGACCGGCGGCAGCCCGTCCAGCACCTCCACCGCCGCACCGAGCGCCCCCACGGCCTTGCCGTGCCGGAAGGCGTCCCCGACGAAACGCGTCACCGCTCCACCGGCGGCGGAGGCCAGGGCCTGGGCGGGCCCGTCCGGCAGGAGCACCGCGTCGTAGAGCACCGAGGCCACCGTGGGCAGCGCGCGGTCCACCGGGAGCGTCTCGCCACCGGCCCCCTGGACGGCGCCGTCCTGCGGGGCCAGCGCCTCGACGACGGCGCCCTGCGGTTCCAGTGCGGCCCGGAGTGCCCGCACCTGCGCGGCGTCCACCCCGTCCGTGACCAGCACCGCGATCTGCCGGGTGCGGATGGAACCGTCCCCCGGCAGCGACTCCAGGCTCAGAGCGGGGGACGCGGTCGGGTGCGGCGGCGCACCCTCCTGCTCGGCGGGCGGGGCCACGCCGATGCCCTTGGCGACCTCGGCGGCCAGCCGCCCGTCGACGCGGGTGAGTTCGCGCACGGTGCGCTCGCGCACCGGCATCGCCTCCACCTTGCCGAGCTCGAACCGGAACGCCTCGATGATGTGCTGCTGCTCCCAGCCGCTCATGCTGTGCCAGAACAACGCGGCCTGGCTGTAGTGGTCCTCGAAGCTCGCGCTGCGCTTGCGGATCTTCTGCCCGTCGACGCGCTCGGTGTAGTGGCTGAACGCGGAGCCCCCGGCGCCGGCGACGACGGGGCAGCCGCCGCCCAGCGAGTTGGGGGAGTAGTTCGTGCCCCGGTGGATCGCCGACTGATGGTATCCGTCCCGCTGGTTGGTGCGCACCGGCGCGACCGGCCGGTTCACCGGCAACTGGGCGAAGTTGGGACCTCCGAGCCGGATCAGCTGGGTGTCCAGGTAGGAGAAGAGCCGGGCCTGGAGCAGCGGGTCGTTGGTGAAGTCGATGCCGGGAACCACGTTGGCGGTGTGGAAGGCGACCTGTTCGGTCTCGGCGAAGAAGTTGTCCGGGTTCCGGTCCAGCACCAGCCGCCCGATGGGCCGGACCGGCACCTGCTCCTCCGGAATGATCTTGGTCGCGTCGAGCAGGTCGAAGTCGAAGGCGAACTCGTCCTCTTCGGAGACCAGCTGGACTCCGAGTTCCCACTCGGGGAACTCGCCGGCCTCGATCGCCTGCCACAGGTCGCGCCGGTTGAAGTCGGGGTCGCGGCCCATGCACTCCTGGGCCTCGTCCCAGACCAGCGAGTGGGCGCCCAGCTTCGGGGTCCAGTGGAACTTGACGAACGTGCCCCGGCCCTCGGCGTCGACGAACCGGAAGGTGTGCACGCCGAAGCCCTGCATCATCCGGTAGCTGCGGGGGATCGCCCGGTCCGACATCAGCCACATCATCATGTGCATCGTCTCGGGCTGGAGCGACACGAAGTCCCACAGCGTGTCGTGCGCAGACGCGCCGGTCGGCATGTCGTGGTGCGGCTCCGGCTTCACCGCGTGCACGAAGTCCGGGAACTTGATCCCGTCCTGGATGAAGAACACCGGCATGTTGTTGCCGACCAGGTCGAAGTTGCCCTCGGAGGTGTAGAACTTCGTCGCGAACCCGCGCACGTCCCGGACCGTGTCGGCGGAACCGCGCGGTCCCTGGACGGTGGAGAACCGGACGAAGACAGGGGTACGGACGGAGGGGTCGGAGAGGAAGGCCGCGCGGGTGAACTCGGCGCACGACTCGTACGGCTCGAACCAGCCGTAGGCGCCAGCGCCGCGCGCGTGCACCACCCGTTCCGGGATGCGCTCGTGGTCGAAGTGGGTGAGCTTCTCCCTGAAGTGGAAGTCCTCCATCAGGGTGGGCCCGCGCTCGCCCGCGGTGAGCGAGTCGTCGGTGTGGTCGACCGTCACCCCCTGATCGGTGGTGAGCGGTCCGGACTCCGGGTCCTCGGCGCGGTGCCGTTCGCGCTGGGCCTGCTTGCGGTCCTCGGCCATGACGGGCTCCTTCTGCTGGTGCGACGGGGTCGGGGCCCCCGGCAGGCGCCTGCTCCGGGTGTCCGGACGGGTGCACGGGGGATGCGGGGGCGGTGCCTCGGGCGGGGTCCGGAGTCGGTCCCCGCCCTGCCGCTCGTCAGTCCGGGGAGCCCCGGCCGGAGACCGCGTCACGGACGCGATCCACGAGGCCGAGGCCCGGGGCGAGCAGTCTGTTGGCGGGCGGGGTGTCCGGCGCGCCGGGGTGCGGACGGGTCGGCGCGGTGCGCTTGGCCTTGCGCACCTGGTCGCCCAGCTCCATCAGCCTGTCCTCGCCGACCACCGCCCGCAAGCGGGGGAACAGGTCCTGTTCCTCCTCCGCCAGGTGCGCGCGGACGTCCTCCATCAGGGCGCCGACGGTCCGGTCGAACTCGGGTCCGTCCGCGTCCATGCCCTCGAGGTCCTTCATCAGCTTCTCGGCTGTGGCGTGGTCCTCGATCTCCCGGTCGGCGACCGCGTCGCCGTCGGGCAGGTACCTGCGGACCGCCGGGTAGAGGTGGGCCTCCTCGGCGACCGAGTGGCGGACGAGTTCGATCGTCACCTCGTCGACGGCCTCCCCGCGGCGGGCGTCGCCGGGCGGCAGGCTCTCGATGCGGCTGAAGATCTCCCCGACCTCGCGGTGGTCTGTGGTGAGTTCGTCGACGACTGTTCCGCCGTGTCCCATGGCGTCTTTCTCCTTCTCACCGGGCCCGGGGCCCGAGGGGTGTGCGGTGCCGGCCCGGACCGTCAGGGCAGCGGCGTGCCGCCCGTGGCGTTGACGATCTCGGCGGTGATGTAGCTCGCCTCCGGCGAGGCGAGGAAGACGTAGGCCGGGGCCATCTCGGCGGGCTGGGCCGCCCGCCCGATCGGGCTCTGTTCACCGAACTTCGAGGTGTCGGGGAGGGTGGAGGGGATCAGCGGCGTCCACACGGGTCCCGGGGCGACCGCGTTCACCCGGACACCGCGCTCGACGAGCAACCCGGCCAGCCCCTGGGTGAAGGTCGCGATCCCGCCCTTCGTCATCGCGTAGTCGAGCAGGTGACCGCTCGGCTTGTAGGCCTGCACCGAAGTGGTGTTGATGATGCTGCCGCCCCGCGGGATGTGCGGGAGCGCCATCTTGCTCAGCCAGAACATTCCGTAGAGGTTGGTGCGCACGACCCGGTCGAACTGCTCGGTGGTGATGTCCTCGATGCCCTCGGGCTGCGACATCTGGTAGGCGGCGTTGTTCACCAGCACGTCGATCCGGCCGAACTCGCCGGCCGTGACGTCGATCAGCCGCCGGCACTCGCCCTCCTCCCGGATGTCGCACGGGACGGGCAGTGCCTTCCGGCCTGCCGCTTCCACCAGGGCCGCCGTCTCGCGTGCCTCGTCCTCCTCCTCGGGGAGGTACGTCAGCGCCACGTCGGCTCCTTCGCGAGCGAAGGCGAGCGCGACTGCCCGGCCGATCCCGGAGTCGCCCCCGGTCACCAGCGTCTTCCGGTCCTGCAGGCGGCCGCTGCCGCGGTAGGAGTCCTCGCCGTGGTCCGGTCGCGGTTCCATGTCCCCCGTGTTGCCGGGAGGCTCCTCGTCCTGCTGGGGGAAGGGCGGCTTCGGGTGGCGCTCCGCGGGGTCCTGGATCTCGTCATCGGTGGGAGGCAAAACCCCTCCATGAGGAATTGTTTCAACGGATGTGCTCGGTTCGCCCGGTAAGCGAGAATCGCCGGGTTCCCGGGCGGTGCCCGGCCAAACAGCCGTCTTCGCCGAGACCGCTGCCGCTCCTCCCGCCCGGTCCCCGACGGGCCCGCCCTCCGGGCTCTGCGGGACGGGCTATCGCAGGGAGGCCCGCTCGGGGGTGCCGGAGCCGGTCAGCCCCTCGTGGGTCTGCGCGACGTGGAACGAGGCGCCCTCGGGGTCGCGCAGCGTCGCCGCCCACTCGTCGACCGCCGGGTGCGGTGGCTCGACGACCTCTCCGCCCGCCGCGGCCACAGCCCCGACGACCGCGTCGATGTCGACCACGTGGAAGTGCACCCGCCACTGCGCGGGCGTGTCGGACGCCCGTGTGCGTTCGGGGTCCGCGTCCTCCTGGGAGGCCCCGCCGACCGCGGAGAGCAGCGCGACCTGCCGGCCGGCGATCCGCAGCACGATCCCGGCGTCCTCGTAGCCGACCTGCAAACCGTCCCGTGCCGACCGGTTCCAGTCGAAGACGCCGCCGTAGAACATCGCGGAGGCGAACGGGTCGCGGGTGCGCAGCTCCAGCCAGCCGGCGGTCCGGCCGTGCGAGACCTGCCAGTCGGCCGAGACCTCGCCCTCCCACAGGGCGAACACCGCCTCCGCCGGATCGCCCGCCCAGGCCGCGCGTCCGGAGCGGAACTTCATTGGACCCACGCCGACCGTCGCTCCCCGCTCCCGCACCCGCTCGGCCGCCTCGTCCGCGTCGTCCACCGCGAAGTAGGGGACCCAGGCGGTGGCGAATGCCGTGGCAGGGGTGACCTGCCGGATCCCGGCGACCGGGATCCCGTCCTGGAGAGCGACCAGGTCGCTGCCCGGAGCCCCGCGCTCGCGGGTGTACTCCCAGCCCAGCACCGTGCCGTAGAAGTCCGCCGCCCGGTCCAACCGCCGGGTGGCGAGGTTGACCCAGCACGGAGCGCCGTGCACCGCGTGTTTCGTCGAGCCCACTGTCCTCGGCTCCTCTCGCCCCTCGGGACCGCCGCCCCGCGCGGGGCGGGTGGTGCCCGCAGCAGCGGGGGACGGGGTCGCACGGGCGCCGTCGGCCGACGCCCAGCACACGCGTAACACCACGAGGTCCGTTCCAAACCGGGCGATCGCCGATTTCACCGTCCGCCCCCGCGCCGTTCGGGCCCGCGCAGGCGCAAGGGGGAGCCGCGCGCCCCTGAGCCGGTCTGCGCCGGCGGGGTGGAAACTTCCGGCCCGGGGTTTCGGCCCCGGTATTTCCGGAAACCTGAGGGTGCCGTGCCCGCGGCTGTCCGCACGGCGGAACGCGAAGTGTTCCTCTCCCCGGCCGTCCCTGAATACCGCTCTTTCTCCCGCCCCAGGAGGGACCATGTTGGTGGCTCACCCGGCAGTGCTGTCCGAGTTGCTGGAACGCTACGAGAGGTACCGGGCCCAGAGCCACGGCACAGGCGGGACGGCGACCGTGCAGCGCGCTTTCGACGACGTCTGCTACACGCTCTGCGTGACCACCGGCACCCGGGAGGTGGCCGAGGCGCTGACCGTCGCGCGGACCTGGCTGTCCTCGACGCTTGCTGGGCTGTCCACCACCGTCGCCTCCGGCGGCACGCCCGCCGGTACCCCGCAGTGGGGCACTGGCGAAAGCTGACGCGCCCTCCTGCCGAAGCGTCCCCTTTCCGCTCCCGCACGGCGCGCCACGTGTGCCGTCCGGGAGCCGTTCCCTGCCAGGATCAGCCGTCGCGGCGCGCCCGGTCCCGTCGGCGTCCGGCCGCGGGGGTACCGGCCAACTGGTCGACGGCGAGTCGCTCGCCGTCGATCGCGTCGGTCCGGTAGGCGACCCGCCCGATGATCTGCGCGGTCACTGGCGAGGTGATCAGGTGGAACACCGCGATGAGCAGCAGCGGGCCCGTGTAGGGGGCCGGGGTGCGCACCGCGGCCCCCACCAGGATCAGCACCAGGCCCAGCGACTGCGCCTTCGACGAGGCCTGCAGACGTGCGAGCGAGTCGGGGAACCGCAGCAGGCCGATCGAGGCGGAGAGAGAGAACAGCGCTCCGGACACCAGCAGCAGAGCGGTCAGGGCGTCGACGACGAGGTTCACCGCATGTCCTCCCGTTCCTCCACCAGGCGCGCGGCGACCACCGATCCTGTGAAGCCGAGCAGCGCGAGCGCGATGAGTACCGGCAGGACGGTGGTGTACTCCCACACCGCCGCGGCGACGGCCGCCCCTGCGACGACCTGGGTCACCAGTACGTCCACGGCGTTGATCCGGTCCAGTGCGTGCGGCCCGCGGAGCAGCCGGGCGAGCACCAGCAGTGCGGCGACCGCGAGCACGCTCAGCGCGACGACGGCGACGACGTTCATGAGGGGTCCTCTCCGCGGTGCGGTGCGGCACCGCCGTCCCGGCGGTCGCGACGCAGTGCGTCGCTGCCCGCCGCTTCCTGTCTCCCGTCTCCGGGAGTCTTCCCGCTCCCGCCGGGGATTCCGCCCGTCCCGGGGTCCTCGTCCCCGCGTCCGCCCGCGTCCGCGTCGTGCGGCACGGCGGGCACAGAGTCGAACGCCCGCAGCACCCGGCGCTCGGTGGCCGTCACCTTCTCGCGGCGGCGGTCGGCGTCCTCGGGGCCGGTGACCGGCAGTACGTGGACGTACACCCGCCGGGTCTCGCGGTCGATCTCCAGCACGAGCGACCCGGGCGTCAGGCTGGTCAGTTGGACGACTCCGTCCACCAGCAGGTCGACGTCCGTCCGCAGCGGAACCTCCACCACCGCGGACCGGACGGCCGGGCCCTGCCGGAGGGCGGCCCAGGCGACGGTGGCCCCGGAGACCACCAGGTCCGCCCCGGTGTGGGCGAGCAGCACGAGCAGGGGCCAGGGACGAACCCTGAGCCGTGCCGCGCTGGTCGGTGCCGGGTAGATCAGGGTGACGGCGAGGGCCACCAGCCCCCCGGACAGCAGCACGATCGCGCTGACCGACCCCCAGAGCAGCACCCACAGGGCCCACAGCCCGCAGACCGCCATGAGCCGGCGCCGCTGCCCCATCGAGCCGACCCTTCCCACCCGCGGGTGGGAGGGCACCCGCCCGGCCTGCGTCCCGTTCCCGTTCCCGGCCCCGTCCGTCCGCGTTCCGCCGCTCATCGCGCCACCTCCCGGTCCCGGTCCCGCCTGTGGCCGGACGCAGAGCCCTGCGCAGGCCCCGCACCCTTGCCGTCCGCGCTTCCCGCGCCGTCGCCGGGGAGGACCGCCTGCCGGTAGACCTCCGGCTGCCGCAGGTCCTCGCCCGCGCGCTCGGTCACGGCCGCGAGCGGTCCGGCCCCGGCGGCGAGCGCCACTCCCACCAGCACGATGCCGGTCGTCGAGGCGGCCATCGCGCGGATGCCGCGTACGCGGCCGTGCCCCTCGGCCGGATGCGCCGGGTCGGCGGGGGCGCGGCGGGACTCGCCGGCGTCGGGGTCGGGTTCCCCCTGGGCGAACGCGGCCCGCCAGACGCGGGCCATCGCGTACAGCGTGAGCAGGCTGGTGAGCAGCGCCGCGGCCATCACGGCGATCACCAGCGGGCCACCGGTGGCGGCACCCGCCCGCAGCAGGGCCAGTTTCGCCACGAACCCGGAGAACGGCGGCAGCCCGGCGAGGCTCATCGCGGAGACCAGGAAGAGCCCGGCCAGCAGTGTGGGGGGAGCGGGCGCGCGGTTGAGCCGGCTCAGTGCCGCCGTCCCGCTCCAGGACGCGATCATGCCGGCGATCAGGAACAGGGCCGCCTGCACCGCGATGTGGTGCACGGCGTACAGCAGGGTGCCGCTCAGGCCGTCCGCGGTGGACAGGGCGAGGCCGAAGAGCAGGTAGCCGATGTGGGCGACCAGGACGAAGGACAGCATCCGGTTGAGGTCCTGCTGCGCGACCGCGCCCAGCACGCCCAGGAGCAGGGTCGCGGCGGCCAGCCAGAGCAGCAGCGTCCAGGTCTCGGTGCGCGGGAAGAGCAGGGTCTGGGTGCGCACCATCGCGTAGAGGCCCACCTTCGTCAGCAGCGCGGCGAGCACCGCGGTGATGGGGGCCGGCGCGGTCGGATAGCTGTCCGGCAGCCAGAAGTGCAGCGGCACCATCGCCGCCTTGATGCCGAAGACGACCAGGAGGAGCAGTCCGAGCACGCTCTGCACGCCGTCGGGGAGCTCCGGCACCCGTTGGCTGAGGTCGGCGAGGTTGACGGTGCCGGTGGCGGAGTAGACCAGTGCCACCGCGGTCAGGAAGAGCATCGAGGAGAGCAGGCTGGTGACCGTGTACGTCATCCCGGCGTGGATGCGCCTCTCGTCGGCACCGAGGTTGATCAGCACGTAGGAAGCGGCGAGCATCGCCTCGAACGCGACGAACAGGTTGAACAGGTCTCCGGTGAGGAACGCGAGCCCGACGCCCGCGAGCAGTACCAGGTAGGCCGGATGGAAGGCGGGCCGGGACGCCCAGGACTCCGCAGAGCCCTGGCCCACGGCGAACACCAGGATGGCCAGTGCGACCGCCAGCGCGATGGTCAGCAGCAGCGCCGAGGTGCGGTCGGCGACGAGCGAAATCCCCACCGGCGCCGACCAGCCGCCGACCGCGACCACCATCGGCCCCTCGCGGTCGGTCATGACGAGCAGTGCGACGGCGTCCACCAGGGTCGCGAGGAGCACCACGAGTCCCAGCACCCGTTGCAGCAGGGCGCTGCGGCGGACGGCCAGCGACAGGCCGGCCGCGAACAGCGGCAGCAGGACGGGAGCGGAGACGAGCAGTGCGTTCACCGGTCGTTCCCCTCCTCGCGCTCGGGCGGGCCGGCTCCCGGTCCCGGCTGGGTGGTCGCCGGTTCGGGGGACGTCCCGTGCTGGCCGTCACCGGCCTTCTCCAGCCGCCGGTCCTCGGCGTCGTCGCGGACCTCGTCGTGGCCGTTGAGCCGCCAGGCGCGGTGCACCAGTGCGAGCAGGAAGACGGTCAGCGCGAAGGTGATGACGATGGCCGTCAGCGCCATCGCCTGGGGGAGCGGATCCGAGTCCGTCTCCTGACCGGCGCGGACCTCCCCGGTGATGGGCGGTGCTCCGGCGGGCCCGGTGGCGAGCAGCAGCAGGTTCGTGGCGTGGCCCAGCATCAGGAAGCCGAACAGCAACCGCATCAGGGTGCGCTGGAGCACCAGGAAGAAGCCCGAGGCGAACAGCCCGGCCAGTACCAGAGCGGTGGTGAGGTCCAGCTCTCTCATCGGCCGGCCCTCCCGTCGGCTGCCGCCGTCCGTTCGCCCGTTCCCCCGGCGTCCGCTCCGGCGGCTGTTCCGGCCGGCCCGGCCGGTTCGGTGTCCCCGGGGGCGCCGGCCGTCCCCTCGGCCGCCGTGCCGCCACCGGCCGGATGGCCCCGGCCCGAGGGGACGGGCTCCTGGGACGGGCCCACGGCGGACAGCAGCAGCAGACCGACGCCGAGCACCACGGCGAACACCCCCACGTCGAAGACGATGCTGGTGGCGAACTCCAGGTGGCCCAGCACGGGGACGTCGGCCTCCACCACGTGCGTGGCGAGCGGCGGCCCCCCGAACAGGAACGGGACGAGTCCGCTGAGACCGGCGAGGGCAAGCCCGCCGCCCGCGAGCACCCGCGAGTCCAGCGGACCCGAGAAGCCCAGGTCGGAACGGCCGCCCACCAGATAGCGCAGGGCGAAGGCCTGGACGGCCACCAGTCCGCCGGCGAATCCGCCGCCGGGACGCAGGTGGCCGGAGAAAAGCAGGTACACGGAGAGCACCAGGATCGACGGGAAGAGCAGACGGACCACGATCTCCAGCGCCACCGAGCGCTCGTGCTCGGGCAGCGACACTTTCGGCCTGGCGGACTCGCGGTACGGGCCCGGCCCGTGGTGGCCGAACAGCGCGGTCGCGCCGATGGCCGCCACCAGCAGCACCGAGATCTCCCCGAGCGTGTCCAGGGCACGGAAGTCGATCAGGATCGCGTTGACGACGTTGTGCGAGCCGGCCTCCTTCACCCGTCCGATCAGCTCCGCCGCGACCTCCGGGTCCCGCCGGATCGCACTGACGACCACGGCGAACAGGGCCACGAAGAGGCCGGCCGCCACCGACACGGCGGCCCGGACGGCCAGAACCCGGGCGGGCACCCGGCGCGGTCCCATGTCGGACGGCAGACCGCGCAGCGCCAGTACGAAGATGACCAGTGTCAGGGACTCGATCAGGAACTGCGCCAGCGCCACGTCGGGGGCGCCGTGCAGCAGGAAGACGCCGGCCACTCCGTAACCGACGGCACCGGCCAGCAGCACGGCCGTCAACCGGTGGCGGGCGCTCACCAGGCCCGCGGCGGCGGTGAGCACGACAGCCGCGAGGGGTAGTTGCAGCCCTTCCCGCCAGAGCCGGAAGTCGTCCGGCAGCGGCAGCGCACCGGCGTGCAGGAGTGCCGCGCCACCGGGGAGCACCAGCACCACGCCCAGCACCACCGTCAGGTACGCGGGGAGTGAGCCGACCTGGGTGCGGCGGGTGATCCGTACGGCGGCCGAGTTGAGGCCGGCGATGGTCCGCAGATAGGACTTCTGCGCCTCGGGCGGCCCGGGCACCGCGGCCCGCAGCCGCCGCAACCGGTCGCCGGCCACCGGCAGCAGGACCAGCCCGACCGCCACCGACAGCGCGGAGATCCCCAGTACCGGGGTGAACCCGTGCCACAGCGCCAGGTGGTACGGCTTGTCGACCGAGGGCAGGCCGTCCGCGTACGGTGCGGTCACCGCCGAGGTGAGGGGGTAGGCCAGTCCCAGCGCCAGGCACGTCACGGACAGCACGACGCCGGGAGCGGTCAGCCAGAGGCCGGGCGGCCTCGACCTGCGGACGGGATCGCTCGGCGGGCCGGCGAACACGCCGTGCACCAGCCGGGCGCTGTAGGCCACGGTCAGCACGGCGCCCAGCACCAGTGCCCCGAGGGCCCAGGGCGCGAACCGCGCCTCGCCGCCCAGGGCCGGCACCGGGCCCGCGGGCAGCATGAAGGCCTTGAACGCCGCCTCGTGCCCGAGGAATCCGATCAGCGGCGGCAGTCCGGCCATGGAGGCGGCGGCCAGGACGGTGGCCCACAGCCACCGGTGCCGCCGCCCGAGTCCCGCGAGCTTTCTGATGTCCCGGGTCCCGGTGGCCTTCTCGACGGTGCCGCTGAACAGGAACAGCGCGGACTTGAACGTCGCGTGCGCGAGCAGCATCACCGCGCCGGCCAGCGCCGCCGTCCTGGTGCCGTACCCCAGCAGCATCACCAGCAGACCCAGCTCGCTGATCGTCCCGTACGCCAGGATCCGCTTGAGATCGTGCTCGAACAACCCCCGCCACGCGCCGACCACCAGCGAGAACGCGCCCACCGCCAGCACCGTCGCCCGCCAGGGCGGCACGTCGGCGAAGCCGGGCGCCAGCCGGGCGATCAGGTAGACACCGGCCTTCACCATCGCGGCCGCGTGCAGGTACGCGCTCACCGGTGTCGGCGCCACCATCGCGGCCGGCAGCCATCCGTGCAGCGGCATCATCGCGGCCTTGGCGAACGCGCCGACGAGTACCAGGACCACGGCGGCCGTCACGTAACCGCCGCGCGGGGGGTCGGCCAGCAGTTCGGAGATCCGGTAGGTGCCGCCCGCCTCGCCGAGCAGCACGAAGCCGAGCAGCATCGTCAGTCCGCCGCCGGTCGTGGTGAGCAGCGCCTGCTGGGCGGCGCGCCGGTGCTCCCCGCTGCGTCCGCGCCCCGCGATCAGCAGGAAGGAGACCACGGTGGTCAGTTCCCAGAAGACGTAGAGCAGCAGCAGGTTGTCCGCGGTGACCAGGCCCAGCATGCTGCCGGCGAAGGCCACCAGCAGTGCCGCCTGCCGGCCGGCGTCCTCGGCGAAGTAGCCCGTGCTGTACGTCAGTACGAGTACCCCGACACCGCTGACCACCACCGTCATCAGCAGCGCCAGCGCGTCCAGCCGCAGGTCCACTCCCAGCCCGAGCGCCGGGACCCAGGAGACCCGCTCGCCGAGAGCCTCGCCGTCGAGCACCGACGCCGCACCCGCCAGGGCCCAGACCAGAGTCGCCAGCGGGGGCAGCACGGCGAGGGCCCAGACCCACCGGCCGAGCCGCCCGTGCAGGCCGGGAAGCAGGGCCGCGGCGGCTGCGTGAGCGGCGATGAGGATCAGCACGTCACTCCTGCGGCGGTAGGGGGCTGCGGTCCGCGGTCCGTACGGGCCGCAGGTGTGGCGCGCGGGCACGGGCTCGCGCCCGTGGCCGTCGCCCCGCTCCGTTGGGGGTGCTGCCGGCAGGGACCGTTGGGCCAGGTTCGCCCGGGTGCCCCGGCTCGGCGACCTCATGCTTCACGGGAGCGGGTGATCGTCGGCGTCCGGGCTCGGGTCCGGGCCCGGGCCCCGGGGGCTGCCGGGCCGGATCGGGCGAGCGGGAGGGCCGACCGCGGGGACGCACCCGACCGGGTGAGGCGGGCGCTCCGGGGCATCCACGGGTGCGTGCGGTCCGAAGCACGGAGGGAAGGTTCGGCAGTGAGCCTCGGGGCGCGGAGTGCGGAGTGCGAAAGAGCAGCTTCGCGGGGGCCGCCCCGGCACGCGTACCGGGACGCCGGTCCGGCATCCGGGAGCGGGCGCGCGCCGTGCCGCTTCCGCCGCCCCGGCAACCGAGGGCACCTTTCCGCACCGGCTCCACCGGGAGGTTTGCCCGTACGTGAGGCGGGCACCCGCCGCCGGTCGCGGCCCCGTCACGGGTGCCGCTCGTCTTCCGCCCCTCCGCACTCCTGGCGCCGGCGGGCGGGGACGCGCACGCGAAGCAGAAGGAGCCGGACATGCCGCTGCCGCAGGCCAGGGGAGAACTCTCCGCCGCCGTACTGGACGCGCTGAGCGCCCCCGTGCGGTCCCTGCCGCTGCCAGGGGAATCGGAGACCGGGCGGGCCGACCCCTACGGCGAGGACCTGCAACTGGCGCTCAACACGTGTTACGAACTGCACTACGCCGGT
Source organism: Streptomyces sp. TAA040 (assembly GCF_000424845.1). NCBI lineage: Bacteria > Bacillati > Actinomycetota > Actinomycetes > Kitasatosporales > Streptomycetaceae > Streptomyces > Streptomyces sp. TAA040. The sequence goes on along the minus strand of NZ_AUKR01000016.1, from coordinate 29,764 downwards.
TTTCCCGGGGTGGACGACGGTTGGGAGTGGAACCCTGACCTGCTGCGGCTGCGCGTCGCCCTGGAGCAGTGCTTCCTGACCGCCCTGCGGGCGGACGTCCCGCCCCGCTCGGACGCCGACGAGGCCCTGGACGAGTTGCTGGTGGAGCCGGTCGACGGGGATGGCGTCTCGCACTTCCTGCGGAGGGAGGGCGAGCTGCGGCAGATGCGCGAGTACGCCGCGCACCGCTCGCTCTACCACCTGAAGGAGGCCGACCCGCACGTCTGGGTGATACCGCGGCTGCGGGGCCGCGCGAAGGCCGGCATGGTCGCCGTCGCGTACGACGAGTTCGGCGCGGGTCACGGCGACCGGGTGCACGCGGAACTCTTCGCGAAGCTCATGGTCGACCTCGGGCTGGACCCCGCCCCCGGGCGGTACCTGGACGCGGGGTCGGCCGAGATGCTCGCGACGGTGAACCTGATGTCGCTGTTCGGTCTGCACCGCGCCCGGCGCGGCTCGCTCGTCGGGCACTTCGCCGCAGTCGAGATCACCTCCTCGCCGTCCTCGCGGCGGCTGGCGGAGGCGATGAGGAGGCTGGGCGCCGGCTCCGCGGCCGAGCACTTCTACCGCGAGCACGTGGAGGCCGACGCCGTGCACGAGCAGGTCGTCCGCCGGGACGTGGTCGCCGACCTCCTGGCCCAGGAACCCCGTCTCGCCGCCGACCTCGCCTTCGGCGCCGACGCCACGGTGTTCGTCGAGGACCGCTTCGCCGACCGGTTGCTGGCCGACTGGCGGGCGGGTCGCTCCTCAGTCCGCGTCCCGCTCGACGCCTGACGTCCGCTCCCGGTCCCGTGGGCCGTCGTCGCCGCCCCGCTGCGGCCGGTCCCGCTCCTCGTCCCGCTGCCCGCCCGCCGGGCGCCCGCTCCCACCGGGCGCCGGTGGACTGCTGCGGGAGCGGCGTCGGTGGCTGGTGTCGCACCACGGATAGCAGCGGCTGCGCCGGCAGGTGCACACCGCCACCACGAACCGGTCCGAGCGGGCGACGGTCCCGTCCGCCAACTCGATCTCGACCGGGCCCTCGCGCAGCTCCGGCTCCCGCACGGCAGCGGCACCGGTGCCTTCCGGATGCGGTGCCGGGGCACGTTCACCGCCGCTCTCCGGCGACGTGTCAGTTTCGCGCGATCGCACGGAACACCACCAGTTCCTCCTTCTCCTCGCCCGGACCGATCAGTCCGACCGCCTCCAACCAGGCCGCCCGGGCCCGCATCACCGGCCCGAACGGAACCCAGCGCCGTTCGGCCACGGAGGCCGTCAGGCCGGCTGCGCCGAGCAGTTCCAGGGTGCGGGCCGTTCCGCACAGCGCGGAGTGCACCATCAGCAGGGTTCCGCGCGGCGCCAGGGCCGAGGGGGCGTCCCGGCAGATCCGGTCCACGACGGCCCGTCCGTCCGGCCCCGCGTCCCAGGCCCGTGCCGCGCCGCGGCGCGGCAGGTGTTCGGACGGGGCCGGGACGTACGGCGGGTTGGCCAGCACCAGGTCGAACCGGTCGCCGTCGACCGCCCCCAGCAGGTCGCCGTGGAGCACCCGGATCGGCAAGTGATGGAGCCGGGCGTTGCAGCGGGTGGTGAGCACCGCCCGCAGCGCGGCGTCGACCGCCGTCACCCGCCCGCCGTGCCGAGCCGCGGCCATCGCCACTGCGCCGGTGCCGGTTCCCACGTCCAGGACCCGGCGGTGCGGGTCGACAGGCTCGTTCCGCAGCGCGGTGAGCAGCAGGTCGGTGTCGTCCTGAGCGCGATAGACACCGGGAGGTCTGAGGAGCATCACGCGCGGCGAGTAGCCGCAACGGCCGCGGTGAAACCCGTGCCGGCGATCACTCCGCGCGCCTCCGTGCTGGTCAACGGCCGGGTCATCTTCGCCGGGCCCGGCAAGAGGGGCGCTCCGGACGGGTCACTCGCCGAAGGAGACGTCCTCCGCCGGGCACACCGTCGCGCCCATGTTGCGCTCCATCATGGTCAGCGCGGCCTCGGCCAGGTCGGTGTGGATGTGGGCCACCGCGTCCCGCGCGACGGTCACCGCGAGGTGGCGGATGTGCGCGTCCAGCGCCGAGTACAGCACGCACTGCTCGGTGACCTGCCCGCACAGTACGAGGTGGCCGGCCCCCAGCTCGCCGAGCAGGTGCTCCAGCGGCGTCTGGTAGAAGATGGAGTGCCGTGCCTTGATGACGAACAGCGCGTCGTCGGTCGGGCGTACCGGTTCGACCAGCTCGGCATGCGGCCCGGCGAGGGCGGTGTCGACGAGCTCGTCGTGCTGCGAACGCCAGCGGCCGAAGTTGTCGTTGACCCAGATGATCTCGGCCCCGGCCTCCCGCGCCTCGCGAATCAGCCGGCGCACGCCGGGCAGCGCCCGCGCGACGGACGGGCGCAGCGCCTCGGCGTCCGGGTGATCGTAGGTGTTGATCATGTCGATCACGATCAGTGCCGTACCGCTCACCGTTCTCCTTCTGCACATCTCGGATGCCGACCCGGCGGGGCGGCCGTCGTCGGGGGCCGCCCCGCCGGGTCGCCGGTCAGCCGGCAGCGGGGTAGGGGCGCTCGCGCAGCAGACCCGCGAGATGGGTCGCCGTCCGCGCCAGCGACGCCGTCGTGGAGGCCACGGCCTCCGGCGTTTCGTCCAGGTCCTTGTAGTCCGTGCCGGTCATCGCCTCGCCGACCCAGTAGGTCGAGGCTTTCGGGGCCGTCGAGAAGCCCAGGTCGCTGAGCCCCTGCAGGGCCTCCGCGGCGATGTGGTGGGCGCCGTCCTCGTTGCCGACCGCGGCGACGGTGGCGACCCGGCCGGCCAGCAGCGGGCGGCCCTGGTCGTCGGTCTCGGAGATGTCGGCGTTGAGCCGCTCCAGCACCCGCTGCATGACGCTGGACGGGTGGCCCAGCCAGACCGGCGAGGCCAGCACCAGGATGTCGCTGTCCAGCACTTTCTGCCGCAGTCGCGGCCACTCGTCGCCGTCGCCCATGTCCTGCGCGATACCGGGCTTGACGTCGTGGTCCACCACCCGGACCGTCTCGGTGCGCACGCCGAGTCTCGAGAACTCGGCCAGCACCTGGTCGGTCAGGACCTGGGTGCTCGACTCGGAGGGGGAGGGGCTCAGGGTGCAGACCAGGGCGATTGCCGTCAAAGGTGTCTCGTTCATGCCGCCCGGAGTACCCGTGGCCGTCCGGGCCAACCACCGCCCGGAGAGCGGTGCGCGGCGGGTGGTGCGCGCAGGGGTGTGCGTCATGGCGTCTCCCGGTGGGGGTGCGGTGTGTGACGGTCCCACGACGGTCTCCCTCCGATATGCCGACGAATGTGGGGGATGCACCGTTTCGGGGGTGGTGGGTCGGCGCGTGACGGCGCGGCGTCCGTGACGGACCGGTCGCGTGCCGGCTCGGCTCGGCGGTGTTCCAGCCCACTCCGGGATAACGGTTTGGTATCGGGTGTGGCGGATACCAGGCCTTCGTGCTTCGGGAGGCAGGCACGTGGGGGAGCGGCGCTCCCGGGGGCGCGGAGCAGGCGCTCCGGCCTCCCGGCCCGTGGACGGGCCGGGGCAGGGCCGGTCGCACGGGCCCGGACCCCGATGGACGCCTCTCCCCTCCCACGGCTGCGCGGCAAGCGCCACACGGTCTTTCCCGGAGCGTCCGTCGCGCGGCCGCTCACCCACCACTTAGCGCGTTCCTGTTCGGGGGCTCGCGAGGAACAAGGAGAAGGAACACATGCGCCAGTCGAACGTTTTCGTGATCGGCCTGGACGAGGCGAACGTGGAGTCACTGCACGACGTGCCCGAGGCCGGGGAATGCCGCTTCCACTCCCTGCTGGGCATCGAGGAGCTCCAGCACGGTGAGATCGACCTGGAGCAGCTCTGGGAGAAGGCGACGAAGAAGCTCGACGCCTTCGACGGCAGCGTGGACGCCGTCGTCGGCTACTGGGACTTCCCGGTCAGCACCCTTGTGCCCATGCTGTGCGAGCGCTACGGCCTGCCCAGCACGAGCCTGGAGGCGGTGCTCAGGTGCGAGCACAAGTACTGGAGCCGCCTGGAGCAGCGGAAGGTGGTCGAGGAGATACCGCGCTTCGGGCTGGTGGACCTCGTCGGTGAGGCCAAGCCGCCGGAGGGCGTGGACTTCCCGATGTGGCTGAAGCCGGTCAAGTCCTTCTCCTCGGAGCTGGCCTTCGGCGTCAGGAACGAGGAGGAGTTCCAGCAGGCCGTTGACGAGATCCGGGACGGCGTCAGCCGGATCGGTCGGCCGTTCCAGTACGTCCTGGACCGGGTGGAGCTGCCGCCGGAGGTCAGCGAGGCGGGTGGCGAGGCATGCCTCGCCGAAGAGGCCATCTCCGGCGAGCAGGTCGCGGTGGAGGGATACGTCCACGACGGTGAGGTCGTCGTGTACGGGGTGCTCGACTCGCACACCTACCCGGACAGCTCCTGTTTCCTCCGGCACCAGTACCCGTCCACCCTCCCCGACGAGGTCACCGAACGGCTGCGGGACGTCTCGCGCCGGGTGATCGAGCAGACCGGGATGAACTCGGCGACCTTCAGCATCGAGTACTTCCACGAGCCGAGCACGGGCAGGATCACGCTCCTGGAGATCAACCCGAGGCACTCGCAGTCGCACGCCGAGATGTTCGAGTACGTCGACGGAGTGCCGAACCACCACTGCATGATCAGCCTGGCGCTGGGCCGGGACCCGAAGATGCCGCAGGGCGAGGGCCCCTACGAGGTGGCCGGCAAGTGGTACTTCCGGCGGTACGGCGACGCGGTCGTGCGCCGCGTGCCCACCGAGGAGGAGGTCGTCGCCCTGCTGGAGCAGGAGCCCGGAGTGAAGATCGACATCGTGCCCGAGGAGGGGCAGCGGCTCTCCGCGATGCCCGGGCAGGACAGCTACAGCTTCGAACTCGCCCTCCTGCACATCGGCGCGGCCTCCGAGGACGAGATGTGCGCCACGTACGAGCGCTGCACCCGCGCCCTGCACTTCGAGTTCGACGAGTCGGACCAGGACACGGCCTGAGCGGCGGCCCGGCGGAGGACCGGGCGATCGCGTCCGATCCCGTGGGCGCTCCGCGCGATCGAAGCGACGCAGCCGGGTACCCGGCGGGCGGCCCGCACCCCAGGGGTGCGGGCCGCCCGCCGGGGTCGGGCACGGCCCGGCACAGCACAGTCAGCACAGGGAGAGTGGCAGCAGATGCGCGTGGTGAGCAATTTCCCCTACTCCGTGCAGGAAGAGGAACACCTCTGGATCCCAGTTTCCGACGGGACCAGGCTCGCGGCCAGGATCTGGCGTCCCACCTGCTCCGACGACGAGCCGGTGCCGGCCGTGCTGGAGTACATCCCGTACCGCAAGCGGGACCTCACCTCCGGCCGGGACGCTATTCACCACCCCTACATCGCCGGGCACGGCTACGCCTGCGTGCGGGTGGACCTCCGCGGCACCGGGGACTCCGAGGGAGTGCTGCGGGACGAGTACCTGGAGATCGAGCAGCAGGACGCCGAGGACGTCCTGGCATGGCTCAGCGAGCAGCCCTGGTGCGACGGCCGCACCGGGATGATGGGCATCTCCTGGGGCGCCTTCAGCGCGCTGCAGGTCGCCGCGCGCAGGCCGCCGAGCCTGCGCGCCGTCGTCGCCGCGTCCTTCACCGACGACCGGTACGCCGATGACATGCACTACATGGGCGGCTGCCTGCTGTCGGACAACCTCGCCGAGGCCGGCACGATGTTCGCCTACGCCACCTGCCCGCCCGACCCGGCCCTGGTCGGCGAGCGCTGGCGGGAGATGTGGCACGAGCGGCTGGAGGGGAGCGGCCCCTGGGTGGCGCAGTGGCTGCGCCACCAGCGCCGCGACGCGTACTGGCGGCACGCCTCGGTCTGCGAGGACTACGACGCGCTCCAGGTACCGGTGCTCGCCTCCAGCGGCTGGGCCGACGGGTACTCCAACGCGGTCACCCGGCTGCTGGAGAACGTCAAGGCCCCGGTCAAGGGCTTGATCGGCCCCTGGTCGCACAAGTTCCCGCACCTCGGCGAGCCCGGCCCCGCGATCGGCTACCTCCAGGAAGTGGTGCGCTGGTGGGACCACTGGCTGAAGGACCGGGACAACGGCGTGATGGACGGTCCCGCACTCCAGGCGTGGATGCAGGAGAGCGTGCCGCCGTCCACCTCCTACGAGGACCGGCCGGGCCGCTGGGTCGGTGAGGACGCCTGGCCCTCGCCCGGCATCGACCGCACCGCCTTCCCACTCGACCGGCACCGCATCGCCCGGCCGGAGGAGCAGATCGCATCGGAGGAGCTGACCCTCCAGTCCCCACTCTCCGTCGGTCAGTTCGCCGGCAAGTGGGCCTCCTACAACGCCCCGCCCGACCTCCCTTACGACCAGCGTGAGGAGGACGGCGGCTCGATGGTGTTCGACACCGAGGCCCTGGAGACGCGCGTCGAGGTGCTGGGCGAGCCCACGGTGGAGATCGAGTTCACGGTGAGCGAGCCGGTCGCCATGATCGCCGCACGGCTGTCCGACGTGGCGCCCGACGGCAGCGCGACCCGGGTCACCTACGGGTTGCTGAACCTCAACCGCCGCGACCCGCAGGCCGCCGAACCGGAGGCGCTCGTGCCGGGGGAGCGCTACCGGGCCACCGTGCGCCTCAACGGGATCGCCCAGGCGTTCCCGCCCGGGCACCGGATCAGGCTCTCGCTCTCGACGTCCTACTGGCCACTCGCCTGGCCGCCGCCCAAGCCGGTACTCCTCGGCATCCGCACCGGATCGAGCAGCCTCGGCCTGCCGATCCGGCCGATCGACGCCTCCGAGTCGCCGGCGCCGGGGTTCGACGAACCGGAGGGCGCGGAGCCGCCGCCCGCCACCCGGGTCACCATGCCCGAGCAGAAGTGGCAGGTCTCCCGGGACCTGGTCGACTACGGATCCCGGCTCGACATCGTCAAGGACAGCGGCGTCGTCCGCTTCGACGCGATCGACCTGGAGGTCGGCCGCCGGGCCTGCGAACGCTACGACTGGGTAGCCGACCGGTTCGACTCGGCACGCGGCGAGTCCGCCTGGACGATGACCTTCACCCGCGGGGACTGGAAGGTCAGGACCGAGACCCGCACGGTGCTGCGCTGCACCGAGGAGGAGTTCCTGGTGGACGCCACACTGGACGGGTTCGAGGGGGAACAGCGCGTCTTCTCCCGCACCTGGAACATCAGCGTGCCGCGCGACCACCTCTGAGCCGCGCCTTTGGCAGCACGGCGGCCCCGTTGCCCGGCCCGCGGGGCCGCCGTGCTGCGTGCGCTCCGGCCCGGGCCGAGCGCGCGTCGGGCTCCTGCCGCTCCGGCGCACCCTCCGGGGACTCCGGGGCGACGCGCCCGGATCGGGGGCGCCCGACCGTGCGGCCCGCCCGCGGCCCGACGTCAGTCCCCCTGGAGGCGGCCCCCGCCGAGCGCTTCGCGGACCGCGTGGTCGTGGTGGTCCCGCAGTACTTCGATCTGCCGGTCGGCCCGCGCGATCAGGGAGCGCAACGCCTCCGGGTCCAAGCGGTCGTCGTCCTCGGCCCGGATCAGCAGGGAGTCCCACAGCAGGGCCTTGCCCCGGGCCCCCAGCAACATCGCCTCCAGTTCGACGACCGTCCGCAGACGGGAACCACCCAGCAGCCGGCCGTTCGGCTTGAAGCGTCCGAGCTTCTCGCCCGCCCAGGCGCCCACGACCTTGTACCGGGTGACCGGCACCTCCAGGACCCGGATAATCCGCAGCAGTGAGGCGCGGTCCTCGCCGACCTCGGCGGCAACCTGCTCCAGACCGCCCGCCCTCGCGGTGCCCGCCTGCGCCTCGGACAGTCGGTGGGCCAGCTCCACCCCGGCGGTCGCTCCGCCGAGATGGTCGTTGAGGTAGACGGCGAGCTCCTGCGACTGCCGGGCTTCGTGCGCGGTGGTGAAACGAGACGGCATGGCCGTCCTCCCAGGTCTTCCGGTCCGAATGTGGAGGGCCCGACCCGGGTCCCCACGCCCGTGCGGGTCATGTCGACCGCGCCGCGCCGGGTCCGGCCGACCCCGGCCCACCCCGCCGGGCGGATGCCCGGTTCCCGACCGGCGACCAGCCGGCGCTCAGCGGCCCGGCCCCGGGAGGCTTCTTCGACAGTTGCGTCCGCTCCCGCTCCGGTGCTGCCGAGAGGCGCTGCCAGCCGGGGTCGACCGTCGCACCGGCCGCCAGGCGGTGCAGGATCACGCCTTCGCGTACCGCCCACGGGCAGATCATGACCTCGTCCAGACCCAGCTGCCGCAGGATCTGCTGCGCCACGACCGCCCCGGCGAGCGACTGCCCGGCCCGCGCGGCGGAGATTCCCGGCAGCGAGGCCCGCTCGGCCGGGGGCAGGGCGGCCAGGGTGGTGACCGCGCCTTTGAGGTCCGCCCGGGCCAGCCGGCGTTCCGCCTCCGGGCCCTCCCGCAGCGGTGGTGCTCCGCAGAGGCGGGCGAGCTGCTGGAACGTGCGGGAGGTGGCCACGGTCAGGGTGGCCCCGGCCTCCCGGACGCGCTCCGCGGTGCCGGCGAGCTCGGCCCTGATGTGGGCCCGCATCTCCTCCAGCAGTTCCGCGTCGGGCGGATCGTCGTCGGCGAACCACTGGCGGGTGAGTCGACGGGCGCCCAGCGGAAGACTGGTGACGAAGTCCGGGCTGCGGTCGCCGACCGCGATCTCCAGCCGGCCGCCTCCGAGGTCCAGCAGCGCCAGCGGGCCCCGGCTGTCGCCGGCCCACTGGCGGGCGGCGTGGAAGGCGAGGGCCGCCTTGCGTCCGGGCGGGAGCGCCGGCAGCCGCACGCCGGTCTGCTCGTGCACGAAGCGCTGCAACTGGGCCCGGTCGGGCGCCTCGCGGACCACCGCGGTCGCGTAGACGAGCAGTTCCTCGGCACCGGCCCCGCGCGCGACCTCGCGGCACTCGGCGACCGCCCCCGCGATCCGGTCCGCGGCCTTCACGCCCAGCCGCCCGTCCGCGTCGGCGAGCTGCCCCAGCCGCAGCCTCCGGCGGGTGGACTCGACCGGTTCGAGCATGACGCCGCAGGAATCCGCCACCAGAAGAGAAGCGGCCTGGGACCCGACATCCAGTACACCGACTCTCATGACGTCTGAAGTACCCCTCGCCCGCTCGATCATGTCCCTCACCCGTATCCGTCGCCCTCCGAACCGCCTGTTCGCCCCGTCCGAGCTGTTCGGACCGACATCGCAGGGTATAGGACCGCTCCCCCTGCGCTCCGCCGGCGGAGCGCCGCCCGCGCCCGTCGCCAGCCCCGTCCGGACCTCTGCGCCGGAGCGGTCGGTCCGCGTGGGGAGCCCGGACGACAGGATGCGAGCCCCCGCGACCGCGCTCATGGTGGAGGAGGACGTGCGGCGGAACGCTGCCGCGCGGCGCTCGGGAGACCACCAGGAGGAAAAATGATCATGAAGATGCTCCACGACAAGGGTTTGCGCAGCGAACACGCGTACACGGCGGCGCTCGTATCGGTGGGCCTGTCGATGGCGGCCTGGGCGGGGTCGTTCAAGGGGGAGTCCGCGGGAGACCTGGCGCGGGCAGACCGCTGGGGGATCTATGTGGGGGAGTGGGCGCCGACCTTCCTCGGTATCGGTCTCGCGCTGGCGCAGTACGAGCAGCAGGAGGGATGACGTGGGCGCGGCGGCTCCGGACGCCCGTGCCCGCCGCGCCTCCGGCGTCGGCCGGGAGACGCACGTGCTCCGGTGACCCGTCTGTCCTTCCGGTGGCCCCGGAGCCAGAACAGTCGTGTCGCTCCGCCCGGACAGCCCGGGTAGAGCGACACGACTGCGCGGTGGGCGACTCCGCAGTCCCCGGAACCTGCGCCTCCCGCTCTCCCTGTGCGTGGCGGGGACGGGAGGCGCGGGTGATCGGCTGATGTGCCGTCACATTTTGGGGCTCTCTGCCCCCGGGGCGGTGCGGTTCACCCGAACGGCGCTAGTATGCGGGTTCCGGGTCCATGCAATTGCATCACGGGATTGCACGGGGTTCGCGCCTGCTTGTGCCCCCGCTCGACGGGTCGAGGAGGCGGTGGGAAGCCGGAAAACCGCAGAGCGAGTCAGGGAGTGGCGTATGGGGAGCTACCGCAACGGAGTTCCGGCGGGATCGATCGAAGCGACCTGGGTCAAGAGCCGCAGGAGCACGGCGAACGGGCAGTGCGTGGAGCTCGCCGCGCTGCCGGAGGGACGAATCGCCCTGCGCAACTCGACCGACCCCGGCGGGCCGGCCCTGGTCTTCGAAGCGGCGGAGATCGACGCCTTCCTGGATGGGGCCAAGCAAGGCGAGTTCGACGCACTCTAGGTCAACTCAACCCAGCATTAAGTAACTTCGGCCGGACATTCGGGCTTCCGTCATGTCATGATGGGTCGTCCTCCTGTGTGAATGGAGTCCGTGTGTCCGCCCGACCCGATGATTCACCACTGCTCTTCGCCCCCACCCGGCAGCGTGAACTCAACCCGACCGCGGCAGGGCTCGTGCTCGGTACGGAGCTCCGCCGCTTGCGGGAGCGCCACGGCTCGACGGTCACAGCCGCGGCCAAGGCGGTCAACGCCTCCGTCTCCAAGCTGAGCCGGCTGGAACGCGCGGAGAGCCCGCCGGACCTGCGCGACGTGGCGGAGCTGGCAACCCACTACCAGGTCTCCAGTGAGGTGCGCGCCCACCTGGAGCAACTGGCCCGCCGCACGCTGGAGCCGGAGTGGTTCCAGCCCCACGCGGACTTCACGGCCGCGTGGATGCACCGGCTGATCGGGCTCGAGTCGGAGTGCGCCCGCCTCACCACCTACGAGATGAAGATTGTACCCGGGCTGCTCCAGTCCGAAGGGTACGCCCGGCGGATCATCAGCGACGGTCTCCGGGTGCGCGAAGGCAGCGAGGTGGAACAGCGCCTCGCGTTGCGCCAGGCGCGTCAGCGGCGCTTCTTCGAGCAGGCGGCTCCGTCGCGCGCGACGTTCCTGCTCGACCAGTCCGTCCTGCTCCGCCGGGTCGGCACTCCGCAGACGATGCGGGAGCAACTCGGCAAGCTGCTCGGGCTCGTCAGCACCCCCGGTGTCACGCTCCGCTTCGTCCCTCTGGACAGTTCCGTGGTCTCCAACCACGGGTCGATGACGCATCTCGTCTTCGGACCGGGCGGACCGCCCCCGATGGTGTACGTCGAGGGGAACGACGACGCCACCTACTACGCGAAGCCGGACGACGTGGAACGCCACGTCGAACTGATGCTGCGGCTCAGCCACGAGGCGGCCGCCTCGTGGAGGGACAGCAGGGCGATGCTGCTGGACGCCCTCGACCGGTACACCGACTGAGGCCTGCGTGCATCGAAGGGCACGCGGGGGCGGCTCCGGTGCCGCCCCCGCGTGCCCTTCACCCCCTGGTCCCTCCGCAAGCTCGCCGCCTGCCGCGGAGAGTGCACGGCCACGTCATCCGGATCGGCCACGAGGCGTTACGGTGCCTGTTCGCCCGCCGCGGTGTCACCTTTCAGCGGACCGAGACAAGGAAGGAGCCGCCTGACCCCGAGCGCGACGCCAAGCTGGGCCGCATCGAGGAGGTGCTGGAGCGCTTTCCGGATCGTGTAGGTGCGTTCGACGAGTTCGGGCCCCTGGGCATCCGGTTGAGACCAAGTGATGAAAAAGGGGGCGCGTGCGGTTCGCCCTGGACGCACTGTTCGCTGATGTCGCGCGGAGCAGGTCGATGAAGCTCGTGACTTCTGCAAGTCGAGGGCGGCAGGACGTGGCCCCAGCCCGCTGAAGGAGCTGAAGGAGCTGAAGGAGGCCCGAGCGAAGAGGCCTGCTCCTCCTGCCGCCGATCCGTCTGCCGTCGAAGAGACGATCGAAGCCGCAGAAGCGCGCGTCCCCGTCAGGATCTTCACTTCTGTCGACGGTCCGTCGCGGGGCGTCTACCTGGACGTACACGGCGGCGGCTTCTCCGTGGACTCCGCAGCGCGAGGAGGCAAACGCAACCGCGAGCTCGCAGACGCCCTGCCCCTCGCTGTTGTCAGCGTCGACTACCGGCTGGCCCCTGAGCGCCCCTGGCCCGCGGCACCCGAAGACTGTGAAGCAGCGGCGCTCTGGCTCGCTGAAGAAGCCGATGCCCGCTTCGGAACATCCCGACTTGCGAGCGGCGGGAGCTTCGCGGGAGCCACACTCGCCCTGGCGGCCCTGCTCCGGCTGAGAGACAAAGGCAAGGCGCGTCACGCGGTGGAGCGCGGGATCAATCGCCTCAAACGCCACCGGGCCGTGGCGACGAGGTACGACAGACTCGCGGTCCGCTACAAGGCAACGGTGCTGGTCGCAGCCATCAACGAGTGGCTGCGACCAGAACTTCGAACACGCGCCCTAGTCGCGCTGCGGCACCTTCGCCAATCCGCCGTACTCGGTCCACTCCACGCTCCGCTGCCGCTGCTGGAGCTCGGACTGCGGACGCCAGTCCGTGACGTCCACGAGGCCGGGCGGCTGGATTTCCAGCCTCTCGAAGTAGCCGTCGACGTCGGAGCGTTCCCGCACCCGTCCCCAGTACCCGTGGGTCTGCTCCAGCATCATCTCGGTGACCTCGCGCCGGAGTGCCTCGTCGTCGCTGACGAGTTGGCAGACCACGACGAGACTGCCCGGCACGAGCCGGTCCACGACCCGGTGCACCAGCTCCTTGGGCCCCGCCTCGTCCGGCACGCAGTGCAGGACCGAGTTGAACAGGACGCCCACCGGTTCCGTGAAGTCGACGAGTGCGGTCACTTCGGGGTGCTTGAGGATGTGGTCCGTGTCCGCCATGTCCGCCGAGATGATGGCGGTGCGGTCGTTCTCGTCGAGGATCGAGCGGCCGTGAGCCAGGACGACGGGGTCGTTGTCCAGGTACACCACGCGGGTCTCGGGGGCGACCGCCTGCGCGATCTGGTGCACGTTGTTCTGCGTCGGCAGGCCGGATCCGAAGTCGATGAACTGGCGGATCCCATGCTCGGCCGCCATGACCTCCACGACGCGCTGGAGGAACCAGCGGTTGTTCCGAGCCAGCTCCTTGGTGGTCGGAGCCGCCTCCAGCAACTGCGTGCAGGCCTTCTGGTCGGCCTCGTAGTTGTAGTCCCCGTCCAGCAGCCAGTCGTACATCCTGGCCGCGCTCGGAACCGTTAAGTCGACACGTCTGTTGTTCGTCAAGGACGGACCCCTCCCGCTTCGGGTCCCGCATCTCCCCAGGGACCAAGGCCCCATCGTAGGAGGGTGCGACGGCCCGCACCACCACCTGCGGAGATCGTGCTCCAAGGGCTTTGCACAGGGGGGGAGTCGGTGCAGAGTTCAGTCTCTCCGAGCGGACTCTGCCACCAAGTGCCTCAGGCCATGCTCAAGTTGGGCGATGTCGCCGGCCGGGAGTCGCCGTCCGGCCGTCAGCAGCCACACCGTGGCCGCCGATGGGTCCGCTCCCATCAGGGCCGCGAGATCCGGCACCGTCATCCGCAGCCGGAACCTGAGCAGTGCCGCGTCTGCGGCCGCGGGCGGGAGTGCGGCGTGCAGCCGCCGGACGACCGGGTCCCCGTTGTTCCTGCCGCGCCCCCGGGGGGCGTGACCCGGTCGCGCAGGTGGCACCAGGCCCCGGCGGCCGGACGCGGGCTCCTGAGCAGTACCTCCCACCGGTCCGCGACCGTGTCGAGGGTGGCCCGTACGGCGGCTGTGGCCGAGGCCTCGTCGGCCAGCCTCGCCCGGGCGTAGTCGTGGTACCGCTCCTGGTGGAGCTCCACGAACGCCCGGAACTCCGGGTTGCCCCGCAGGCCGGCCCGGTGGGGCCGGTCGGGCCGTACCCGTGCGACGGTTCCGTGGTCCGCGCCGAGCCGGGGCTTGCGGGGTCGTCCCTCGGTTCGGCACCTCGCCTCCAAGAGCGAACTGGTCGTGGAGGTGTGCGGGGCTTCCTTCGCCGCCTCGCACGGGAGTCTGGCTCGGATGATCGAGGACGGTCCGGACCAGGGCGGCTCTCCGCTGGAGCGCCTTGTGGCCGGGTATCTGTCCGCCGCACACCGTGACGCCCGGGACGGCGGCTGCCCTTCCGCCTCGCTGGTCGCCGACGCCGGACGGCACGGCGACCCCGTACAGCACGCGTACGCCGAAGGGGTCGAGGGCTATCTCAACGGCTTCGCCGCCGAGTTCCTGCGTGAAGCCGAGGAGGAAGGGCGCGAGTCCGACCCGGGCGAGGCCCGCCACCGTGCCGTGCGCCTGCTCAGTGAAATGGTCGGTGCGCTGATGCTCGCCCGAGCCGTACGACACGTCGAGCCCGAGCTCTCCGACGAGATCCTGCGAACCGGTCGCAGCCACGCCCAAGGCTGAGGCGACGCGGAACGACGCAGGCGTCCTGGCAGGCACTGCTGACGTCGTGGCGGCCGGGGGAGCCGGGGCGTCACTGCCTCCGCCACGTCCGTGCCGGCGGTGTCCGTCGTCCCTGTCCGCTCCCGGTGCGGCCTATCGGGTGGCCCTCGCCTTCCGACCCCGCCCCGGCGCGGCCGCACACAGCGGAACGCCGGGCCGGTGGCACGGAAAGCCGTCGGCCCGACGCCGGGGCGTGTCGCGCGGAGTGGGGCCACTCTCGGGCAGCCACCCGGAGGTGACTGCCCGTGGACGACCGCGCGCGAGGGGCTACGCGAAGGTCTCGTACTCCGCCACCCGCGGGGTGCCGTGGGAACTGGTGACCTCGAAGCTGAGCTTGCGCACCGAGGTGGCCGGGAAGTTGATCACGCCCGCTCCGCTGCCGGTGGCCAGGACCTGACCGGTGTCGTGCTGGACCACCGCCAGGAACCGATGGCAGAGCTGCCGTGGTGGGGCCGCACTCGCCTCGGGGCGGGAGGGGTCCGCCGGCGGCCTCACCTCGGGATCGCCGGCCGTGTTCCATCCCGGGTTCCGGACTGTCGCGCCGGTCGTCATCCGGGCGCCGGATGCACGAGACGCACCGATGTTGGAGTGACACCTGATGACTGACGTCGCGAACGAGTGGGAGGCCGCTGCCACCGAGTCGACGCCCGAGCCGGAGACGGGCGTGGGAGAGCGCGAGGCTGACGACCGGCTGGTCGACCGGTTCCGACGGAAGGGCTGCACCTGAGCGCTGAGGGTGCCGAGTGCCGACTGCGGTTCTTCGCCGGGCTGAGGAACCGCAGAGTCGAGGACGTCCTGATGCTCATCTGCGACGGGCCGAGGAGGCCGCCTGATCCGGTCGAGACCATGTGGCCGTGCACGCTCGTCCGGACCCGCATCATCCACCTGCGGGGGAACGGCTTCCGGCACGCGGCCCGAGCGGACGGGGGCAAGAGCACCAAGCGGCTCAAGCCTGTATGCAGGCAAGGGCCGCCGCTGGATGATGCGCGGGAAGGCACCCTCGGTGCCTTCGAGGGTGCCTTCGAAGGACGACTGGCCGCAGCTCGTGGGTGTGCAACCCCTCGCCGCGAATCAGTCGTCTCGCTTCGTCCGCGGTCCGTATCAGCCCTGCAGGGCTTGCAGGGTGGCGTGGAGGTCTGTAGTGCGGGGCTGATTGTGGGGGAGTTTGGCGAGAGCGGCGGCCATGCCGCAGGTGTTGGTGGCGGCGGAGAAGATCAGGCCGCTACCGACGGCTGCGGACAGCCAGCGGGCGGGGCGCCAGCGGGTTCCGGCGGCGAGGCCGAGGACGACGAGGGATCCGGCGGCGAGGCGAACCTGGCGCTCCATGGGCCAGACGGCTTCGGTGTTCTCGGGCCGGTGGAGAGGGCGGCCTTCGCCCACCCAGGCGGTGGTGCCGCCGGTGAGACTGGAAGCGGGGACATCGGCCGCGGCGAGCTCGGTGCAGGCGCTGGTGGAGCGGTTGCCGGAGGCGCAGACCATGAGGAGGGGGCTGCGGGCGGCTGCCGCCTTGAGTGCGGGGAGGGCGGTGTGGAGGTGGTCGAGGGGGATGTTGTGGGACCCGGGGAGGTGGCCTGCGGCGTATTCGCCGGGGGTGCGCACGTCGACGACGGCGTAGTCGTCGAGGCTGGCGGCTGCCTGGGCGGGGGGGGGAGCGGTGGGGGTGGTCATGTGCGGGGTGGTCCTTCCGTAATGTTCCGGGGGCGGAGTGTCCGCACCCGGGTATAATACCCCTAGGGGTATGTAGTCAATGGAGGTGCACGGTGGAGCTGGAGATGGCGGCCGACGAGCTGAAGTCGGTTCTGAACCGGCTGCGGCGGGCTCAGGGCCAGATCGCGGGGATCATCAGGATGATTGAGGAGGGCCGGGACTGCGAGGACGTGATCACGCAGCTCGCGGCGGTCTCCCGCGCGCTGGACCGGGCCGGGTTCGCGATCATCGCGACCGGGCTGCAGCACTGCATGGCCGAGGGCGGTCAGGAGGTCGGCGACCGCGATCAGATGCGGGCCCGGCTGGAGAAGCTGTTCCTCTCCCTGGCCTGACGGGCGCGGTGGCCGGAGGGTTCATGCGATCACGTCGATCAGCATGAACAAGGCCACCGCCAGGAGCACCCCGGCGAAGGCTCTCCGGAGACTGTCGCCGGAGACTTCGACACTGAGACGTCTGCCGCCCCAGGCGCCGAGGACGGCCGCTCCGGTGAACAGCCCGATCAGCGCCCAGTCGAGACTGCCGCCGGTCCCGGTACGGGCGACCAGGGCGGCGAGCGAGTTGACCGTGATCACGAGCAGGCTGGTGCCCGCCGCCCGCCGCATGGGCAGGCCGAGGACGCCCGCCAGGACCGGGACGGCCAGGAAGCCGCCGCCGACGCCGAGGAAGCCGGTCACCGCACCGAGTCCAGCGCCGGCCCCGGCTGCCCTGCCGGCCCGAATCCGCTCCGGTCGGCGGGACGAGGACGGGCGGAACATCCGCACAGCCGCAAGTCCGGCGATCACCGAGAACGCGAGGGTCAGCACCACTTCGGGCACACGGCCGGCGGCGGCTCCCGCGAGATAGGCGGGGATGATGCCCGCCGCGGCGAAGAGCGATCCGACCTTCCAGGTGACGTGGCCGTCGCGGGCGTGGACGTGCAGGGCGGCGGCGGAGGTGGCGGCCACGATGATCAGGCTGGCGGTGGTGGCCGCGGACGGGCTGAAGCCGAGCAGGTAGATCAGGGCGGGCACGGCCAGGACGCTGCCGCCGCCGCCCAGGGCGCCGAGGGCGATCCCGACGACGGCCCCGGCGATGAGGGCGAGAACGAGTGCGGTCACGCTGTCCGGCCTTGGTCCCCGCGTTTGTCGAGCGACAGGGGGCCGGTGCCGGTCCACGCGTTCATGCCGCCCTTGACGTCGACCGCCTGCGCTCCGCACCGGGTGAGGAGTGTTGCCGGCTGCCGGGAGCGGTGTCCGCCGCGGCAGACCACCACCTGCGGCCGGCCTGGGGCCTCGACCGGAAGTCCGGCTCCGGCGCCGTGTCTCGACAGGGGGGCGTGGACGGCGCCGGGGGCGTGGCCCGCATGCCATTCCGGCTTTTCACGGACGTCGAGCAGGATCGCGTCCGGGGTGGCGCTGCTGGTGCGGCTGTGGGCCTGGTCTTCGCTGACGCGGGGCCGGCTGTGGCGGAAGACGAACATCAGAGTTCTCCCCTCTCCTTCTCGTGTGGTGATGGGAGCTGGGTGTCAGCCTGCGGTCAGGGGCAGGTCGGCGTCGGTGGCGGCGTCGAAGCCGTCGTCGACGGCGACGACATCGCGGCCGAAGGCGTCCAGCAGGGACGCGGCGATCGCGGCCCGCATGCCGCCGGCGCAGTGCACCCACACCGTCCCCGAAGGCACCTCCGCCAGGCGGCCGTGGAGCTCGTGGAGGGGGATGTGCACCGACCCGGTGATCCACCCCTGGGACCGCTCGGAGTCACGGCGCACGTCCAGCACCACCAGGTCAGCATGGTTGTGTGCGGCGAGCCCGGCGAACGTGGAGCGGGGGAAGGACGTCGGGGCCTGTCCCGTGGGCAGCCAGTCGGCCGGGGAGCCGGTGGCGGCGGCGGCCGGGCGGTCGATGCCCACCCGTACCAGTTCGCGCTGGGCGTCGGCGAGCTGCCCGGCGGACTCGGCGAGCAGGGTGACCGGTTTGCCCCAGGGGATCAGCCAGGCCAGGTAGGTGGCGAGCTTGCCGTCGGCCTCGAAGTTGAACGACCCGGAGACGTGCCTCTCGGCGAACGCGACGCGGTGGCGCAGGTCGACGACCCACTCACCGGCCGCGAGGCGGGCAGCGATCTGCTGGGCGTCCGCGAGGGCGGGTGGTGTCAGGTCGACCGGAGCGGGGCCTTCGGCGTTGGCCGGGCCCATGTGCGTGTAGTAGGCGGGCACGTCCTCCAGCCCGGCCAGCAGGTCCGCTACGAAGATCTCCACGTCCACGGTCAGCGCGCTGTTCCTGCTCTTCTCCTCGCCAATGGTGGTTCCCTCCCCCTCCGCCTGGGCCGAGGAGCAGAAGCTGCCGAAGCCGTGAGTGGGCAGCACCGCCGTCTCGTCGGGCAGATCGGAGGCCAGGCGGTGGGCGGAGGCGTGCTGGGCACGGGCCAGCTCCTCGGTCAGCCGCGGTTCGACCAGGTCCGGCCGGCCCACCGTGCCGATCAGCAGCGACCCGCCGGTGAAGACGGCCACCGCACGTCCCGCCTCCTGCAGTGCGTAGGAGGTGTGGTGCGGGGTGTGGCCCGGTGTCGAGAGCGCGGTCAGGCGCACCCCGCTACCGGGGTCGATGTCCACGCTGTCGCCGTCGGCGACGGGGACACGGGAGAAGGAGACATGCGCGCCGGCCGGGACGAGGTAGCGGGCGCCGGTGATCCGGGCGAGTTCGAGTCCGCCGGTGACGTAGTCGTTGTGGATGTGGGTCTCCACCACGTGGGAGATCCGCACACCGCGCCGGGCGGCTGACGCCAGGACCTGGTCGATGTCACGCGGCGGGTCCACCGCCACGGCGGCGCTCTCGCCCCCGGCCAGGTAGCTGCGGTTGCCGAGACCTTCCAGCTCAATGGTGTCAACGAAGAACACGAGGTACTCCTCACGATCGAAAATTACCCGGGGGGGTATCTGTTTCCACCGTAACACCATTACCCCTGGGGGTATATTTGAGATCAGCGGCTTCGCGACCGGGTACCCGTCGCAGGTCGGACGCATCAGCGCACCGGACGAGCAAGGAGAACGGCCATGACCTACAGCCGCACCGTGCATGTGAACGGCGACTTCGCACAGACGGTGACCGCCGTACGCGAAGCACTGGCCGAACAGGGCTTCGGGATCCTCACCGAGATCGATGTGCGGACCACGCTGAAGGAGAAGCTGGGCCACGAGATGGAGAACTACCTGATCCTCGGCGCCTGCAACCCGCCCCTGGCCCACCAGGCGATCGAAGTCGATCGCTCCATCGGCCTGCTGCTGCCCTGCAACGTCGTCGTCCGTACCGACGGTGAGCGCATCGCCGTCCAGGCCCTCGACCCCGGCACCATGGTCACCCTGACCGGACAGGACGCCCTCAAGCCCGTCGCCGAGGAAGCCACCCGCCGCCTGGACGACGCCCTGACCGCGCTCGCCGGCGGCAAGGGAGAGCACCCGGCACGTGGAGCCATCGCTCAGGAGTGAGCGGCTTACGGCACCGCGGGCCGTGCCCCGGGTCGGCGCGTCGGCTGCGGGGCCCGGCGGGCGCCGGGCCCCGGGCGCCAGGTCGCCACCAGTGCGACGGCCAGGAGCAGCTCGGCGATGTCGCCGCCGTAGTACATGATCTGGGCGCCGCCCTGTACCTGGTCGACGGGGGCGTGGATGTCGATGCCGAAACCGCCGTACATGAGCTGTGAGATCAGCGCGTGCGCGGCGATCGCGACGCCCAGCACCACCATCCGTACCGGAACACCGGGGCGGGCGGGGGCCGGGTCGGGTCCGGCGATGACGTAGGCGAACAGGCACCCGGCGAAGAGGAAGTGGGCGTGCAGCAGCCAGTGCAGCCCCGTGTGCGCCGACATCATGGTGGAGAGCGGCGTGAAGTACAGCAGCCCCAGCGTGCCGACGCTGAGCAGCAGAGCGGTGACCGGGTTGGCCAGGGCGTGCAGCGGCCTGCTCTGGACCAGAGCGGTCAGGCGGCGCCCTTGTCCGACGGGAAGGTTGCGCAGCAGCAGCGTGACGGGAGCGCCCAGCACCAGGCCCAGCGGCGCGTACATGCCGACCAGCAGGTGCTGGAGCATGTGGCCGCGGAAGTCGCCGTGGGCCCACGGTGCGATCGGGGGCAGGAGCCCGCCCGCCAGCAGTGCGCACCCGGCGAGGAACCATCCGCTGCGCCACCGGCTCCACCCGGCCTGTGGGTTGCGCCGCCGAGCGCGGCCCGCCAGCAGCACGTAGCCGCCGGCCAGCAGCAGGACGCCCACGGCCGGCAGCAGAACCTCCAGAGGCAGGTCGCCGGTGTCCTGGTGGTGATCCACGGCATGCCCGCTCATGCGCGTCGGGCCTCCCGCACCGTCCCGTCAGCCTCCGGATCGAAGGGCGTGGCCCGGCGCTGGATCAGCCAGCCCGCCGCGACCAGGAGGGCGCCCAGCAGCAGGAAGCCCAGGTCCCACCAGATCTGCTGGTCACCGGCGTACACGTGGTGGATCCCCAGGATGTGGTGATCGAGGACGCCCTCGACCAGGTTGAACAGGCCCCAGCCGACCAGGATCCAGCCCCACAGCGCCGCAGACGTCCACACCCGGCGCCGGTGATGCGTCGCGCGGGCGTACAGGACGCCCAGACCGGCGAGGACCGCCACCCAGCAGACCGTGTGGAAGATGCCGTCCCACACCGTGTTCATCTCCATACCGGACACCGTGTTCGCCGGGTAGTACTTCACCCCGATCCGGTCGTCATTGGTGCTGGTCAGCATGTGATGCCACTGCAACAGCTGATGCAGCAGGATTCCGTCCACGAAGCCGCCCAGCCCCACACCGAGGGTGATACCCGGCAGCTGGAGACTACGGGGCCGCTCACCCGCCCTCGCGCCCTGACGCTCCGCACCCACACTGCTCGACATCCCGCTACCTCCGCTGACCGGCAACTCGGTGCCCGGGTGGGTACCCGATTGTCCGCTCTTTCACCACATCACTCGCGCCGTTCTCGTCGGACGACCCGCAGCCTGGCTCCTCTCACCCTTCGCGGACAGCCCGAAGGACGAGCCTCTCGGCGCTCTCGTCGTAAGGGCGCCCGTCGAACCCGCCGAAGACCTCCACGCGAGTGAAGCCCGCCTCCTCGACCATCCTCCGCAGCTCCACGGCGCTGTACACGAACCACGTCAGGGTTGCTCGTGTCACCCGTTCGCCCCGGACCAGTACCCACTCGCTGCGCAGCCGCGCCCACCCGTCCAGCACGGTGTCGCTCTGCACCATCAGGTCGTCGCCCCGCCGCACCACCTTGGGCGGGGTCACCCTGCGGGCCAGCAGTTCCTTTCCGGCGAGATCAAGGAGGAGCGTGCCGCCGGGCGCCAGGCAGGTGTGCATGCTGCGCAGCACGCGCGCGTTGTCGGCGGGGTCCTCGAAGTATCCGAAGGAGGTGAACACATTGAGGACGACGTCGAAGCCGCCCGGATCCTCGTACGCACGCGCGTCGGCTCGTACGTACGTCGTGTCGGCATCGAGGTCCGCCGACCGCTCGCGTGCCCGGTCCAGCATGGCCGGGCTCAGGTCGACTCCGGTCACGTGGTGACCGCGGCGGGCGAGCGGCACGGTGAACACCCCAGGCCCGCAGCACAGGTCCAGCACACGCGCCCCCTGGGGGAAGGCCAGCAGGGGAGAGCTGTCCAGCAGTTGCTCCGCCTGCTCGTAGCGCTGCTCGGAGAAGAGGAAGTCATGGAACTCGGTCCAGAAGTCATCGTCCTGGAATCCGCCCGTACGTGTCATCGCGCGTCAGTGCTCCTTCATGGTCGCCGTCGGGACAGGAGGCCGCGCCGTGCGACGACGCAGCGTGAGCAGGAGAGGAGGAAGCAGCAGACACTGTGCGGCCGCCAGCGACCAGAACCAGCCGGTGTGTCCGGCTCGTTCGCCGATGCTGTACAACTGCCCGCCCAGCACGCCGCTCGCGCAGGCACCCAGGCCCGCCGCCAGCCGCTGCTGGCCGAAGACCACGGCGTCGGAGCGCGGGCTGCGACGCAGCGCCTCCAGATCGTTCTTGAGGAACAGCACGATGTCCCCGAGAGTGATCAGCGCGCCGCCCGTCAGCAGTGCCACTCGGGTACCGGCCGCCAGTGCGGCCAGGCCCGCGGCCAGGCCCGCGAAGCCGATCGCGAGGGCCAGAGCGTACGGCATGCGCCGGATCAGGCCGGACGCGAGCGGTTGCACGACGATGACAAGCGTGAAGCAGAGCAGCAACACCATGCTGTAGAACGAGCCGGAGGCACGCTCGACTGCGTACACCGCCAGGAAGTGCTGGAAGTGGAAGTACAGGTAGAAGGCCAGTGCGTTGGCGGCGAACGGCAGGAGCGCCACGCCGGTCAGGAGACGTGCAGGAGCCGCTTCCCTCGATTCGGTGGCGTGTCCCCCGTCGGTCCCGGGCAGCCGCGCGTGTCCCGCTGTGACTGCCAGGAACAGCGCCGTCGCGGCTGCGAACAGCCAGCCGGGCGACGACAGGACGAACGGTCCCGCGACGAGCGGGCCGACAGCCATACCGGCGTTGAGCGCCGCGTTGCCTGCCGAGAGGAACGCCGGACGGCGCTCGTCCTCGATGCCGTGCACCAGGTAGGCCTTGTTCGCGGGCAGGTAGAGCGCGGCACCGCAACATGTCAGGACCAGCGCCCAGATCGCGAGGGTCGGCCAGCGCAGGGCGAGCAGGAGCCCGGCGAAACCGGCAGTGCGGACGACGAGTGCCCACAGCATAGTGCGGCGCAGTCCGACCCGGTCCGCGAGGGCTCCGCCGACGATGCCGCCGGAGAACTGCACGAGTGACGCCACGGCCAGGACGACGCCGACCGTGCCGAGTCCCATCCCGAGCCGTTCGTGGAGGAACACCGACATGAACGGCAGGACCATGAAGCTGCCGAGCGGAATGAGGAACGAGCTGAGCAGGAGGAACCGCAGAGGACCGGTGAGCGGAAGGAGCGACGCTCGCAGGTCCGGCCCCCGGGGGGTGGGCTCAGCCACCGGGCGTCTCCCGGCCGACCGCGCCGGGGGACGGGTCGGTGAGCACCCGCAGGGACCCGGCTGCGGACACCGCGCGATGGGTGGCGAGTTCGGCGGTCTCCGCCTCCGCGTACACGATGCCCGCGTATCCACGGCTGTCGCCCAGGTGCTCGATGAGTTCGCCGACCTGTTTGGTCGGATACCAGGCGGGGACGCCCGGCATGTCGGTGAGCCGGTCGAGCCCGGTGACGCCGGTGAACACGCCGGCTGCGGCCGGGTAGCCGAGAACGAAGGCCACCGCCGGGCCGCCGGCGAGGTCCGCGTCCATGAGGCCGGGGCGGCGGCCGAGCGCTGCCTCGATCATCGCCTCGTACACGTTGACGCCGAGCGCCCGACACAGGCCCTCTCCGACCAGTGCGCCTCCGATGCGGGGATTGACCTCCACCACTTCCGGGCCGTCGGCGGTCAGCACGAACTCCACATGTGCGAACCGGTCGGTGTAGCCGAGACAGGCGAGTACCCGGTCGAGCCACGACGCGAGCGATGCTCGCTGTGCACTCGGGAACGCCACCGGGAAGGCGGTGACCTCCTCCCGGAAGTACGGCTCCGGTGACATGAGCCGGCTGGAAACTCCCAGCAGCCTGGTGCGGCCGTTCCAGGTGAGCGTCTCGGCGCTGTACACCGGGCCGCTGAAATAGGGCTCGGCGAACAACCGTCCGTTCAGGTCCCGACCGGACGCCTCCGCCAGAGCCGCTTCCAGTTCGCCCGCGTCACGGACCAGCCACACGTGACGGCTCCCGGTACCCGCGGTGTCCTTGAGCACGAGCGGCAGCCCTGCCTCCTCGAGCGACAGGTCGCGTGCCCCGTGGTTCGGTTCGGTGCTCTCGACGGCCCTTGCGCGAGTGAGACCCGCGTCGTGCAGCGTGTTGCGTACGGCGGCCTTGTCCCGGGTCAGCCGCTGGACGGCTGGATCGAGGCCTGGCAGTCCGAGGCGTTCGGCGAGGGCGGCGCCGGCCAGGGTCCAGGTGTCGGTGGAACTGACCAGCCCCCGCAACTCCGGGGTGCGCCTCAGCAGAGCGGCCACGCGCTCCACGTCGAAGGTGTCGGTCACGACGACATCAAGGGCGTCGGTGGGCAGCCGGTTCAGCTCGTAGGCGTAGTGGGCGGGGTCCCGGGTGAGGAGCAGTACACGCTCGCCGAACTGGTCGGCCGCGCGGACCAGGTGGCCGAGGCCGAAGGTCAGAGACTCCAGGCAGGCCACGGTCATGCGGCACTCTCCTTCCAGCCTGCCGGGCAGGGCGTGCGCTGCCACAGCATCCTCGACCAGGGCATGGTCATCTCCTCCGGACTGCGGACCTCGCGGGGGGTGAGCGTGGCCGGATCCAGGGCCTCGGCATGCCGGGCGAACACGCGTTCCACGTAGCGGTGTCCGGTGTCCGCGCCTATCACCAGGTGCAGTCGGTCGGGGTGGCGGCTGGCCTCGAACGACGCCGTCAGGTAGCCGGCGCCGGTGGACAGTCCGGCGAACACCGCGTGTCGGCGCAGCAGGGCGACGGCACCGGACATGGCATGGGTGAAGTCCAGCCAGTGCACGGTGTCGTAGAGATGGTGGCGGACGTTGTCGAAGATGATCGACGAGCCGATGCCGGCGATGATCGCATCCGGGTCGTGGTGCTCCTGGCTGCCGAAGGTGACGCTGCCGAAAGGCTGGACGCCGACCAGACGGACGGTGGAGTCCCGGGTGCGCAGACGTTGCACGATGCCGCCGGTCGAGGCTCCGGAACCCACCCCTCCGACGACCGTCAGCGGCGCGGCGGGGAACTGCGCGGCGATCCGGTCGGCGACCTCCTGGTATCCGAGGTAGTGGATGCCGTCGTGGTATTGGCGCATCCAGTGGTGGTCAGGGCGTTCGTCGAGTATCTCGCGCACGCGTCGCACGCGGAGCTCCTGGTCGAGCCCGAGGTTCCGCGACGGCCTCACCTGTTCCATGGTGCAGCCGAGCACCTCCAGTTGGGCCAGGGTGGTGGCGTCGACGGTGGTGGAAGCGACGATGTGGCACCGCATGCCGTACCGGTGGCAGGCCAGTGCGAGGGCGTAGGCGTAGATCCCACTGGAGCTGTCGATCAGGGTCTGGCCCGGACGGACCGCGCCCCGCTCCAGCAGGTGGCGGACGGCGGCCAGGGCCGAGTAGATCTTCATCGACTCGAACCGCAGCAGGACCAGTCCATCGGTGAGCCGGACGAGGTCCGGGACCTTCAGGGCATCGGCGATGTGGGGGTGGATCACCCGTAGCCTCCTTGGGCGAAGGTGCACTGGTGGCCGAGCGAGTGGAAGAACGCGGAGAGCTCGGCCTTGACGTGGGCGCATGGGCGTGAGGCGAAGAGATAGCCGGCCAGGCACCCGGTGTGGGCGACGAAGATCCCGTCTGCTCCGAACCGCTCACGATGTGCTTGCAGACTGCCGAAGCTCGCCTTGGGCAGCACCTCCTGGGACAACGCGGCGCTGATCGTCGCAGCACGGGCCACGGCGACGGCGTCGCGCGAGCCGAAGCCCTTCACCAGTTCGGTCAGGCACCGCTGGTACTCCTCGCCGCGGTGTCGGTAGTGGTCCAGCAGCAGGGGGGTGACGGCGGCGGTGTCCACCGTGCCGGGTTCCGTGACGAAGGCGGTGTGGAAGCCGATGTCCGGTCCCAGCCGCCGCACCACCCGGTGCCGCCCACTGAGATACAGGGCGAACTCGTCGAGGAAGACGCTGTCCGCGCGCTCGATCTCCGCCAGGATGCAGAGGACCACGCCCTCCTCGTACGGCAGGGAGAATGCACGGAACAGACAGCGCAGCGTCGCCACGACATCCGCCGTCGAACTGGCCATCCCCACGCCCACCGGCAGTTCGGAGTGGGTCCGCCAGTCACCCGGGGGCAGGGTGAGACCGTAGTGGTCCAGAAAGATCCGCGCGGCTGTTGACGACTTCTCACCCAGCGCCGGCGAGCGCCGCGGTCCGGCCGTCGACCTCGGTGTGAAGTACACCCAGGAGTGACGGTCCACAGGGAAGGACACCACCGCGATCTCCGGAGTGCTGCCTGCTTGCAACGGGCCCTGGTACAGCTCGCCCAGAGTTCCGTGGCAGACGCCGGACACCGTGCCGCGTGACCTCTCCCATTCCTGGAGCCCGCCCGCGACCGGTGCGAGAATCGCCCGTTCCGGTCCGTCGGACGCCACGTCGACCCGGGGTCGGAAAGGCCGACGCGCAGCGGCTGGGTCCCGCACACCATCCTCCTCCGTACCGGCCCTTGAACACCGACAGGGAAGGAGGCGCGGTCACACGCACGACGTACGTCCGCCCGTACCGCCGACCCAGTCCACGAGGTCACGTGCACAGCCCGCGCGGGACGCGGACGCAGCGGCAGGTCTTCGGACTCGCGGGCGCGTCAGCCGAAGGGGCGGACACCTATCGGCCGTCTCTTCCCGGGCCCTGGCGCGGGCCCAGTGACATCGACGGCGTTCGTTCCCACTCACCGCTGCGGGACAGCCCCGGATTCGCACCGGGTTCCCTCTTGCGTCGCGCCCCCGGTGTCCGGGCGGACGGGAGGCGCGAACCGACTGCGTGCCTCAGCGTACGGGCGCTCGTACTCCTGAGACAGTGGGGCTTCGGCGGTTGTCCTGAATCCGGAGGGGAGCGTGTACGTGGGCGACCCCTGTACGCGTGTGGTGGAGCTTTGGCCGGATAACGCCTCTGGGGATAGCCGCCCCATCAGCCAGACTCGTTCCCTCACGACACATGCACACCGTTGCCGCGGTGGCCCATGCCCGAAAGGCCCCTGATGACACCAGACGCCACGTTGGACGGCGGGTCAGTAGCCCCGCCCGGAGGCGGGCGGCCTCCCGGGGACCGCGTCGCGCTGCGCGGCGACCTGCGGTCCGCCCTGCCCGACGCCACCGCTGCGGTGGTGGTCACGGCGCTCGTGTTCGTGTTGCTGTGGGTGCGCATGGAGTCGGGCACTTCGGACACCGTCGCGGTCATGCCGTTCATGGACGACGCCCGCACTTACTGGATGTACCTGCTCAGCCAGGCGTTCGGCTGGTCCGGTCTGCTGTGGGCCTGGGGCACGGTCGTACTCGGTCTGCTGCTGTCGGGGCCGCGCACCGCCCGGCCGCCTGTCTCTCGGCAGACGTTGGAACGTTGGCACCGCACCACGAGCCTGACGACCACGGCGCTGATGTTCGCCCACGCGCTGATGTTCGCTGCGGAGCTGGTGCGCTACGAGTCGGAGGTGGGCTGGGCCAGGCGCCTGTGGGTGGGTTTCGCCGACAGCTTCGTGCCCGGCTGGTACGACTCCGGTACCGGCCAGATCGCCATCCCCCTGGGCCAGGGGGCCCTGTACCTGGCAGTTCCGCTCGGCCTGCTGTTCTACGTCCGGCATCGCATCGGCGCGAACACCTGGCGGCGTCTGCACCGGTTCGTGATCGTCGTCTACGTGCTGAGCGTGTGGCACACACTGCTGTACGGAACCAACGTCTGGTTCGGTGAGTGGCCGCGCACCGTTCTCTGGCTGTTGCAGATACCCGTTGCCGCGCTGTTGTTGCTCCGTCTGCTGAGACCGGCACGGCGGGCCGAACGGCTGGGCCCGCCGAGGGGAGGGGCGAATGCGGCCCGTCCGGCCTGGTGGGCGCGCGCGAGCGGACGTGTCGTCGCAGCAGCCCTTGTTGTCGGGCTGGTCGTCGTGGTGGTGTCCGGCCGCGACGGCGGGCGGGACCGTCCGACCCATCCGCCTGCTACGGCCCCGCACACCCAGGAGACGGACTGACGGCCGACACGGCGTCCCGGAGCGGGGATGATGGCTGGCGACAAGGCGACGGCGGAACGAGGAAGCCGGTGTGAATCCGGCGCGGTCCCGCCACTGTGATCGCCGAGCGAGTCCCGACACGCCACTGACCGGCAGCGGGTGGGAAGGCCGGGGTGGGCTTGATCCGCTCTGACGGACATCCGAGATCAGGGGTTCGGCCCCGGGAGGATGTTCATCATGGAGAGCATGGGGAAGAAGAAGCCTCGCCCTCGTCGCTCGTTCGCGCCGGAGTTCAAGGCGGAGATCGTCGAGCTGTGCCGACGCGGTGACCGCTCGGTCGGTCAGATCGCCAAGGACTTCGATCTGACCGAGACCGCGGTGCGTGACTGGGTGAAGCAGACCGAGGTCGATGCGGGCGAGCGGGACGGCCTGACCAGCAGCGAACGCGAGGAACTGGCCGCACTGCGGCGGGAGAACCGCCGTTTGCGTGAGGACGTCGACATCCTCAAGCGGGCCACGGCTTTCTTCGCGAAGGAGACCCGGTGACGGTGCACCCGTTCATCGAGGCGGAGAAGCGTGCAGGTCACAGCGTCAAACGAGCGTGTGAGCTGCTGAAGGTCTCCCGGACTGCCTTCTATGCCCGCCGCGCTGCCAAGCCTGGCCCCCGCACGGTCCGTGATGCCCAGCTGACGGAACAGATCGCCGACGTCCACGCGAGATCGCGGGGAACCTGCGGTGCCCCGCGCGTCCATGCCGTGCTCAAGCGGGCAGGCGCCGGATGTGGCCGCCGACGTGTCGCGCGGCTGATGCGGGCTGCCGGCCTGCAGGGCCGACACCGCAGACGACGGCACCTGACGACGATCCCCGATCCACGAGCTGCCCTGCGGCCCGATCTCGTCGTCCGGGACTTCCAGCCTGACCCCGCCGGCCTGGATGCCCGCTGGTGCGGCGACATCACCTACATCGCCACGGAGGAGGGATGGCTCTATCTGGCCACCGTCAACGACATCGCCTCCCGTCGCGTGGTCGGCTGGGCGACGGCCGACCACCTGCGGACCGATCTGGTCGCCGATGCCCTCACGGCCGCCTGTCGGAAGCGCCGTCCCACCCGGCCGGTGATCTTTCACTCGGATCGTGGCTGCCAGTACACCAGCCAGCAGTTCGCCGCGCTGGCAGACCACTTGGGGGTGCGTCTGTCGGTCGGTCGCACCGGACAGTGCTGGGACAACGCACTCGCCGAGTCGTTCTTCGCCACCATCAAGCGGGAGTTGCTCGACGCCATCTCCTGGCCCAGCCGGGCCGCTGCCCGCACCGCGATCTTCGATTTCATCGAGGGCTGGTACAACTTGCACCGTCTGCACAGCAGCCTCGGCTATCGCAGTCCCGCCGAATACGAGACCGCACTCGCAGCCTGACCACCACACCGGTGGTGTCCGTCAAAGCGGAACAAGCTCAACTCCCTCGCCGGGCGGTCTGGTGGACAAGGGTACGAAGGGTAAGCGCCGTCGGTTTGTCCCGATCATCCCGGAGATTCGACCGTTGGTCGCCGAACGCATTGCTGCCGTGGGAGGCGACCCCATGGCCCGCCTCTTTGCCGGGCCCCGCGGCGGGCGGATATCGACCGCGGTGCTGCGCGATGCCACGCACTGGGACGAGGTCGTCGTCCGGCTGGGGTTCGAGCATCTGCGGCGGCACGACCTGAGGCACACGGGACTGACGTGGATGGCTGACGCCGGCGTGCCGTTGCATGTGCTGCGGAAGATCGCCGGTCACGGCTCGCTCAGCACGACACAACGCTACCTGCGCCCGGATCCTCGTTCGATCGCTCGTGCCGGCGCGGCGCTCAGCGAGCACCTCAAGTCGTCCAAGACCGCCCCTGGTCCCAAACTGGTCCCAGAGCCGCCTCGCCCACGGCCTCTCCGAGTCGTCCGCTAGCAGTGGATCGAGACACGAGAAAGACCCACTGACCAGGAGATTCACCTCCCGGCCGTG